>NZ_JBLVOC010000020.1:143624-147284 GCF_053543575.1 Glutamicibacter sp. AGC84
CCCCCCCGCTGCTGCTTTAACGGGACACCTGTCCATCAGTGACTGAAAAATGTTTTCACGGAACCGTCTAAGAGGTTTCGTTTTTCGCGCCACGATGCGCATCGCGGCATCTTGGCAGTTGCCTGGATGCGCCAGTGACTGAAAAATATTGTCAGCAGCGTTCGCCCCAGCGTCTTCCGGCGCAATAGCCGTCGGGGCGGCAGGAGATGACTGAAAAATGTTCTCACTTAACTGACTAAGAGGATTCCTTTTTCGCGCCACGATGCGCAAGGGGCATTTTGGTAGTCGACTCGATGCGCCAGTGACTGAAAATTATTGTCAGCAGCGTTCGCCCAGCGTCTTTCGGCACAATAGTTGTCGGGGCGGCCGGAGACGACTGAAAAATATTTTCATGGAACTGTTGAAGAGGTTTCGTTTTTCGCGCCGCGATACGCATCGGGCATTTTGGTAGTCGCCTGGATGCATCAATGACTGAAAAATATTGTCAGCAGCGTTTGCCCAGAGCTTTTCGGCGCAATAGCCGTCGGGGCTTCCCGTGGTGGCTGAATAGGGATTCGCTCACTCGTCGAAGCAGTCCTCTTGGCCGCACTGCTCAGAGCAACTGGCTCCATCGCCGTTGCGTGAATGGTGTTATTGGTGGTGTGGAGGTGCTGGTGACTGAAAAATTCTGTCACCCAAAATCCGGTCAATCGGGATAGCGTCCTCAGCCTGTTTCCTTCTGGCCGTCATCTGGCGGCGATTCAGGACCGGGATCCTGGTCTGGAATTTCGACGCGAGGTTTGAGCCCAAGTACCCTGCGTACTTCTGCCGTGAGTCGAATATGCGGCAAAGGAATGACCTTAGGGCGCTCTGGGCAATGATCATTTACATGATCAAATTGGTCCACACGCTTGACGCTTTCCGGAATAACGAGTGCGCTCAGCCCGTGCGGAGTCACCCACATCTTGGATCCGTCAGGACGCGGAACGACTTTCCAGCCCAATGCATGCTTGAACATTTGATGCTGCTTGCACAGCAGATGCGTATTGTCCCTGGTCGTATGCCCTCCGTGAGCCCAGCCATTTATATGGTCAATCTCGGAGCGGTCAGCTGGACGGCGACAGCCGGGGAAGCAGCAATGCTCATCGCGGTGCCGTAACAGATCCTTGAGACTCTGCGAGGGCCGGTAGCGCCTGCGCTCGACATCTATCGCGGCGCCAGTCCATGGATCGGTCAGCACGCGCTGGAACGAAGGCGCATCCTTTGCCAACGCCAATGCGACCCCCAGTGGGATGGGGCCGTAGCCTTCCAAGTCAGCCACGGTCCTTGTAGGATCCGCCAGCATTTCCACCGCGGGAATCGTGATGGATACCCGTGGCTTGAGGGGCGTGCCTTCCCGGTCCGGCCAGCCGTTGAGGATGATGTCTGCAAAGGCGTCCGCTTCTATTTGCTCCCGGGTACGGGGATCCTGCGGATCGTTATGCTGATCAGCTAGCCACTTCACGGAGTTCTTGATGGAATGAATCACTGCGGCACTGTTGTAGTACTTGAGGGTGGACATGCCATTTTCGTTATCCCATAGCGTGAGCTTGCGATTCTTTTCAGACTTCTTGTGCCTTTGTTCGGCGGCCTCCGGGCACATCCGGTCATGGAACCGGCGTGCGCGTTGGTATATCGCGTCATCAGACGCGGTCTTCGCCATGGGCAACAGCACGCGTTGCATCTGCATGATTTGTTCGGGGAGCAAGTCCTGCGAATGCTTCACGATGTCATGCGCTGCCTTGGGCGTGATCTCTCCTGCAGCCAGAGCCGTGAGAGTTTCCTTGCAGGCGTAGCGAAGACCCTTGGCATAGAACATCCGCTTGCCTACCATTCGAGGGGTCTCACGCAGCGCGACAGCCGCTTCTGCGATGAAGTTGGAGTTGATGACCTGGTCACTGCCGCGGTCAACGCCATAGTATTGAGCACTTTTCCGAGCCTCGCGTTCCTCCTCCTCGGTAGTGGTCCCCTCGGTGGCGATCATATCGGCAAATGATTCACTGACTTGTTCTACTGAATCGGCCAGCAGCACAGATGTCATTGCATCGAGGGTGCTCTGGATGCCTTGGATCTTCTTCAGCCGTTCGAGGGCGTCGCCGGGGCCATTGAGCGGGCCCGCGTCGTAGAGCTCATCTGCCAATTGCTTCAGCTGACCATGGAACAGGTGATGCTCGAGATGGTCGCTGAATAACGAATCCTTGTGGGATTCTGTGCGAGTGCCAGCTGGGGGCAACGGTAGACGATGTTCATCATCGTCGTCATGGATGAAATCGGGTATAGCCATAGTTAATTATCCTGCCGGCAACAGACAGTTTGGCCCGGAAATCCGCGGAATGTGGAAGTATTCTCGAATATTTATTCGATTGTCATCCGGGGCTGCATTTTGCCACTGCGAACCACCGAATCCGGGGGCGCGTGGATTCGACTAGTGGGTGGCCGGGGATAGAATGAAACCATGAAGCATCATGGTGAATACAAGGTAGTCGGTGGCAAATTAGTCGTTGTAGATCTGGATACTTCCGATGGCGTGATCACCGAAGTGTCATTGAATGGCGACTTCTTCCTGGAACCAGATGATGCGCTCGATGACTTGAACGATGCGCTGCGCGGTTTGCCGGCCGACGCCAGCCACAGCACCATACGCAATGCGGTAACCGACAATCTGCGTGAAGGCGCAGTGATGTTCGGTTTTGACGAAGATGCCATCGCGCGCGTCGTCCGCCGCGCGCTGGGACACGCCACCAAGTGGGAAGACCACGAGTGGGAAGTCCTGGGCCCGGAGATCATTCCAATCACGGAGCAAGTGGCGCTGGATGAGGTGCTGACCCGGCAAATCGCCAAGGGGACCCGTAAGCCGACCATCCGCTTCTGGGACTGGAGCGAAGGCGCCGTCGTGATCGGCTCCTTCCAGTCGCTGAAGAACGAAGTGGATATGGAGCAAGCCGAAAAGCACGGCATCCAGGTGGTTCGCCGCATTTCCGGAGGCGGCGCGATGTTCATGGAAGCTGGCAACTGCATTACCTACTCGCTCTACGCTCCTGAATCCCTGGTGGACGGCATGAGCTTTGCCGATTCCTACCCGTACCTGGACGCCTGGGTGATGGAAGCGCTGGAAAGCATCGGCCTGGAAGCGTACTACAAGCCGCTGAACGACATCGCGACCCCTGCCGGCAAGATCGGCGGCGCAGCGCAAAAGCGCCTGGCCAACGGTGCGATGCTGCACCACGTCACGATGAGCTACGACATCGACGCGGAGAAGATGACCCAGGTGCTGCGCATTGGCCGGGAGAAGATCTCCGACAAGGGGATCACCTCAGCGGTCAAGCGTGTTGATCCGCTGAAGTCGCAGACAAAGCTGGATCGCATGGAGATCATCAACGTCATGATGGACACCTTCGCCAAGCGCACCGGGGCCAAGCCGGCACAGCTGGATGCCGAATCCCGTCTGGCGGCGAAGGAATTGGCCGAGGCCAAATTCGCTACCGCGCAATGGACCGCGCGGGTTCCGTAGCGAGCCAAGATCCAAGGGCCTGTTCTCGATCAAGTTCGAGGCCAGGCCCTTGTTTTGCTTAAGGCCATGGTGCTGTGGCCCTGCCATCTCCGCCGCGCCGGCAGCGTGTAGCGGCACGGAAAAGCCGGGCC
>NZ_JBLVOC010000020.1:147305-152519 GCF_053543575.1 Glutamicibacter sp. AGC84
GCCCCGGCTTCGGAGGGCCAGCGCCTAGCGGCTGGTGCGGCTGTAGGCCTGGGCCTTCAGCGAGCGTTCCAGTTCTGCGCGTTCCTCAAGCAGGATGCGCTTGAGGGCGGCCGGTGCGCTCTCATGGCGTTCCAGCCAGCTGGTCGCGGCAGCCAGTGCATGGTTCTGCTCGATGGCGCCCTGGAGATCCTGGTGCCCTGGATACAACCCCTCGATCACGCGAGTGGCGAATTCCATGCCCATGGTCTCGAAGACCGGCAGGATCGCGGCCCAGTAGCGTTCCTCGAACGGTGCCAGCAGGGCTGAGGAACCCATGGTGAAGCCCAGTGCGGTGGCCGAGAGGGCATCGTTGGACAACTCTCCGTGTTCATCGCGCGCCATCAGCACAGTGTCGAAAGCGGTGTCCTTGGCCTGCGGATCCGGGCGCGCCGCCAGCGCGGTGCGGACCGAGTTCTGCGCCACGCTGGTGGGGCTGGCCTTGGCCGCTTCGTGCATGGACGCCTCGGCGGCCTCGTCGAGCCGGCCGGAAGCGGCCAGAGCGATGTAGGAACCCCACAGCAGCTGCTCATCGACGGTGACCTGGTAGGCATTGGGCTGCTCGCCCAGGAAGGCGTCGAGCACCTCCGGGGCCACGCCGGCACGGGCCAGGCGAACCAGGGTGCGCGCGGTGGTGGTCTGCTGGTCTCCGCCGGCCTCGAACCGGGTGAGCCATCCGGTGAGGGTCGCGGCGGCCTTCTGGCGCAGCTCCGCGCGCAGCTCGGGGGCAACGTACTTGGAAATCGAGGTGGCCAGCTGGTCGGTAAGCACCCCGAAGACGCCCGCGTCGGTGACGGCGTGCGCGTGATCGAGGATCGCCTGCACGTAGCTTTGCGCATCCAAGGTGGCCGAACGCACCGCATCCCACAGCGACGCCCAGCAGGTGGCGCGGGGCAGCGAGTCGGCCAGGCCCGAGAGGTGGCCGAGCAAGGTGGCACGCGAAACCGGGTCGAATTCGATCAGCGCATAGGTCTCATCGCCGTCGTTGGGCAGCAGCAGATCCGGGATCCGGCGTCCGACCAGGAAGTCCAGGGCCGCCGATTCGCCGGAGAGCTCCACGTCCACCGAGTCGGTGCGCACCAGCTGGCTCCCGTCCAGCTGGTAGGCGCCGACCGAAAGCACATGCGGGCGGGCGATCTTCTGCCCGGTGACCGGATCGGTGCCCGACTGGATCAGCGATGCCGCGGTGATGGTGCCGCCGGCATCGGTGGTGTATTCGACGTGCAGCTTCGGCACGCCGCTGGTCTTCAGCCAGGCATTCGCCCACTGGACCATATCGCGGCCGCTGGCCGCTTCGAGCGCTTCGAGGAAGTCATCCAGCGAGGTATTGCCGTAGGCGTGCTTGCGGAAGTAGGCGCGGGCGGCGTCGCGGAAGGCCTCGGCGCCGACAAAGGCGGCTAGCTGCTTGAGCACGCTGGCGCCCTTGGCGTAGGTGATGCCATCGAAATTCTGGTCCGCGGCCAGCAGGTCCGGGATGTCGGCCACGATGGGGTGGGTGGTGGGCATCTGGTCGGCCACGTAGGCCCAGGCCTTGCGGCGCGCCGCGAAGGTGGTCCACGCGGTGGTGAAATCGGTGGCTTCGTCGTTGGCCAGGGTGCCGATGTAGTCGGCGAAGGATTCCTTGAGCCACAGGTCATCCCACCACTTCATGGTGACCAGGTCGCCGAACCACATGTGCGCCATTTCGTGCATCAGGGTGTTGCCGCGCTGCTCGTACTGCCCTTCGGTGGCATGCGAGGTGAAGACGTAGCGTTCGGTGAAGGTGACCAGGCCCGGGTTTTCCATGGCGCCGAGGTTGTACTCCGGCACGAACGCCGAGTCGTACTTGCCCCACGGGTAGGGGTAGTCGAACAGCTGGTGGTAGTAGTCCAGGCCCTGGCTGGTCAGCTTGATGATCTCGTCGCCGTCGAAGTGCTCGGCCAGCGAGGCGCGGCAGGTGGCGGCCATCTCGATGCTCAGCTCTTCGCCGTCGTCCAGCCGCTGGAGGTGCTCGCCGCGCACCACGTGGTACGGTCCGGCCAGCACCGCGGTGATGTAGCTGGAAATCGGGGGAGTCGGGGCGCAGGCCACGGTCTTGGTGCCGTCATCGTGCAGTACCTCATCGACGATCGGCTGGTTGCTGGCCAGGTGCCAGGAGGCTGGGCCGGTGAGGGTGAAGCGGTAGCTGGTCTTCAGGTCGGGCTGCTCGAAGCAGGCGAAGACCCGGCGCGCCTCGGAAGGCTCGAACTGGGTGTAGAGGTAGGTTTGCCCATCCTGCGGATCCACGAAGCGGTGCAGGCCCTCGCCGGAGCGCGAGTAGATCGCCCGCCCGCTGATCTTCACGGTGTTCGGCACGTCGGTGCGCAGCTGGTCGAGGTAGATGCGTGCATCGAGCACTGCGGATTCCAGGTCGATCGCGGTGCCGTTGACCAGTACCTCGTCCACGGATTCGTGGATGAAGTCGATGAAGGCCGCCGGATCCTTGGAGCTGAAGTTCAGCGTGGTGATCGAGCTGAAGCTGGTGGCTGTGCGATCGGTGGCATTGGAAAGATCGAGCTGGACCTCGGCGAAGTGCCATTCGATATTCCGTGCGCGCCAGGCCGCTTCGTCGCGCCTGAGGTTTTCATTGGGTGCATAGCGTTGAAGTGTGTCCACCACCCCAGCTTAGCTGTGAAAGGAATGCTTTAGGGTTCTTTTGCTAAACTTCCCGGCTCGCCAGCAGGGCGCGAATCCCATGGAAGTGCTCGGAGATCAACTGCCGGGCGGTTTCCACATCCTTGGCGCGTACCGCGTCGAGGATATCGCGGTGGTCCTGGGCAGTCTTGGCCGGCTGGGTGATTTCCAGATCGGAGTCGATCGCATCGTAGATGGTGCGGTAGACATCCCAGAACACTCCGAGCAGGTTGGTCAGCAGCTGGTTGCCCAGCGGCTCGAAGAGGATGCGGTGGAAGGCCTTGTCCTGCTCGACGAAGGTCTCCTCGCGCGCCGCGTGCTGCTCCATCTGGATTACGCACTGCTCCAGGGCCTCCAGGTGCTCGTCGGTGACCGCGCGGATGGCCAGGCCGATCAGGCCGGTTTCCAGTGCCTGGCGGACATCGACCAGCTCACTGGCCTCATGGCCATGGTGGCGCAGCGACATCTGCCCGCGGAAGGCCAGGGAGTCATGCAGGGCGTTGAGGTTTTCCTGGGCCACGAACATGCCGAAACCGTGGCGGGTGTCGATGATGCCCAGGGCCTGGAGCACCTTGATCGCCTCGCGCAGGGAGTTGCGCCCCACGCCCAGCTCGGCCATGAGTTCCTGCTCGGTGGGCAGCGGGTCCCCGGGCAGCAGTCCGCGTTCCAGGATCAGCGCGGTGATGTCATTGGTCAGCGCGCGCAGGCGGGCACGGGCATCTGATCGGCGGGCTGGCATCGTGCTCAACGGATCCTGCTTTCCTCGGCGGTCGGAGAAGTTCATGTGACGCAGTTGACCATGCGGCGTGACGTCCACTACAGTCTAGACCATAGATCGGACATCCTACGTCCTACAACACTCACTCATTTTCCTGGAGGTGGCAAGAATGGCTTTGAACGAAGTAGCCAACAAGCCCTTTGCACGACGAGATTTCCTGAAGATCACCGGCATGGTTGGCGCTGCTGCGGCATTCTCGGCCAGCCTGGCCGCCTGCTCCCCAGGAGCCAGCGGCGGCGCGGGCAGCACCGCAGCTGCCGGCACGGGCACCATCGAGGCAGGCATTTCCTACGCCCTGTCCACCGGTTTCGACCCGATGACCTCCTCCGGTGCGACGCCGTTCGCCGCCAACATGCACATCTTCGAGGGCCTGGTGGACCTGCACCCGGCCACCCGCGAACCCTACCTGGCGCTGGCCGCGGCAGAACCGAAGCAGATTGACGACACCAGCTGGGAAATCACCCTGCGCGACGGGGCCACCTTCCACAACGGGGAAGCGGTCACCATCCAGGACGTCGTCTACTCCTTCGAGCGGGTGCTGGACACCGGCAACGCCTCGCTGTTCGCCCAGTTCATCCCCTTCATCAAGTCGGTGAAGGCCAAGGACGAGAAGACCGTGGCGTTCACGCTGAACTACGCCTTCCCGCTGTTCCCGACCCGCATCTCGGTGGTCAAGATCGTGCCGAAGGCCGTGGCTTCCAATGACCAGGCCGGCTTCGACGCCGCGCCGATCGGCACCGGCCCGTACAAGCTGGTCTCGGCCACCAAGGACGACAAGATCGTCTTCGAGAAGTTCGAGGACTACAACGGCAAATACCCTGCGGCCGCCAGCGGCATGACCTGGTTCCTGCTCTCCGACGCGGCCGCCCGCGTGACCGCCATGGAATCGGGCCGCGTGCAGGCCATCGAGGACGTGCCGTACCTCGACATGGACCGCCTGGCCTCGAAGGCCACGGTGAAGAGCGCCGATTCCTTCGGCCTGCTGTTCCTGATGTTCAACTGCGCCAAGAAGCCATTCGACAACGCCCTGGTCCGCCAGGCATTGCACTACGGCCTGGACACCGAGTCGATCATCAGCACCGCGCTGCTGGGCAACGCCAAGGCCGCCAGCTCCTATGTGCAAGAAAGCCACCCGCAGTACATCAAGGCGGACACGGTCTACGGCTACGACGCCCAGAAGGCCGCGGCGCTGCTGGCCGAAGCCGGCGTGGACAAGCTGGAATTCGAGCTGCTGACCACCGACACCTCGTGGGTCAAGGACATCGCCCCGCTGATCCTCGAGTCCTGGAACAAGATCCCGGGCGTGAAGGTCACCATGAAGAACCTGCAATCCGGCGCGTTGTACACCGACAACGTGGACAGCGGCACCTTCTCGGTGGTGGCCGCCCCGGGCGACCCATCGGTCTTCGGCAACGACCTGGACCTGCTGATGAGCTGGTTCTACCGCGGCGATGTCTGGCCGAAGAACCGCTTCCGCTGGAACGATACGCCCGAATACAAGGAGCTGCAGAAGCAGCTGGACGCGGCCATCCAGACCGATGATTCGAACAAGGCCATGGCGGCGTGGGGCAAGGCGATCAACATCGTCGCCGAACAGGCCCCGCTCTACCCGGTGCTGCACCGCCAGCTGCCATCGGCCTGGGACGAAAACGCGCTGGAAGGCTTCGCGCCGCTGCCAACCACCGGCATCTCCTTTGTCGGCGTGAACCGCAAGGCCTAGCCGGCCCCGGCCCCGCGCAGCAGGCCGG
>NZ_JBLVOC010000020.1:152559-157424 GCF_053543575.1 Glutamicibacter sp. AGC84
CCCGCCCCGCCCAGCGCAATGACCTGCACACTTCGATACTCGACGGAGCTACTCCATGGGGAATTTCCTCAACCTGCTCTTACGCCGCCTGGCCGCGCTGCCGGTGATGGTCCTTGGCATCTCCGCCATGGTCTTCATCATCATGAAGCTGGCCCCGGGCGATGAAGCCACCTCCGCGCTGGGCGAGGGCGCCTCCGAGGCCGCCAAAGAGGCCTACCGCGAGGAACGCGGCCTGAACGACGCGCTGGTGGTCCAGTACATCAGCTTCATCGGCCGGCTCATCCGCCTGGACTTCGGCCTGACCACCCCGCCAGCCCAATCGGTCTCCCAGATGATCGCCGGCGCATTCCCGCTGACCTTGCAGCTGACCTTCCTGGGCGTGGTCATCGCCGTGGTCATCTCGCTGGCCTTCGGCCTGCTCGGTGCACTGTACCGCGATGGCTGGCCGGACCAGCTGGTCCGCATCTTCTCCATCGCGGCGATCGCCACCCCGTCCTTCTGGCTGGGCATCCTGCTCATCCAGTGGTTCGCCCTGGGTTCCAGCCCGCTGTTCCCCTCCGGAGGAGCGGCCCCCGAAGGATCGGGCCCGGGCACCTGGCTGCTGCATATGGCACTGCCGGCCCTGGCCCTGGCCATCCCGGTCTCCGCCTCGCTCACCCGCGTGGTGCGCACCTCGATGGTCGAGGAACTGGACCGCGACTACGTGCGCACCGCCATAGGCAACGGCGTGCCGCGCGGCGAAGTGATCTCCAAGAACGTGCTGCGCAACGCCCTGGTCACCCCGGTGACCGTGCTCGGGCTGCGCATCGGCTACCTGCTGGGCGGTGCGGTGGTCATCGAGATGATCTTCTCCCTGCCCGGCATGGGACAGCTGATCATGAACGGCATTACCAACAAGGACACCAACCTGGTCCAGGGCGTCACGCTGACCATCGCGATCACCTTCGTGCTCGTGAACATCATCGTCGACTTGCTCTACCTGCTGATCAACCCGCGAATTAGGACGGTGTAGGGATGAGCATCATGGCCCCACGCAACAACCTCGTGAACCGCCTTTCCGAGTCCGGCGCCCGCTTCAAGGCGCTGCCGGCAGGCTCCAAAATCGCCTTGGCCTTCCTGCTGGCCATCGCCGCGGTGGCCCTCTTCGCCCCGCTGATCGCCCCGCATGACCCGCTGGCTACCGGAATCCCGGCGCAGAAGCCGAGCGCCGAGCACTTCTTCGGCACCGACCGGCTGGGCCGCGACATCTACTCGCGCCTGCTCTTCGGCGCCCAAGCCTCGCTGCTGGTCGGCCTGGGGTCGGTGGCGCTGGCACTGGTCATGGGCGGGCTGCTCGGCGCGCTGGCCGCCACCAGCGCCAAATGGGCCAATGAGACGATCATGCGCATCATGGACATGGTGATGGCCTTCCCGGGCATCGCCCTGGCCGCCGCGCTGCTGGCTTCGCTGGGCAACACCTTGCCGGTGATCATCTTGTCCATTGCGATCATCTACACCCCGCAGATCGCCCGGGTGGTCCGTGCCAACGTGCTGGCCCAATGGGGCGAGGACTACGTGCGCGCCGAACGCGTGATCGGCGCCGGGCGCTTCTACATCCTGGGCACCCACGTGCTGCGCAACTGCGCGGCCCCGGTGATGGTCTTCGCCACCGTGATGGTGGCCGACGCCATCATCCTCGAAGCATCCCTGTCCTTCCTCGGTGCAGGCATCCAGGACCCGGCCCCGAGCTGGGGCAACGTGATCTCCTACGGCCGCACCCTGGTGCTCAACGGCGCGTGGTGGGCGACCACCTTCGCCGGCCTGGTGATCCTGCTGACCGTGCTGGCGCTGAACATGCTGGCCGAAGGCATGACCGATGCGCTGGTGAACACCAAGGGCTCGGCCAGGAAGCAGGCGAAGAAGAACGGCGAGCCTGCGCTGGCCAAGGCCAAGGCGGCCGCGGACCCGCAGGCCGCCGAGCGGCTGCGCGGGGAACTGGACCTGCTGGCAGCGGCCGAGGCCCAGCGCACCGACCGCCTGGTGCTCGATACCTCCCAGGGCGCGCCGCGCACCATCCTGGAGGTCAAGAACCTGTCCATCCGCTTCCCGGAGCGCTACGGGGACACCCCGATCGTGCAGGATGTCTCCTTCGCTGTGCGCGAGGGCGAAACCATGGCGCTGGTGGGCGAATCCGGCTGCGGCAAGTCCATCACCTCGCTGGCCATCATGGGCCTGCTGCCGGGGAGCGCCCAGCTCTCCGGTTCCATCACCTTCGAGGGCAGGGAACTGCTGCCGGCCACCTCCGATGGCGGCACCCGGGCCGGGGACGACAAGGTCTACAAGGGCCTGCGCGGCGAGCAGATCGCGATGGTCTACCAGGACGCGCTGTCCAGCCTGAACCCCTCGATGCTCATCGGCGACCAGCTGCGCCAGCTCACCCGCCGCGGCGGGCGCAAGACCCCCGAGGAACTGCTCGCCCTGGTCAAGCTGGACGCCAAGCGCACCCTGCGCTCCTACCCGCATGAGCTCTCCGGCGGCCAGCGCCAGCGCGTGCTGATCGCCATGGCCCTCTCGCGCAGCCCCAAGCTGGTGGTCTGCGACGAGCCGACCACCGCGCTGGATGTCACCGTGCAGAAGCAGGTGGTCGACCTGCTCAACGAGCTGCGCGAGCAGCTGGGCTTCGCGATGGTCTTCGTCTCCCACGACCTGGCACTGGTGGCCTCGCTGGCCCACCGGGTCACCGTGATGTACGCCGGCCAGGTGGTGGAGTCCGGTCCGATCAGCGAAGTGCTCTCGGACCCGCATCACGAATACACCCAGGGCCTGCTCGGCGCGGTGCTCTCCATCGAGTCCAAGGCCGAACGCCTGCACCAGATCCCGGGCACCGTCCCCAGCCCGTACGATTTCGCCGCCGGCGACCGCTTCGCCGAGCGTTCGCAGCGTGCCGGCGCCGACCCGGACCAGCACCTGTCCTTCGTCCCGGTGGACGCCGGCAGCGAGCACCGCTGGGCCAGCCACCAGGGCAATGGCAGCCACCTTCAAGGAGCCAGCAAATGAGCAACGCGATCATCGAGCTGCAGGATATCCACGTGCACCACAGGATCCGCGGCGGCAAGCTGTTCTCCCCGCGCCTGATCAAGGCCGTCAACGGGGTGGACTTCGCGGTGCACCGCGGGCAGACCGTGGGCATCGTGGGCGAATCCGGTTGCGGCAAGTCCACCCTGGCCTCGGTGCTGGTGGGACTGCAGGAACCCACCAGCGGGCAGGTGCTGTTCAACGGCAAGCCGGTGGGCAAGCGCAACGCCGCGGGCCGCAAGGAGTTCGGGCGCAGCGTGGGCGTGGTCTTCCAGGACCCGGCCACCGCGCTGAATCCGCGCATGCCGATCATGGACACGCTCACCGACCCGCTGCGCGTGCATGGCATCGGCAGCGATGCTTCGCGCAAGGCCAAGGCGCTGGAACTGCTTGAGGTGGTGGGCCTGCCGGCTTCGGCGGCCTCGGCCCTGCCCAGCCAGGTCTCCGGCGGCCAGCGCCAGCGCGTGGCCATCGCCAGGGCGCTGGCCCTGGAACCTGCGGTGATCGTGGCCGATGAGCCCACCAGCGCGCTGGATGTCTCGGTGCGGGCACAGGTGCTGAACCTGCTCACCGACCTGAAATCCGAGCTGAACCTGGGCATGGTGTTCATCTCCCACGATATCCAGACCGTGCGCTATGTTTCGGACACCATCTGCGTGATGAACTCCGGGCAAATCGTCGAGCGAGGCGATGCCGCACAGGTATTCGACGCGCCCACCAATGACTACACCCGCACCCTGTTGGGTGCTGCCCCGGCACTGCTGGAGCACTAACCAATCGCCGCAATTGCGGCACCTAGAGAAAGACCGAATCCCCGTGGCTTACACGAACAACCCGAAGTACTCCGGCGTCATCCCGCCGGTCATCACCCCGCGCACCGCCGATGGCGCCATTGACGCCGCCGGCCTGGATGCCGTGGTGGAACACCTGATCGACGGGGGAGTGGCCGGCCTGTTCGTGCTCGGTTCCTCCGGCGAGGTGCCTTACCTGGCCAATGCCGAACGCGACGCGGTACTCGCCCGGATCGTGGCCGCCAACGCTGGCCGCGTGCCGGTGCTGGTCGGTGCCAGCGAGCAGACCACCGCCCGCGTCATCGACGAGGGCCAGCGCCTGATCGCCCTGGGCGCCGACGCGCTGGTGGTCACCACCCCGTTCTATGCCATCTCCAACGGCCCGGAGATCGAAGCGCACTTCACCGCCATCCACGACGCCCTGCAGGTCGACATCTTCGCCTACGACGTGCCGGTGCGCACCCACCACAAGCTGCCGCTGGATGTGGCCATCCGGCTGGCGCAGTCCGGCGCCATCGTGGGCGTGAAGGACTCCTCGGGCGACGACGTGTCCTTCCGCCAGCTGCTGCTGGCCACCAAGGACATCGAGGGCTTCTCGGTGTTCACCGGCCATGAGGTCGTCGTGGACGGGGCGCTGCTGGGCGGAGCCCACGGCGTGGTCCCGGGCCTGGGCAACGTGGACCCAGCCGGCTACCGCCGCCTGTTCGACCTGGCCGTGGCCGGCAATTGGGCCGGCGCCGCGGCCGAACAGGACCGCCTGGCCCGCGTCTTCGACATCGTCTACACCCCGGATGCTTCCCGGGTGTCGCCAGGGGCTGCGGGCCTGGGCGCCTTCAAGACCGCCCTGGTGGAACTGGGCATCATCGCCAATAACGCCATGAGCGCCCCGATGGCGTCGCTGGATGCCTCCGAGGCCGCCGCGATCCGCGGGATCCTGGCCGAAACCGGCCTGCTGCCGGTGGCCGCCAAGTAGGCCCTGGCCCAGTGCAAGAACAACTAGCAGGCGCCGGCGAGGTGCTC
>NZ_JBLVOC010000020.1:157451-170953 GCF_053543575.1 Glutamicibacter sp. AGC84
AAGATCGCCGGCGCCGTAGTGCGCCGCGATGGCACCATCACCGCGCGCAGCCAAGCACCCACACCGGCCCGCGAAGGCGCCGCCGCAATCATCGCGGCCATGGCCGGCGTGGTGCAGCAGCTGCGCGGTGCATGCTCGGCGCAGCCGGCCGGATTGGGTATCGGCGCCGCCGGGGTCATCGACCCGGAAACCGCGAAGGTGGTATCGGCCACTGATACCTTGGCGGGCTGGGCCGGCACCGACATGGCGGCCGAACTGGGACGGCTCACCGGACTGGGAGTCCGCGCGGTCAATGACGTGCACGCCCACGGTTTGGGCGAGGCCCGCTTCGGCGCAGGCCGGGGAACCGGCCAGATGATGCTGTTGGCCATCGGCACCGGAATCGGCGGAGCCTACCTGCACGGCGGCCAGCTGGTCACCGGCTTCCACCACGTGGCCGGGCATATGGGGCACATCGATTCGGCTTACGCCACCGGGCTGGAATGCTCCTGCGGACGCACCGGGCATGTGGAGGCGATCGCCGCCGGGCCGGCGATCCACCGGCACTACCAGCGATTGGCCGGCAACCCGAAGGTGCGCGACACCCAGGCGGTCACCGCGCTGGCCGGAGCCGGCGACGCCTTGGCCTATCGGGCAGTGCATACCGGAGGCCTGGCCGCAGGCGCCGCCGCCGGATCGCTGGCCAACGTGCTGGACCCGCAGAAAATCGTCATTGCCGGCGGGATGGCCGGGGCGGGGAGAATCTGGTGGGAGGGTGTGCGCGAGGGCTTCGCCTCCAGCGCCATCGACCTGGTGCGCGGCACCGCGCTGGAACCTGCCCGTTTGGGAACCGATGCCGCCCTGATCGGGGCGGCCAGCCTATTCTGGCCACAAGACTAAGAGGAGAAAGACATGTTGCTTTCGGCAGCAGCACTTCAAGCCCTGCGCGGACGGCTGATCGTTTCGGCGCAAGCCTATCCGGGGGAGCCGATGCGCCACCCGCAGACCATGGCGCAGGTGGCGGCCTCGGCGGTGATCGGCGGCGCCGGCGCCGTGCGCGTGCAGGGCATCGCGGATATCCAATTCACCCGTTCGGCCGTCGAGGTGCCGGTCATCGGGCTGTTCAAGGACGGCCATGAGGGCGTGTTCATCACCCCCACCATCCACCACGCCTTGGCGGTGGCCAACGCCGGGGCGCACATCGTGGCCCTGGACGGCACCCGCCGCGAACGGCCCGACGGCAAGAGCCTGGAACAAACCATTAACGCGGTCCACGAACGGTCTGCCGCCTTGGTGATGGCCGACTGCGGGTCGCTGGACGACGCGCTGGCTGCCGCGCAGGCCGGGGCCGATCTGATCGGCACCACGCTGGCCGGCTACACCGGGGAACGGGACAAGACCGAGGGGCCGGACCTTGAGCTGCTGGAGCAGATCGCAGCAGCGGGCCTGGAGCCGCCATTGATTGCCGAGGGCCGGATCCACACCCCGGCGCAGGCCAAAGCCGCGCTGGATGCCGGCGCGTTCGCCGTGGTGGTGGGCACCGCGATCACCCATCCGGCGAGCATTACCGGATGGTTCGACGCCGCCCTGCGAGGCTAGGCGTTTTCTTCGTGGCTGGTAACTGGCCTACGCTTAAGCGCAGAACCTAATTCCTGCAGAATCGGAGAATCACCCCGTGGACGTCTTTATCAAGGGCCCTTCCAAGCGCGATGTAGCCGGCATGAAAGCGGCCTTCGGCGAGGTGGAAGCCGGGGACGTGATCTCGGTGCTCTACAAGACCGCCCGCTTCGGCAACTTCCTGATCACCGGTGCCGCGCACGCCACCGTGCTCGACGACGTCATGGTTGGCGGGCTGAACGCGGCCGCTGCCAAGAAGAAAGCCAAAGACGCCGACGGCGGCGAAACCATGGCCCGCCAGCCTGATAAGGACGTTCGCGCCTTCCCCGCAGTCTTCGAAGGCGAGTTCGCCCCGGAAGACGTCGAAGTTTCCGAGCTGTCCCACGGCGATTTGGTTGCCGCATCCTTCAGCCAGGAACCCTACGGTGATTTCGTGATTACCGGCGTGGTCACCGAGGCCGAAAATGATCGCGGCTACCTGATGGTCGGTCCGTGGATCCTGCAAACCGCCGACGGCGCGCCGCCGCGGTTGCTGTCGGTTCAGCGCGTGGCGGCCAACGGCACGCACGTGGCCCCGGTGCCTACGCGCCGCGGCCTGGTCGAGGTAGACGGACTGTAGCCAGCAAAGAGTTCGACAGGCCCCGGTGGATGAAATTATTTTTCATTCACCGGGGCCTTCTTTCTTCTTCCGGAAAGGAGATGCTGGCCGGTCATTTCACTTCTGGCCAGTGCATCAATGCCGAGAGCCGCTATCGATCGGTGGAGCGAGCACCACTTGGCTATCCGCCGAACGGCACGAGAACGATTATGAGTAATGCAGTTGCTCGTAATTATTCCAAGAGGCGTTATGACTAAGAACAACGCTCATTGTTGACACTCGCTGTTCAGTGAATAACTGGTAGGGCAATCAGCCATTTCGTTGTGCGGCATCGCGGCAGAGCGGTCGTTGGATGGCGGCAATTACAAGCCAGTCCTCACCGCGTCCAGTAGCCCGTCTCAATAGCACTTTCAGTGATGAAATCACGAGATTCGCAGTACAGGCAACCACAAAGCTAACCAGGATGGAACGCGAGCTTGGTGGGCAAATCTCGAACTTCGTACCGGTACTGCTGTGCTTTAAAGAAATGAATACCCATCAGCGTGGTCCTTCGGTAGTAGTGAGTTTGAAAATTCCAAAGGCGGGGTGATGAAGGAAATCTATGGGTATTTGTACACTTCTTACCCTTTGCTCACATTGATTGGCGAGGGTGCCTTTAAGTTCGGGGAGGAACCTTTGAGGGTTTTTTTACGCTTTCGTTATGGACCGTACGGCATTCCATGGCCGGCCAGCCCGGTTTTCCCACTGAGAATCTCCGGCAGCTATTCGCGGTGTGCCGTTCGGAGCTGTTGCATGAGCTGTTGCCGGCGCAGCGGGGGTAGGGTGTGTCCGCGGGTGGTGAAGGGGAAGATGGCCAGCCTTTTCTATTCGAAACGGGTTCGCCATGCGCGGACCTTCCCCGGAGGTACCCTGGCCACCTTGGAGGCCGATTCGTTAGCCAGACCGTCGGTGGCCGTCAGCAGGACCTGCGCGCGTTGCATGTTAACTTGGGAGGCGGTCTGCGATCTCGCGATCACTTCCAGTGCGGCGCGTTGGGAGTCGGAGATCGCTAAGGCGGCAGTGGGATGGTACGCGTTCGCGGTCCACCATTGGACTCTTTGAGTATTTCGGAGACGTACAACTAGCCGCGCAGCACCTGGCCAATGATCTCGACTCCCTGGCTGAAGGCTCCGGGATTCGGACCAGCAAAGTTCAACCGCAAAAAGCGTCCGGTCGGCTCGGCAGGGAACCAGCTGTCGCCGGCCGCGATCGCTACACCGCGCATCTCGCAGTCGCGCACCAGCTGTGCCGGATTAGCTGTATCGGGCAGCCGTACCCAGAGGTTCAGCCCGCCTCGGGGGATCTGTTCAACCTGGGCTTCGGGCAGATGCTGCGCCAAAGCATCCAGGACCAGGTCCCTGCGGGTTGCCAGCTGCTGGCGCACGGAGCACAAATGGGTGCGCCACCCGGGTTGCGTGACCACATCCAATGCGACCGCTTGCAGCGGGCCGCTGACATACATCGATTGCGCTTGGTTGTCGGCCAGGATCCGTTCACGTGCCGGGCCCCTGGCAATTACCCCGGCCACGCGCACTGCAGGGGAAACGCTCTTGGTCAGGGATCGCAGATACACCACATGGCCGCTGTCATCACGGGCGGCGACCGGTGAAGAATCCACGTCGATCCCGAAATCCTTGGCCCAGTCATCTTCCACCAGGAACGCGCCGCGATGCTTCAGGATCTCCAGTACCCGCAGCGAAACCTCGGGCGACCAGCGGGCGCCGGTGGGGTTGGCGAAATTCGGGTGCGCGTAGAAAGCGCGAGCCCCGGTTTGCTCGAAAGCACGGTCCAATACCTCGGTGTCCGGACCGTGCGGCCCAGCGGGAATGGGGATGAGCTGCACGCCGACCTGCGCGGCAGCCAGGATGGCGCCCCAGTAGGTGGGGGATTCGATGAGCATCGGCTTTCCGGACCCAACCAGCGAGCGGAAGATCGACCCCAGTCCGCTTTGGCTGCCCGGGAGCACGACAACATCGCTGGCCGCCGGGGCGCTCAGTCCCGGCGCGGTGATCGCCCCGAGTTCGCTGGCGAACCAGCTTTGCAGCTCCGGCAATCCCGCGGCTTCGGTGCGCTGGAGCACGGCGTCGCTGCGTGCAACTCGGGCGAAGGCGCTGCGCACCAGGCGTTCAGGCAGCAGCTCGCGATCCGGGTATCCAGAATGCAAGGAGATGACGTCATTGGGTGTCGCCCGCTGGGCGGCGGCCAACTCCGGCAACGGGCGATGGACGACCCCCAGCGCGGCGGTTTGCCAGGCGTAGTCGTGCGCCCGGGCTACCGGTTGCTTGCGGATGAAGGTGCCGATACCGGGGCGTGACTCAACGACGCCTTGGCCGATGAGCGTGCGCAAAGCCTTTTGCACCGTGACCGGGCTGACTTCGTGTTCCGCCACCAGAGCACGCGTGGAGGGCAACTGGCTCCCGGCAGGGGCTGCCGCAATCCACTCTTGGAGTTTCGCAACCACACGCTCACTGCTACTGTTAAACATGAAGCTACATAGTACCGCTACTGTCAATAATGGACAACCGCTATCCACCCCGGGTGCCGGACTGCTCTGGGGGCTACTGGGCGTTCTCGCTTTCTCCTTCACCGTGCCCTTCACCCGCATCGCCGTAGAGCACGGCCACCTGCATCCGCTGTTTGCCGGTGCGGGGCGATCGGTGATCGCCGCAGTGCTAGCCATCGCCGCACTCTGGTTGACCGGCCAGAAATTTCCTACGCGGCCGCAATGCTGGCGGCTGCTTGTCGTCGCCGGGGGAGTTGTCGCCGGGTTTCCGCTGCTGACCTCTTTTGCAATGACCTCGGCTCCGGCCAGCCACGGTGCGGTAGTCATCGCCATTTTGCCCGCGGCGACGGCAGTTGCCGCAGTGCTGCGCACCAAGGAACGTCCGAGCACCAGGTTCTGGATTGCGGCAGCTGCCGGGGCACTGGCCGCCCTGGCTTTTGCGGCTGTGCAAGGTGGCGGGCTGGGCGGGCTGCACGGAGCAGACTTGCTGCTTTTCGGCGCCGTACTGGCTTGCGCTATCGGCTACGCGGAGGGCGGCTTGCTCTCGCGCGAGCTCGGCTCGTGGCAAACCATCTCCTGGGCGCTGGTTCTCGCATCTCCGGTGATGCTGACGCTCGCCACCGTCTCAGCGGTCCAGCACCCGCCCACGGCGACACCCGGCGAGTGGGCTGCGTTTGCCTATCTCGGTGTCGTGAGCATGTTCCTGGGCTTCATCGCGTGGTACCGGGGATTGGCCATCGGGCCGATGGCGCAGGTGAGCCAGGTGCAATTGGCGCAACCGGTGATGACCATCTGCTGGGCGGGCTTGCTGCTGCACGAATCCATCGGTTGGCCCACCGTCGTGGGCGGATGCGCGGTCATCCTCTGCGCACTGCTCGCCGTAAGATCCAGGAACCAGCGCATCATTAAGGAGAACGGATCATGAGCTTGGCAGCGAAAAACAACGCGGCGCCGGCAACTGCGTGGACCGGGCTCAGTGCCTTCCCGCTCACGCCCTTGCGCGATGACCGGCTCGACGAGCCGGCATTCATTGGCCTGGTGCAGCGGCTAGTGCGGGCCGAGGTGGATTCGATCACCGTGCTGGGCTCAACTGGCTCGTATATGTACCTGGATCGCGCCGAGCGCCGGCGCGTCATCGAGCTGGCCGTGCAGCACGCGGACCGGATCCCGGTGCTTGCTGGCGTGGGTGCACTGCGCACTTCCCGCGTCCTGGAACATATTGGCGATGCCCGGGACGCCGGTGCCGTCGGCGTGCTGCTCGCCCCGGTGGGCTATCAGCAGCTGAATGACGATGAGGTCTTCGCTTTGTTCAAGGCGGCCAGTGAACACAGCGAGCTGCCGGTCATTGTCTACAACAATCCCCGAACCACCCACTTCGCCTTCAGCAACCGGCTCTACGGGCGCATCGCGCAGCTGCCCGGGATCGTGTCAATCAAGATTCCCGGGGTTCCAGCCGATCCGGTGCAGGCCAAGGAGCACGTGGCCGCAATTCGTGCGGTGCTGCCCGAACACGTGGGCATCGGCGTATCGGGCGACGCTTTAGGGGCAGCTGGCCTGATCGCAGGATGCAACGCGTGGTTTACCGCGGTGGGCGGAACCGTTCCGGCTCCGATGGTGGCAATAACCCGTGCCGTGCAGGCAGGAGACCCGCAAAAGGCGTTGGCGATCTCAGCGAGACTGGAGCCGCTGTGGGAGCTGATGGCACACTGCGGCGGGAGCCTTAGGATCAGTGCCGCCATCGCCGAGCATTTCGGCTGGGTAGCTGAAGATTGCTTGCCGCTGCCGGTTCAGGCGGTGAGCGCGAAAGAGCGGGAGCTGGTAGCCAAGGTGGCGGACGAGCTTCGGCTCGCCGCAAGCTAGTTTGCTGGTGCCAAAAGGCAGCGGCGATCTGGTTCGCCGCCGTCCAGCGGAGTAGGCTGTGGCGTACCTTCGAGCGAAAGCGAACCGATTCCCATGCCGCGACCCATTCGATTCGACCATGTAGGCATCACCGTTGCCGACCTCGAGATGGTGACCGGCTTCTTTGCCAGCCTGGGGCTGGAAGTGGAAGGCCGGGCGAACGGGCTTGAAGGCGAGTTCCTGGAGACCGTCTGCGCTGTGCCCGACTCGCGCACGAATATCGTGATGCTCAAGGCTCCCGGATCCGATGTGGGAATCGAGCTGTCCAGTTTCGAAAGACCAGCGCACCTGCCGGGAAACCATGCGGCGATGGCCAATGAATTGGGATTGCGTTCGATCGCCTTCGAGCTCGATGACCTGCAGGCCACGGTGGATGACTTGAACCAGCGCGGCTATCCGCTGATCGGCGGCATCGGACACTATGAAGGCGTGTGGAAAATGGCCTACATTCGCGGACCTGAAGGGATCATTGTGGCGCTGGCCCAGCGCTTGAACGGTTAACCACCCGATGCCCGCACCCAGAATGCTTTGGGATGCGGGCATCGGCGTGGCTACGGGTTAGCCCTTGGCCTTCTGCAGCGACTTTTCGCTGACCGGCGCGTCATCGCTGGCGCGCAGCTTGCGGAAGTACTCCATGGCCTCGTCCTGGCGCTCGGCTTCGCCGCCCGAGGAGATGTCCGCGCGCAGGTGGTCCTGGGTGTAGGCGAAGGCCTCGACCAGGTCCTGTGCGTGCGGGCGCAGGCGGGCGAGCAGGCGGTTGAGGTAGCCGGGCAGGGTGCGGGCACGCTGCATGGAGAGCAAGCCGTGGGACAGGTACCAGCCCAGGTCGTCTTCGACCAGGCTCAGGGCGAAGACATCGCGCAGCCAGGTCAGCACCTCCTTGGTGGCGACATCGCCGGTCTGCTCCAACGCGGCGGTGAACGCTTCCCAGCGCAAGAGCTGGCCGTGGTCGCGTGCCGCGGAGATCAGCAGGTCCTGGTTCTCGTTGAATGCCGCGGCGCCCTTGGCCTTGTCCTTGCCGGCAGCACGCAGGGCGCCGGCAACTTCGGCCACCTTGGCGTTGATGCGGTCGGTGAGCAGGGCACGCTGGTTCTCCGGGTCCTTGAAGAAGTTGGCGCTCTTGCGCTCGTCGGAGATATCCGCGAACGCCTGGCCGACGCTGCGCAGGCCCGAGCGGTGCAGGGCAGTGGTGCCCACCTGCTTGGCCACGTACAGGGCCATGGCCCCGGTATCGAGCTTGCGGAATTCGGCGGCATAGTCGGTGAGCAGGCGCTTGCCCACCAGCTGCAGCAGCACATTGTTGTCTCCCTCGAAGGTCACGTAGACATCGAGGTCTGCATAGAGCTGGGTGAAGCGGTTCTTGGCGATGAACCCGGCTCCGCCGCAGGCTTCGCGGCATTCCTGCAGGGTGTCCAGCGCGTCCCAGGTGCTCAGCGGCTTGAGCGCCGCGGCGAGGGTTTCCAGATCCTGGCGGTCCGTGTCGCTGTCCTCGCGCCCGGAGAACACCGCGTCGAACTTCTCCAGCAGCCCGTCGTGGGCGAAGGAGGACGCATAGGTGCGGGCCAGCCGGGTGAGCAGCCGGCGCTGGTGGCGCTGGTAGTCCAGCAAGGTGGTTTCCTCGGTGTCCGAGACGGAGTTGAACTGGCGGCGCTGATTGCCGTAGGTCACCGCGATCTGCAGGGCGATCTTCGAGGCGTTGGTGGCGGCGCCGTCCAGCGAGACGCGGCCCTGGACCAGGGTGCCGAGCATGGTGAAGAAGCGGCGGCCCGGGGAGGCGATCGGCGAGGAGTAGGTGCCGGATTCATCCACGTTGCCGTAGCGGTTGAGCAGGTTGGTGCGGGGGACGCGCACATTGGTGAAGTGCAGCCGGCCGTTGTCGATGCCGTTCAGCCCGCCCTTGAGCCCGTCGTCCTCTCCGCCGATGCCCTCCAGGAAGTTGCCCTGCTCATCGCGGATCGGCACGTAGAAGCAGTGCACGCCGTGGTTCACGCCCTTGGTGACCAGCTGCGCGAAGACGGTGGCGGCCTTGCCGTGCAGGGCGGCGTTGCCCAGGAATTCCTTCCAGGCGGCCTTGAACGGGGTGTGGATGACGAATTCATCGGTGGCCTCGTCGTAGGTGGCGGTGGTGCCCACCGCGGGCACGGCGGAGCCGTGGCCGATTTCGGTCATGGCGAAGGCGCCGGGGGTGTCCAGGTTCATTGCGCCGGGCAGCCAGGCCTTGTGGTGATCTTCGGTGCCCAGGTGCAGGATCGCCCCGGCAAACAGGCCCCACTGCACTCCGGCCTTGATCTGCAGCGACGGGTCCGCGGCAACCAGTTCCTCGAAGGCGGCGATGGATCCGCCGTGGTCGTTCTTGCCGCCGAATTCGGTGGGGAAGGCGCGCTGGACGGCTTCCTGCTGCACCAGGATGCCCAGCTGGCCCAGAACGCGTTCGCGATGCTCATCCATGCCCAGCAGCGGGTCGCGCTGCAGCTGCGGGTCCGCGGCGCGGGCGCGGGACGCCTTGCGGATTTCGGCATAGGGGCCGAAGAGCTGTTCGGACAGGGCGTTGACGTTGATGCGGTTCTCGCTCATGACGTGTCTTTCTATTCGGTGGTGAGTCGGGTTGGGAGTGCACCTGGGTGCTTCAGTTGGTTTTCGGGGTCCGGGTGGAGGCGATGCCGTAGGCCAGCCAATTGGTCAGTTCCGCGGCCAGCGACGGCAATGCCGGCTTGTTGGCGGAATCCGGTTGGCGCAGCCACTGTTCGCCGGCCGCGCGGACCATGCCCAGCGCCGCGCGCGGCCACAATTCCAGGGTCGCGGAGGTGGCGCGCTGGTCATAGAGCTTGAGCAGGCGTTCGCTCATCAAGCTGGATGCCTCTTCGAAGAAGGTGCTCAGGGCGCCAGCGGATTCATCGTCGGCGCAGCGCGGGGCCGATGTCACGAAGAAGTACAGGTTCGGGCTGTTGGCGGCCAGCTCCAGGTAGGAGGAAACCATGGCGTGCAGGGCGCTGATTTCGTCTTCCTTGGCCAGGCCTGCGGCGATGACACGTTCGCGGAAGTCGTTGATCACCATGGCGCTCAGTGCCTGGCGCAGGCCCTCCTTGTCGCCGAAGTACCGGTAGTACACCGGTTTGGAAGTTTTCGCGTGATTGGCGATGTCTTCCATGGAGACCTGCGGGCCGAGCTTGTGCACGGCCTTGCGCGCCAGCTTGAGCAGTTCTTCGTGGCGCGCGGTGCGATGCGCTTGCCAGCGAGCTGCCCGGCCGTCGGTCTCGCGGTCGATTTCCCCAGTGATCTTGTTCACGTAACTCACAGTATCATGTACTCTTGGTTACAGTAATACTTGTCACACCAGAATATTTGTAGGAGTTCAACGAACATGAGCCAGCCCTCTGTGCGCAGTGCCGTGATCATCGGTGGCAACCGCATTCCCTTCGCCCGTTCCAATACCGCCTACGTCAATGCGTCCAACCAGGACATGTTCACTGCAGCACTTCAGGGCCTGGTCGCCCGCTTCGGCCTGCAGGGACAGCGCATCGGCGCCGTCGCCGGCGGCGCGGTGCTCAAGCATTCCAAGAACTTCAACCTGATCCGCGAATCGGTGCTCGGCTCCTCGCTGGATCACGCCACCCCGGCCTATGACGTGCAGATGGCTTGCGCCACCGGCATGGAAGCCATCGGCTCGCTGGCCAACAAGATCAAGCTGGGCCAGCTCGATTCCGCCATCGGCGGCGGCGTGGACACCACCTCCGACGCGCCGATCGCCGTCTCGGATGCGCTGCGCGGCATCCTGATGGAGCTTTCCCGCGCCCGCAGCACCAAGGCCAAGCTCGCCGCGCTGGCCAAGCTGCGCCCAGGCCATCTGGCCCCGGCCGCCCCCGGCACCGGCGAACCGCGCACCGGCCTGTCCATGGGCGACCACCAGGCAATCACCACCAAGAAGTGGGGCATCACCCGCGAGGCCCAGGATGAACTGGCCCTGGCCAGCCACCAGAACCTGGCCGCCGCCTACGACCGCGGCTTCTTCAACGACCTGGTCACCCCGTTCAACGGCCTGTCCAAGGACAACAACCTGCGCGCCGACTCCACCATGGAAAAGCTGGGCAAGCTCAAGCCCGCCTTCGGCAAGAACCTGGGCGATGCGGCGACCATGACCGCCGGAAACTCCACCCCGCTGACCGACGGCGCCTCGGCCGTGCTGCTGGGCAGCGAAGAGTACGCGCAAGCCAACGACCTGCCGATGCTGGCCAATTTCGTGGACTTCGAAGCGGCGGCAGTGGACTTCGTGCACGGTGCCGAGGGCCTGCTGATGGCTCCGGCCTACGCGACCGCCCGGATGCTGGAGCGCAACAACCTCACCTTGCAGGACTTCGATTTCTACGAGATCCACGAGGCCTTCGCGGGCACCGTGCTCTCGACGCTCAAGGCGTGGGAGGACGAGGAATTCTGCCGCGAGAAGCTGGGGCTGGATGCCCCGCTGGGCGCCATCGACCGGTCGAAGCTGAACGTGAACGGCTCCTCGCTGGCCGCAGGGCACCCCTTCGCCGCCACCGGCGGGCGCATCATCGCCAGCACCGCGAAAATGCTGCATGAAAAGGGCTCGGGCCGCGCGCTGATTTCGGTCTGCGCCGCAGGTGGCCAGGGCGTCGTCGCAATTCTGGAGGCTCGCAGCTAATGGCGGACAAGTACATGGAACTGGTTAATTCCGGGATCACCAAGAAGCTGGCCACCCTGCTGGGCTTGCCGCGTCCTCCGCGCTTGCGCCGCTACAGCCCCGATGCGCCACTGCTGCCCGGCCCGGTGCTGGTGCTCGGTGCCTCGTCCAAGGCCCAGGACCTGAGCGACACCCTGGTCGCCTGGGGGCTGGATGTGCGCCGGCACGACGCCGGCGATGCCAAGCTCGGCGGCCTGGTGCTGCTGCTCGATGAACTCGAGCACCCCACCGAGCTGTCGCCACTGATGCTGGCGGCCGGCCAGGCGTTGCGCAAGCTGCTGCCAGGCGGCCGCGTGGTGGCCTTCTCCCGTCCCGCCAGCGATGACGATGCGCCGGAGCTTTCCGCCGTGCGCCAGGGCATCGACGGCATCGTGCGCTCGATGGGCCGCGAAATGCGCGCGGGAGCCACCGCCAACGGCATCGTGCTTGCCGAAGGCACCAGCGTTGCCAGCCCTAGTGCGCTGGCCGCGCTGCGCTTCTTCTTCTCCGGGCGCAGCGCCTACGTGGACGGCCAGTTCCTTTCCGTGCGCACCAATGACGGCGTGCTGCCTGCCGACTTCGCCAAGCCGCTGGCCGGCAAGGTCGCGGTGGTGACCGGTGCCGCTCGCGGCATCGGCGCGGCCATCGCCAAGACGCTGTCCCGCGACGGCGCGCAGGTGGTCGTGGTGGATATGCCTGCTGCCGGCGAATCGCTAGCCAAGGTCGCCAACTCCATCGGCGCCACCGCCTTGCAGTTGGATGTCACCGCCCAGGATGCCGCCCAGCAGATCATGGACCATGCGATCGGCCGCCATGGCTCGCTGGATCTGGTGATCCACAATGCCGGCATCACCCGGGACAAGCTGCTGGCCAATATGGATGCCGGCCGCTGGGACTCGGTGATTGCCGTGAACATCGCTTCGCAGCTGCGCATGAATGAGGCCTTCCTGGCAGCCAAGCTGCCCGGTTTGCGCATCGTTTCGCTGGCTTCCACCTCCGGCATTGCCGGGAACCGCGGCCAGACCAACTATGCGGCCTCCAAGGGCGGGGTGATCGGCATGGTGCACGCCAGCGCCAAGCTGTTTGCAGAAAATGGCGGCTCCATCGCCGCTGTGGCTCCCGGGTTCATCGAGACCGAGATGACCGCGAAGATCCCGCTGGGTACCCGCACCGTTGCCCGCATGGTTCTGCCTTCGCTGATGCAAGGCGGTCTGCCGGTAGACGTTGCCGAGGCGATCAGCTTCCTCGGATCCGATGCCGCGGCCGGGTTGAACGGCCAAGTGCTGCGGGTCTGCGGCCAATCGCTGGTAGGTGCCTAGATGGGTGCGCAGATCGTCACCGGGATTCCCTCGATGGCCTCGGTCTATGCCAGGGCCGTGAAGACCCTGAAGCGGAAGCCGAAGAACCCGGTGCTGCCCGAAACCGTCCTGGTCTTCCAGGGCGCCAAGGCCGATCCGGTGAAACTCGCCGAGTTCCGCCAGGCCGTAGGCGCGCCGATGAACGGCGTGCTGCCCAGCCTCTACCTGCACTCGCTGGCTTTCCCGCTGGCGATGTCCTTGATGGTGCAAGATGATTTCCCCTTGCCGCTGCTGGGCATGATCCACCTGTCCAACCAGGTCGATGTGGACCAGCCGCTGGGGGAGCACGAAGCATTCGATATCGAGGTGCACAGCGAGAACCTTTCGGCCCATCCCCAGGGGGTCACCTCCGACTTGGTGATGCGCCTCGTCGTGGACGGGCAGGACCGGGTGCTGCTGCGCAGCACGTTCTTGGCCAAAGGCGTGCGGCTCGAGGGCCGCACACCGGAGAAGATCGCGCATCCGGCCTTTGCCGCACCGCAGCGTACCGCGAGCTGGAAACTGGATCAGGGAACGGGACGTCGTTGGGCCGCAGTAGCCGGCGACTACAACCCGATTCACCTGTCCGCGGTCAGCGCCAAGGCGTTGGGCATGCCAGCGGCTATTGCCCACGGCATCTACCTGGCAGCCCGGGCATTGGCGGGGATCGAACCAGCCAACGGAACGTACCACTGGAGCATCGAGTTCAAGACCCCGGTAGTGCTTCCGGCATCGGTTGACCTGGCCTTCCAGCCGCAAGCCGATGGGTACAAGGTCCACGCGTGGAATGCACGCAAGTCCAAGCCCCACTTCGAGCTGGATCTGGTGCGCAGCTAGGCTCCACCGCTAGTGGGG
>NZ_JBLVOC010000020.1:170998-178765 GCF_053543575.1 Glutamicibacter sp. AGC84
GCCAAGCCACTATTGCATTCAACGTACTTGGCGCTCGGACTGGGCGACACGGTAGCTGGCCAGGGTGGCCACGGCCGCGCGTTCCCAGGTGAAGAGGGCCGAATGTTCCAGCGCCCCATGTCCGGCAGCGGTAATCTGTTCAGGATCCCGGGCCAGTTCAAGCAGCTTGGCGGCCCAAAGCTGGGCATCAGGCTCGGTCATGAGCCAACCGGATTCGCCGTCATTGACGGCGTAGGCCAACCCTCCCACCGCATTGGCCAACACCGGCGTGCCGCAGGCCTGCGCTTCGGCGGCCACCAACCCGAAAGTCTCGGAGAGCGACGGTACCGCAACGACATCGGCATTGGCGAAGACGAGCGCCAGCTTCTCGGGGGATAGCGGATCGAAGAACCGGACGACGTCCTCCAGGCCGTGGCGTTGGACTTGCGCTGGCAGGTCGTAGTCCGTTGCCCCGGACAGCGCGCCGAACAGCGATGCGGTAATGCGCAGGGCTGGATCCTCGCGACGCGCGATGCCCATGGCTTCGAGCAGAAGATGGGCTCCCTTCAGCGGTTGCATGCGCCCGGCGTAGACCAGGTGCAAGTCATCGTCGCCCAGAGGCCGGCGCAGCTTGTCCTGATCCGGGTGGAAGATGCGGTGGTTGACGCCCGGCAGGACGATGTCGAGCTTGTTCGAGTCCACGCCGTAGAAGCGCTGCAGCTGTTTCGCCTCGACGGGCGTGTTCGCGATGATGCGCGCGCAGTCGGCGAGCAGCTGCTTCTCTGCTTCCTTCCGCTTCCCCGGCTCGGGGAGACCTGATTCGTGTTCCTTGGCCGCCGCCGAGGTGTGCATCGAGACCAGCAAGGGAGCGGACCAGCGCTGCGCCAGTTGCAGCCCCACCATTCCGGAGAGCCAATAGTGCCCGTGGACGACATCGAACTTCACGCCGTGCAAGTGCGTTGCGATTTCCTCCGCGGCCTCGTCGATGATCGCCGGGAGCTGTTCCTTGGCAAGGTTCCGATGGGCAGCGATCTGCACCTGATGCATCCACACGCCCTCGCTGACCTGGAGCGACTCGGATTCGTTGGCGGTGCGCGTGAGCATGTGGACTTCGTGGCCCAGGGCGCCCAGCGCATAGGAAAGGTTCTGGATGTACACGTTCATGCCACCTGCATCGCCGGAGCCCGGCTGCTGCATCGGTGAGGTATGCAGGGAAAGCATGGCTATGCGCATGTTCAGTACTCCAGTAGTGCTGTGCTAGTGACGGAATTTTTCGTTCAAAACTCCGCCTCTGATGCTATCAAGAAGCCAGGTCGAGCATTTTCGCGTTTGCCGACGTCCAGTGATCGACCATTTCTGCTCCGCCGTGGCCATCGGTCTCGCAGATAACCAGTGAGGAAGCTGGCCAGAGCTGGTGAAGTTTCCATGCGGTCATTGAAGGTCCGGAAACATCGGCTCGTCCGTGGATCAAAACGGCCGGCAGGTGCCGGATCCCAGCCATATTCTCGATGATCGGCGGCTGGCAGAAACCATCATGGGCCCAGAAATGAGTGGTCAGCCGTGACATTGAATGCCGGAAGCGGCGGTCATGCCAGCGCGGATCGCGGATGACCTGCTCCGATCCGAGGGAAATGTGGGTATCCTCCCATAGCGCCCATTCGCGGGACGCCGCATCGCGAAGTTCCAGATCGGTGGAGCCGAGCAGTTGCGCGTAGGCCTCGACCAGTCGCAGTTCACCCGCCGCGTAGGCCGGAATGTGGCTGCTGGCGAATCGCGAGAAGCGGTCCCATGCTTCCGGGAAGAGCGCTCCAACAGTCTCGGTGATCCATTGGACTTCTTCACGGCTCGTTGTCGTGACGGCAAAAAGCACCATGCCGACGACGCGTTCGGGATGGGCCTGTGCGTAGGCGAGAGCCAAGGTCGAGCCCCAGGACACGCCATTGATAATCCATTTCTCGATACCCAGCCCGACACGCAGCGTTTCGATATCGGCTATCAGCCGCTGGGTAGTGAATTCTCCGATGTCCGTATCCGCAGCGGCTGCCGAGGGGAGAGAACGTCCGCAACCGCGCTGTTCAAAACCAATGAGGCGAGTACGGGACAGATCCCAGCGGTTCCGGTAGCCGCTCGCGCCGAGTGTTCCTCCTGGTCCACCGTGCAGGTGCAGTGCCGGGATTCCCCCGGGACTGCCGAACTCTTCCCAGTACAGCTGGTGGCCGTCATCAGTTGGCATGAGCCCCTGCTGGGCGGGGACGTTGCCCGGGGAAGAATCAGTCATATAAGCACTTTACGACAGCACACCTGCAAGCGCGGCGGAGGCAGGCGCCGCATCCTCAATCGAGGGCGGGGAGCTGTCCGGATTAAATAAAGAAATCCCCGGTTGACCGAAGTCAACCGGGGATTCTACCTGTGCGCGAAAGGGGACTTGAACCACTATTTCGCCTTGTCAGACCGGTTACGACTCTATTTAGTTGTTGCTTCCTCGCGGGAAGTGTTGCTAAGTGTTGTTCTTTGTTGCGTTTCTCGTTGACGGGGTCAACACCGGAAACCGAGGTGTAATTACATGCCGGACTCCAAAGCTTCCAAATGCGAAAGGCGAGCGATGATCGCCTCTGTTCCCTTGGGTTTAATATTGGGCCGCTCTGGCGGCCAGGCTTCTACCCATCGGCGCAGTACCCGGATCGCATCTTTGCGTCGTCCGAGCTTTCGGTAAATCGATGCTGCTTTTTCTGCGTAATACGGTTGCGGCTCCCGGGAGTCGTATTGAACCAGGGAGTGCGTGACGTCGATGATCCTTTCCAGCAAGACCACCATCTCCTCGTACTTCTTGTCGGCTTCCATCTCGATCAGATCCTGCACGTGGTCAGCCAAGTCTTTTCCCTCTAGCTTGCGCAGTTTCCAGAGGTGTTCCATGTTGATCGCATCAATGATGCGCTGGATCTGATCCGGTTGAGGCGGTGGAGTGTATTCAAGCCGCATTCGCGCTGATGAACTCACGGACAACAGAAACGACGGCTGTTTTCTGGCCCTTGGTCATCTTCTCTGCTCCGAGCGGGAGCTGCAGGGCGCCAGTCGAGAATGTTTCAACCGTCCATAGCCCCAGGCTGACTCCGCAGGCCTGGACGACGGTCTGCGGGCTTACGCCAAGGCCCTTGGCTAGCCCGGTGATGGTCGTCAGGTTAGGGAATCCGCGTATGCCGCTGTGGGCCATTCCGCTGATGCGTCCTATTGTCGGCGTGCCGCCGCAGTCTTTGCTTAACTGTTTGAGGGTTCGTCCGCCAAGCATAGAGTTGATGAGTTCTTCGATTCCGCCTTGCATTTCTTCCCCGCTCGTAGTGTGTCAAGTGACTTTTGTTATGTCAGCCAAGCTAAGCGCATTTCTATACTGAGACTTTTTGCTGATAATGCTGAATCTACAGTGCGTGAGATGAAATATTCAACAAGGTTGAAATAGTTTCGTATACAGGTTTTCAATCAGACTGAACGAATCAGCTGACTAATTGAATTGCTTGGGAGAGGGAATTTCGCATACTCTCGGAGGAAGCATGCTGGAACTCCCAAGGACGGAAATATGAAACTCCGCAATCCAATGCTTCTGCGGGCCATCACCAAGCCCGGCGAAGCTCAGCTCATTTCCATTACGAACCTCGCAGCGCGCTGCAAGGTCACGCCGGGGCATCTCTACCATTTGATTACTGGACGCAGGGAGGTGGCTCCCGAAGTTGCGGAATGCATCAGTGAAATCATTTGCAAGGAGCTTTCGACGGCACTATTCGAGCAGGGTGAAAGCAAGTGAATGTTGCCCTGTATTCGCCCGAAGAAGTAAGTGTCGAGCTGCGCCGCAAGGTTTCGCCGTGGACGATCCGCAAATTGGCACGTGAGAAGAAGATTGCGCATACCCGGGTCGAGCGCGGAAAGATCCTTTTCACCGAGGCGCAGGTCAAGGCATTCCTGGAGAGCTGTGTGCGGCAGGCGGATTCGGCGCCTGAGGTAGAGCCGGAAGCTTTGGCATTCCAGGGGACTTCGAGATCACCCAGGGCTCGCGCTGGCGCTGCAACAGTTTAGTTAAAAGCGAAGTGCGGCGTCGGAAACTCCCAAGTCCCAACAACGCCGCACTTCTGCCAGCTGGGTACCACCCCGTGCTGGCTGATGTGGTCGATTACCAGTCGGCCACAGTGGCGCCTGTGGCGCCTTGTTGCAGGCGTGAGATGGAGATCAAAACGCCTGCGGTGTGGGGAGACTCTACAATCCACCCACGGGCAATAACCTTATCAGTTTGATCTGATCATTCAGGGCGTGAGCTATTCTGTCAGTGGACTTAGGTTTAATGAAATAGTAAAAGTTCTTGCGAGATTGAATGAATGTGTGTACGCTGATTATTACGGGGTTAAAAACCACAACACCGTGACTCCCAAGTCCCACCCGCGGCCACCAACCGCAACCGGCCACCAACCGGATTCCTCAAAGGAGACTCTACAAATGGGCAAGCACACCCAAAAACTCGTTATCACTTCACGTGGCGAACGGGTACTCCACACTCTCGCAGGTCTCACCATCCTCGCCGCTATCATTCTCACCGGCTTCCTCGACGGGGCGTCGCTCTAATGACTGCCACCCCAGCAACCATCGAACGCGGGCTGACATTCAAAGAATCAAGTCACCGCTACAAACTCGACGGCCAGCCAGTCAGCGGCGTAACGACGATCATCGGCGGAGGAGTGCCAAAGCCAGCCCTCGTCTGGTGGGCCGGCACCGTCGTAGCGCAGTGGGTCCTTGACCCGATCAATTCCACCCATCTGACAGGGCTGCAGTCCGGCTATACAGGCGAGAAGGGTGACCCGTCGCTGAAATTCCTGCAGCTCCTCCCGAACCGTGAACGCGACGCAGCGGCGAAACGCGGCACGGCAGTGCACGACCTCGCCGAACAAATCAACCTCACCGGCGGAGCCGACGTGCCTGAGGACCTCGAAGGGTTCATTGAGGGATACCTGGCATTCCTCGAAGAATGGCAGATCACCCCAGTACTGGCTGAAGTCATCGTCGGAAGCCGCGAGCATTGGTACTCCGGCAAAGTTGACCTCTTCGCCCAGTCGCCACTACTGCAAACTGCTGAGGAAATCGCAGCTGGCTGGGTCATCGAAGTGGATCTGAAAACGTCCAAAGGCGTCTACATGGACACGGCCCTGCAGACCGCGGCCTACGCCAGAGCCGAGTTCTATATGGACGGGGAAATCGAAAAGCCGATCCCGCCCGTCTCCAAAGCATTCGTAGCCCACGTGACACCCATGGACCGCGAAGGGGAGAACGCCAGGTACGGAGACGAGCCGTTGGGCACCAGCTTGTACCTGCTGTCGGATAGCCCAGAAAAAATTGACGAGCACTTCCAGCACTTCCTTCACGCCAAGGCCGTCCACGAAGACGCCAAAGTGCGGGGAAAGATCAAGCTTGAACCGCTCACCGTCCCCGCCCTCAACGCTGCCTAACTACAAGAAAAGAGAAGAATCATGAGCATTCAGCCAGCAAACCCTGCACCAACCAGCGCAGAACTAGCCATGCCCACCATGCCCGGCGCCGCCGGCATCGCAGGCCTCGAATCATGGGTCAACGCCCTCAGCCACGCGAACAAGATCGCCAGCTTCATGGCCCAGTCCAATTTCGTCCCGACGCCCCTGCGGTCGAAGGGCAAGGGCAGCTTCAAATCCGTGGACGAGCTGACCCTGGACGTCACCGCAATCATCATGGCCGGCGCATCGATCGGCTACGACCCATTCCAGTCCGTCCAGCATATGTTCATCGTCCACGGTTCTCCGGCAATGTACGCCCGCTCAATGGTTGCCTTGGTCAAATCCCACGGCCACAAGCTCGACCAGGCTTCATCGACACCGGAAGCCGTAACTGTCCGGGCCCGCCACCGTGACGAAAGCGAATGGCACGAGTTCACCTGGACCATCCAGCGCGCCACGCAGGCCGGATACACCAGCAATCCCAAGTACAAGTCCAACCCTCAGGAAATGCTGTACGCCAAGGCAGCAACTGAAGCATGCCGCCGAATGTTCCCAGAAGTGCTATCCGGCATTTCACCGTACTCGGTCGAAGAATCGGAACTCGAGGACCTGGGTGAGCAGCCGACAGCTGGCAGCGCGACAGAAGCACCAGCGAAGACCCGCAAAATGTCACGCAAAGCGCCAGCAAAGTCCGCTGCACCAGCTGTCGCGGCGCCGGCCGCAACCGTAGAACCGGCACAAGCCGCACCAACGACCTTGCCGCCAGAGCCTGAAGAGGTCGGCGCCAACGTTGATACCCAGACCGGCGAGGTCCAGGACGAAGGAACACCAGCTGCCTTGGAGCTGTCCTGGGACGAGAAGATCGAACAGCGTGAAGGTGATGCAGTAGCACTCCGAAGCCTCTACAACGAAGCCCAGGCATGGGGCGCCGACCGCGAAACCCTCGATCGCATCGTCACCGCAGGGCAGAAAGCCTCCCAGCCGTAACCAACCCCCAACCCCGGTGGCCAGCCTCACCAGCTGGCCACTAACACCACCCAATTTAGGAGACTCCCATCATGGCTAAGACCCAAGAAATCACCCTCAACGGATTCCAGCGCTTGGACTACGTGCAGATTGCACCGAAAGGCTCCCTCGTCGCCATCAGCGGACGAAACGCCCAAGGCAAGTCCAGCGTCCTCGACGGGCTGGAAGCAACCATCATCGGCCACAACAAACGCGACGTGCCACGCCCAGTCCACGAAGGCAAGAAGGCTGCAGAGAACATCCACGTCCTCGACAACGGGATGCAGCTGATCCGCAAATACAAGGCAGACGGATCCTCCACCCTGACCGGCAAAACTGCTGACGGAACGAAAGTTGCCCAAGCAACCCTGAACGGCATGCTTGGGGCCCTGGGCATGGATGCCGGCGCATTCCCGCTGCTCGATGACAAGAAGCAGCTGGCCGCGGTCCTGAATCTGGTCGACCTGCCCTTCGACCCAGCTGAGCTTGCGCTAGATCGGAAGCAGTTCTTCGAAGAACGCACTCGCGTCAACACGCGAGTTGGCGACTTCGAAGCTCAGCTGAAGCAGTACGAGGAATTACCGGACGACTTGCCAGCTGCCGAGGTGAGCGTTTCCGAACTGCTCGACCAATACCGGGCAGGGCAGGAAATCAACACGAAGATCTCGAACACCGTCCGCAGCGTCCAGCATTGGGAGAGCGAAGCCGAACGTCTCAAACGAGAACTCGCAGATGTCGAGAGGAAAGCGGTCGAAGCTTCGGAAGATGCATCCAAGCTGCCCGAGGAAGTGGACCTCGCTGAGATTCAGTTGAAGATCGACGGTGCAGAGGAAACCAACCGGCTCGTACGCAAGAAGCAAGAACGCGGATCCCTGCAGTTCCAATACGAAGCGACCGCGGAACAAGCCAAAGCGCTCACTCAGAAGATCGCCGACATCGACAAGAAGAAGAGCGACGGCCTCGCCGCAGCAAACTTCCCAGTCCCCGGCATGAGCTTCGACGACGAAGGAGTACTGCTCCACGGCCGCCCATTCCGTAAGGCATCCACCCGCGAACAGACCATCGCATCCGCCCGACTGATCATCGCCTCGAAACCCGAGCTGAAGGTCATGATCATCCGCAACGGATCCGACCTGGACAACGACGGCATCCAGGAACTCCAAAACCTCGGAGACGAGAACGGCTTCCAGATCTGGGTCGAATTCGTCGACGAATCCGGCGAATTCGGCTGGACCATCGAAGACGGAAAGATCGCCTAAACGGCAAAAGAGAAGTGGGG
>NZ_JBLVOC010000020.1:178787-268325 GCF_053543575.1 Glutamicibacter sp. AGC84
CTTCCAGCACCAACTCCCTGGTACGTCCGCCCCCTCATGCGAGTAACCAGCTCGCGGCCGAACACCACCACCCTAAAAACTTTCAGCCCGTAACTGTGGGACCTACCAACCCAAAGACATTTACCGGCAGAGATGGAGAACCCTCATGGATAGAGTCATCGATCCAAGCGGACAAAACGCCACCATCAGCTTCGCCGACGCACTCATTCCGGTGATCTACGACCACGGCAAACCACGCATCATCATGAAGCACATCTTCACCGACCTCGGACTGGACTATTCCAGCGCACTCGCGCACTTGAAGAGCAATGCCTGGGCTGAAGTCGACCTGCACCTAGCGCGCGGCGCCGACGGACGAAAATTCCGGATGCAGACAGCCACCCCCGGCACGTTCCTAATCTGGCTCACCAGACTCACCAAGGTTCCCAAGCAGACCGAACCCCGACTCCGCCGGTACCAAGCCGAAACCATGCTCGCACTCACAGAACACGCCAACCATGCGTTCGCATCCCAGGAAAGGAAACTCCCATGACGACCCAAATCTACGGAATGCCGCCCACACCCGAAGAGACCATCAGCAAGGGAATCCGCCTCTTCGAATACTCAGGCCACGACGTCCGCACAGTAATGGTCGACGGCGAACCTTGGTTCGTGCTCAACGATTTGTGCGCAGTGCTCGAAATTTCGAACCCGCGCGACGTCGCAACCCGCATCGATCCAGTGACCGTCGGAAAAACCTACGCTGAGAATTCGCGAGGGCAACTGCGCGAAACAACGATCGTCAACGAGTCCGGCATGTACGAAGTCGTAATCCGGGCCAATGGCGAAATCGCACGCACCTTCCGCCGATGGATCACCAACGAGGTTCTCCCCGCAATCCGCAAGACCGGCACCTACAGCACCCAAGCCGCCGACGAAGACGAGTTCATGGCTCTGGCCGTCGTCAAAGCGCAAAGCATCATCGCCAGAAAAAACCTTGAGCTCGCCGCCAAAGACGAAAAGATCGCAGTCCTGGAACCAAAAGCATCCGCGTGGACTGACCTTGTCTCATCCACCGGCTCACTGTCCTTCCGGGACGCAGCCAAAGTCATCAGCGAAGAAGGCGGCGTGACGATCGGGGGAGACCGGCTGATCAAGAAACTCCTGGACTGGGGCTGGTGCTTCCGGCCCGCAGCCACGGTCGAAGAAAGATCCAAAGGCAAAGTTCGTTCGGTCCGCGCATACCAAACCCAGATTGACGCGAAAACGCTCACCGAAAAAGCCAAAACCTACACCGACCAGCAAACCGGCGAGAAGAAGCTCTCCAACAACCCGCAGACCCGCGTCACCGGCAAAGGCCTAGACCGGATCCGCACCCGCCTACTCAACGAAACGGAAAGCAACGAATGAACACCATCGAGCCAGGAATGACGTGCCGTCTCGGCAAAGCGAAGACCGCCGTCCAATGGGAAGTCATTGACTTCAAACCGCAGTCGCTGACAGTGCAGCTGTCGAAGCTGGGCGGCGACGGATACGTCAACAAGTGGAGCACTGTCCAAGAACTGATCGACCTGCAGCCCCGGCTGCTGCCGGTCACCCTGGCCAGCGTCCTCGCATGGCAGGAGAAAGTCCGTAACCTCGGGGCGAGCCTGAGCGACACCGGACGCTTCTTCGCCAACAGCGGCAAGTGCGTCGACCTGGCCAGCAAGATCAACGCGCACACCGAAGGCTTCCACAAAGCTGTTGCCGGCGACAAGGCAGGCATCCAAGAGCACTACCCACACCTCATCCAGAAGGAGAACTAAGCATGGCAGGCGAGACCGTTATCACCGTCATTGGAAACCTGACCGCGGATCCGGAACTGCGCTTCACCCCGGCCGGGGCTGCGGTTGCAAACTTCACGATCGCTTCGACCCCGCGCGAGTTTGACCGGCAGTCGAATGAGTGGAAGGACGGGGAAGCCCTGTTCCTCCGAGCTAGCGTGTGGCGCGAAGCCGCGGAGAACGTTGCCGAAACCCTCACCAAGGGCATGCGCGTCATTGCCCAGGGGCGCCTGCGTTCACGTTCCTATGACACCAAGGAGGGCGAACGCCGAACCGTCATGGAACTGGAAGTAGACGAGATCGGCCCGTCACTGCGCTTCGCCTCGGCCAAGGTCACCCGCACTCAGCGGGGCAACGGTGAAGGCGCCGCCGGCCGCGGCAACGCCGGTAGTGGAAACGCTGGCTGGAACAACGGGTCCACGGCTGGCGGAAGCCCAGGTGGCGGCTGGAACAGCCCTACAGGCAACGGGGGATGGGGCAACCCGCCGGCCAGCGAACCACCTTTCTAAACTACTTCCCACCTGATGAACCGGGTGCGTGTGACTATGCAACGGTTACGCGCACCCATCAGGAGGAAGTCTTGCAGAAAGAGCTAGCAATCCCACGCTACAACCGCCCGAACGCGGAGTGGCCACGCCACCGGGCCAAGAACCGCAAGCGCAAAAGCATGCGGTCGCGGCTCGCCCGGGAAACGCAGCAACGAATTGATAAAACCACGATGAAAGGGGTTGTGTGACCTTGCCCATCCCAGTGATTGCCCTGAAGCCGCCAAAGCCACGCCTGACACCGGCCAAGGTCCGAACCGACCTCTGCGGTTCGTGCGACCGGCCCGTGTCACAGACCGGCGAATGCGGCGGCTGCAGCGACTAGTTGTCGGATCAACAAGTGATGATTAGTGAGGCCCAAATGGGTCTCACTAATTATTTCCATCCACTCCACTTTTTGAAAGGCCACCACTCGCAATGGAAAACCACGGCAACCAGGCCACCGAAGCAACGCCAGCCGACTCAGAATTCATCGAGAACCTAGCCGACGTAGTTGCACAAATGATCCCTGGCGTAAGCCCTGCAGAAGCGACGCACAAGCTTGAATATGTAGGCCTGGCTTTGGCTCGCGGTGACCTCTACAAGCGCGCCATTGAGATCGTCCAGGGCGTCCCCGGCCCCTGACATTCTGCGGTTAGCTGCTTCGGGTTACCAGGTCGAAGCAGCCAACCGGGCGACACCAGCACCACCTGCACCAAGAGATGGAGACCCCAGCATGAGCCACCGAACAGGTAGCAACCTGCGATGACCAAAGACAAGAAGCTCGACCAACGCCCCTATATCGCCTTGGCCAACGAGTACCACCGGCACCGTAAAATCCGTGGCCTTTCAGATGCCGCATTCCGTATCCACGTGACCCTGCTGCTGGTCGCCAACGAAGAAACCACCGACGGGATCGTAGCAAAATCGGACCTGTTCGCCCGCGGGACCAAGGTCGGAAAAGAGCTCATTGAAGCCGGCTTAGTGCACGAAAAAAACGGCGTGTATATTCTGCACGACTATTTAGAGCACCAAAAGTCCAAAGCGCAGATCCAGGAGCTCAGTGCCGAGCGCGCGAAGAACGGTTCCAGCGGAGGCAAAAAGGGCATGCATCTGCGGCACCACGTGAATAAAGGCGTGCTGAACGACCGATGCGAACTCTGCTTGGAGCACGGTCTGAACCCGGATATTCCGTAAGCAAGTTGTAAGCAAACACTTAGAAATTGGTTAGCAAGCTTAGAAACATGAAACTGCTGGTCAACCCAACTATGACCAGGTTATCCACAGCTAAGAAGCTAAGCAAAAACACGGCAAACCAAAAACAAGACACCCAAGTCACGGCCCGAATATCACGAAAAAACCTAAGCAAACCTAAGTGAATCTAAGCAAAAAATAAGCACCATTTAACCACTACTTACTTACGTAAGTAGGCACGCTCAGTTTCGTAGTACTCATCTTTTAAAAGATCCATCTAAAAAAATCGTCGAATCGTCCAGGACTTAAACGCGAAGCACCACAACGATCGACGATCAAATAATCCCCATCAAAAAACCAACGGACACCAACCAGCGGAAAGAAACTCCCACCATGCTCACCGAACGCCAAGCACAACTCATCGCCGCCACCCTCGAAGAACTCCGCCCCAAAGACTGGCGCGCCCAGCAAACCCTCGACGTCCTCAGCGCCCACCACCAGCCCTACGACTTCAAAACCCTCGTGCAAGTCGCAATCAACGCCGCCCTCAACCCCAGCATCAAATCACCCAGCAGCATCTTCCTCGACGGCAAGCACTGGAACCTCCCCGAGCCACCCAAGCAACGCCCAGTGAACCCCAGGTGCCCCGACCACGACTGGTACGACGCCCACGCCTGCCACGCCTGCGACGCCGACATCCGAGAAGGCAACCGCCCCGAACAATTCCGCGGCCACAAAATGCCAAAAACCCCAGCACCCCGACCAGCGAACTGGAATGAACTAACCCAAACCGGCACCTGACCAACCAGCGCCAACACCCCACAGCAAGCCCAGAACGCCCCACAGGGCGATTTCAACCGTGCTGAATGAGCAACCAATCACCTGAAACATTTCTAACCCCGCAAAACGGCTCACAGCGCCCCAGCCAAAAACAAGCGCATCCCACACCACCACCCATACAACGAGAACGATCAACCCAACAGACCAAACAACCCAGGAACCCAAATGCCAACCCGAACCACCCTCATCGCCCTCGCCCTAATCCTCCTCGGGATCTTCTTGCCCAACCTCGCAGGCTCCCTAGCGTTCATGGCCGGCGCATTCCTCCTAGCTGCCGTCAACTACATCGAACGCGAGCCGTACATCGGCACCGGCTGGATAGCGTTCGCCACGGCTGAAATCCTCGGACTGCTCGCCGCACCAGACCCGGCAGTGTTCATCGCCGCAAGCGTCGGCATCGGCCTCATCGTCTACGGCATGGGCAGGTCTGCCGGCGAACAGCGAGCGTGGCGAAACCTGCTGCGCGTCCTGGCCAATGATTCTGAGAACCAGGACGCCATTCGGCGGGCTCGGAACATTGCGAAGGGCCGGTACTTCAGTGAGTGAGCTGCATGACGAACTGGTTATCCCGTTGACGTCGGCCCAGTGGCAGGCGAATTTCTTGTCGATGAATCAGCGGTTGTCGCATCATCCGAAGAATGATCGGACCCAGTATTGGCGGCAGTTGCTGGGGTCTTTGGCCAGGAGTCAGCGGGTGTTGCGGGTGCCTGGTCGTGGTCGTGTGGAGATTTGGTTCCGGTTTCCGGTGGCGCAGCGGCGCGAGGTGGCCAACCTGCAGCCGACGTCGAAGGCGATTGTGGATGGGCTGGTTGATGCTGGCGTTTTTGAGGATGATCGGGACGAGTTGGTGGTGGGGCCGGATAATCGTCGGACTTGGCCGAATGGTCCTCATGAGGTGCGGGTGAAGATCTTCAAGGAGGGGTCGTGATGACTGTGGAACTGCCGGATTATGTGGTTGAGGAGAATGTTGTGCAAGAGGTTCAGAAGGTGACTCGGGTGGGTTTGCGCCTGCCGGATGGTTCGGTGATTTGGGCTGATGGTGATCAGGTGATCGAGTTGCCTGTGGGGACGGCTTTGCACCGGTATTCGTTGGTGAATGATCCGGAGGTTCGTGCCCTGTTGGTGGCGGCGTTGTGTCGGCGTGCTCAGGGGGTGGGGTTGCCTGAGGCGTCGTTCGTTGGTTTGCATGCGGTGGTGATGCAGCAGCATGTGACTGAGGTTTCTGTGCCGGTGGTGGTTGATTCTTTGGTTTTGTGATTTTTAGTTTGGTGTGAATTTTTCTTGTTTGGTTGTTGCTTGGCCGGCCCATAACGTGTAGTCTGATGTTATCAACTTGTGGTGTACCAGCCACAAGGACAAAGGGCCTCACCAACCCCGAGATGGAGCACCAGCAATGACCTACCTGATCAAGTCGCACCACCACGACGCGACCCCAATCAAATACTCAGAAATCACCGAAGGCGACACCGTCGCCCGGCCAGTCAAAGACACCTACACCGTCGGCGTCGCCGCCAAAAAAGGCGTCCGGAAGTGGGTCACCGAAAAAGGTGAACTCGTCGCCACGCCCAGCCACCGCGCGTTGTTCCGCATCAACCGGAACCACCCGGTGCCGGACATGGAAGAGAACCCGCTGATCCTCGCATACCGGGTCACCGCCGGCATCGACAGCGGATTCCACACGAACGCGAAAGGCTGGCAGCTGCGCGCTACCGGCAACGGATACGCGGCCGTCGATGACGAACCAATCCACGGGGAAAGCTACTTCCTCCCCGAAGAAGTGCACGACTGGGCACCAGCCCAAATCAATCCGGCCTAACCAGCCGGCAGCAACCCACACCGTTCCTCACCAGTTCGGCTCGCACCAAAGGAAACTCCCACATTGAGTCGTTTCAAGATCCTCGTTATCGGCGACAACGTTGAAGAACAGCTCGCGCCCTACGATGAAAACCTCACCATCGAACCACAGGTAGACGCCGGCTGGGACTACCTATCGAACCTGAAAAACGCGCGTAGCTTCTACGCTGAACACCCAGAACACCTGCCGAAGAAGCCCAGCGGCGATACTCACACGCTCTTCACGATCAACGACCTCGATCTCCTCCGTGACTACAACGAAGGCGAGGACATTCGAGAAGAAAACGGCAAGTACGTTCGATACACCACCTACAATCCCAAGTCCAAGTGGGATTACTACGTGATTGGCGGCCGCTACAACGCATGGTTCAAGATCAAGCCCGGCGCCAACCCAGAGGACTATCACCCCAGCGAGCCCCACTGGTCAGAGAACTTCGGTAACGCCTCCAACCATGCCAACGCCTCCGACCAGGCGATGAAGCGAGCCATCGATTTCCCAGCCATGGTCGCCGCACGTCGAGCCGCCGCCGAAGCTGAATGGGCAAAGCTCACCGAAGCCACCAAAGGGATCGTGCCGCCAACCTTCGGCTGGGCGGAATGCCTGGACAAGCACGGCCAGGAGAACATCGACGCAGCCCGCACAGAGTGGAACACGCACCCCTGGAACACGGCAGCACGCAAAGCCGGATTCTGGGATGCCTACGAGGATTTCCACATGCGCGCCGCCAACCCGCGCGCCGCATACATCTCCGCCCAGGAAGACTTCGCCACGACTGGCTTCTACGGCGTAGTCAAAGACGGCGTCTGGTTCGCACGCGGCGACATGGGCTGGTTCGGGATAAGCAACGACAAGGTCAGCGATGCCGAATGGCGGGCCCAGGTCCGTGAACTGATCGAAGGTCTTCCGGATGACACCTGGCTGGCTAACGTCGACTGCCACATCTAAGCAGCCGACCATGAATAGCCAAACCATCGGCTCGCCTGCAAGCATCACCGCCAACCAACAGGCCGGCGGCCGACACCAGGCCTTGCCCCACCCCATCCCCGTCACCCAGCACGCAAGCATCAAGGAGACCCGCCATGAACGTCATTGACCACTTCCCAGACGCCCACCTGATCGAGACCAAGGACCTGCGCGAGGGCGACGTCATCGCCTACACCCCAGTAGGGCAAGCCAACAGTTTCTGTGTTGCCGTGTACGACCATTACGGCCCTGGTGGACAGAAATACACCAGTGACGGGTCCATCATTGGCCCCACCGCGAGCGGGTTCCACCTGATCAACCGACCCTCCCCGCCACTGCCCACCGGTTTCGGGGAAATGGTGCGCATCATCAATCCCGGCACATCCGGCATCTTGCTGCCCGGCGAAGTACTAACCCGCAACGAGTACGGGGACTTCGTGAACCGCCGGAACGGCGTCGGCAAGGACGCGTTCAAGGAGAATGGCGTCACCTGGGAACAGGTCTGGTTCACCAACATGGGACCCGACGTTGACGTGGTGGACGTCGAAATCATGCCAGCCGACGACGAACCAGAACCCGCACCAGCGCCAGTTGCGCTGCCGGTAGGCCCCGTCCTAATCCACATCGCCAGCGGCAGGTACAAGGGTGCGATCGGACGCCGTAACTACACCGACCGGTTCGGCACCTTCAACTTGATCACCGAGGAAGGTGAACACTTCCAGATCGAAGAATCCGAAGTACAAGAGTCCACCTGGGAAGCAGTTGTTCTGCGCCGGAACGACTCGTTCTACGCCACCCCGTCGTTCTAGCCAGCCCCGCACACCGGCCGCCCCGCGTCTTGGGGGCACGAGGCGGCCCCACTATTCAAGGAGTAAGGCATTGTCTGACCGATTCATCGAAACCATCATCGAGGTCGCAACGAAAGCGCCAGGAAGCCGCATCCTGGTCGTCACCCCACGCAGAGCGACAGTCATGCAGGAGATTGACGCTGCGGTGTCCGCCACCAGCCTGAAAACGACCTACCGCGCCCCATACAGTGAATACGCGTTGAGCAACGGCTCGGTGATCCAGCTTGGTCAGATCACCAGCACCCGTGACACCCATCGTTACGCGGGTGCCGAGTTCCAGCTGATCGCATTCGATGACATGGAACGTTACTCGATAAAAGACGTGGCCTATATGGAAAGCCGGTTGCGCGCCGAAGGTAGATTGCGTGAGGACATGGACGCCCAAGGCCTGCAGCTAAGCTCAACGTTCCGCGGCAAGGGCGGTGCCGGTAATGGGTGACCTATTCCCCAAGCCAGGGGAGAAGCCCTGGAACCTCTCAGCGTTCGGCACCAAACCCCAACCCCGCAAGGGATACCGGATCCAGGTCGAAGCACACACCGGTGATCCTGAGCGCGCGCTCACCCGGCTGCACGCCTTCACCAACGCAGTCGAAACCAAAGTCCGTCAGCTGCCCGCCGGCGAAACCCTCGACCCCGGCACCCTGAACATCACCACCATCAACGTCGCCGGCCAAACGATCTACCGGGCCACCTTCGAAACCAAGGAGACCAAATGTCAGACCAGGCCCCGCTAACCCCGGACGCGCTCGAAGCGGGTGCGAAAGCGTTGTTCCTGCGTGAACGGAAGTACCACACGCCGAGCATTGAATGCCCAGAACCGCCTGGCTGGGAAGACCTCACCGAAACCAGCATGGAACACTACCGGGGCAACGCACGCGCTGTCCTCGCCGTCGCCCAGCCGGTAGTTCGCGGGTACATCATCGTCGATAAGAAATCCAACGCGATCGACTGGGACGGTGAACTACACCCATCCATTGAATCAGCCATTGAATCCATGACAGGGCCACACCAGAACATGTGCCGAACTGCCGAGGAAGAAGACGACGCTGCAAACGACGGCAGGACAGCCTGGTGGCGCATCTACTCGATCCATACCGTTACTGACCGCCCGGCGGTGGACGATGTCTAGGCATGGCGAACGGGGCCTCACCTCGAAAGGTAAGACCCCGTTCTGTCGCGCAAACTACGCCTTCTTGCGTGTGATCAGTCCCCAGATAACGAGGACGATCAGCGAGCCGCCGATGGCCAGCAACCACGTAGACAGATCCCAGAATTCGTTTACTCCGACTCCGAAGATCGCGGATCCAATCCACCCGCCAACGATAGCGCCAACAACACCAAGCACCAGGGTAGCGAGCCAGCCGCCACCCTGCTCACCAGGCTTGATCGCCTTAGCGATCGCACCAGCAATAAGGCCTAAAACAATCCAACCAATGAAACCCATAACTTCCTCCTGTTGGGATCGAGTGACTTCGTTCAGCATCAGGACTGAGATGCACAAGGGAAAACAATACAGGTCGAAGCACAGGAATTACTAATCAAAAACATAGGAGGCGATTCCCATGGGCGCCAATGACAAGCATGAAGCCACCTACCACGGCGCAGAATACACCCCGGATACTACGAGAGTCCGACATGGATACGTTGACCATGTTGACTACTCTGCTCAGCTCCATGGACTGCCCTCGAACGATAAGGGCGCGGGTGAAGCTTTCGACCGTTGGCTGGAAACCGTGCGCGCCGAAGCGAAAGCAGAAGCGCTCGAAGAAGCGGCCAGTGCGTACCCCGTGATGCTCCGTGACATGGTGAGCCGAGGCAGCGTAGCGGCCTGGCTCCGTGCCCGCGCCGACCAGCACAAGGAACACCAGGTGCACGAGGCCTCCCAGATGCTGCAGAAGTTGGTTGAGATGGTGCAGGCCAACAAGGATTACATCGTGCCCACCCGGGCACAGGTTGAAGCCCTCTACCAGGAAGCCGCCAACCAGGGGCACGGCCTCATGATCGTTGAGGGGAAACCAGGCACGCTGCGCATTGCACCTGGTGCGGTCCCGGGTGAGCTGATAGTCGTCAACCCGGAGGCTCTGGCATGAGCGCCCACGACGTGCTGCAAGCATTGCGGCATGATCTGATCCGTGACGATTACTTCCCTGGCGGCTTGTTCTATGCCGAGCTGCAGGCGCCCAGCGCTGACCGGCGCATTGATGCCCTGTGGGTGGAGAAGTTCAGCGGCAGGGTTGTCGGCTACGAAATCAAAGTAACCCGCCAAGACCTGCTGGGCGAGCTGCGGCAGCCGGATAAATGTGACCCGTGGAAAAGGTACTGCGACCAATGGTGGCTGGCCGTGGGTGACCCGTCCATCATCGCCGGCCTGGAGGATCAGATTCCGGAGGACTGGGGCATCTGCACCCCACCGACAGCTGCGAACCGGCGCAAAATGACTGTCCTGCGGCCGGCGCCGAAGCTGGCCCCCGTGGACAAGACCCCGCTGTTGGGGAAGATTGCTGGCGTGGTTGGCAGGGACATTGCGGATGCGCGAATGAAGCAGCGCAACGCTGAATCCCAAGAGGAACGGCTACGTACTGAAATTCGGCAACTGCAAGCCGCCCTGAGGGAAGCCGGCGTCACCAAGGAAAGCGCCACCATGACCGACCTGGTGCGCCGCGCCCTAGACATCGCAACCGACAAGCTGAGCTACGGGTCGTATATTTTCAACCAGTACAAGCTGGACCGCGAAGATGGCATGGCCGAAGAATCCGAGCGCCTGGCCGAATTGCTAATGCACGCTCACCTATCACTCGAAGTGGACAAAGACCTGCTGCGGGAAGCCACCGACCGGGCCGAGACCATGGAACGCCTATTCCGTGAAGCCGTGGAGCCGCTACGCAAGGGCTGGCGATCCGGCACCATCCTAAAGAAAATAGACGAACTGCTGGCCGAACGCGCGACACCAGCCGAAGGAACTCTGTTCGAGGTGGAAGTGTGATCAAGGCAACCACTACGACAAGTGTCGCAACTGCGGGGTAAGCGAAGGATTCGCCGAACCGGGCTGGTGCCGGCAGTCGTGCAGGCACCAGCCAAGCAGTTAAGTCAGCGAACGACCGAATAGAGGCACGGCAATGATCTGAACCATCTCCAAGATTGGAACCCCGTGAAGCTGTGCAACTATGAGCAACAGAATAATCACGACGATCAGAAAGAGAAGCACGATGTTCCAGCCTGGGTGCCGCCTTGTCTGCACCGGGACCTCTGCAGTGGATACCGAATTGTTGATTGTTGAGCCATTCGTGGCTATATTGATTTCGAACATGTCGATCTAGTTGTCCTTTCATTGGACGATAAGACCCACAAGCCCCAGTTGCCGCCCTGTCGGATTTCCTGTAGAGTGGCAGTATAGATAAGAGAACTAGTGGGTTTTGAATGAATCTACGTGTTGATGACACAACTACGAGGGTTCTCCCAGTATAGCACATCATTTCAAGTGGTGTGCCTTTTGCTGTTTAACATTGCACGTTGAGCGACTCATCCGTGCGCTTGATTGAATCATTTTCCCGTAAGGCCGACAACCTCTTGCCCTACATGCTGCAGTAATCATGGAGCAGCTAAGCGATGTGTGCTCGGCCCAGGGAATTGCCACCTTGCAGCGGCAAGGAAGCCCAACTCTCGGGTGAGTAGCCCATGGAGACCATGGAGCTGCCGGACGGGTACTGTCCGGCATGCAAGGAACCGATCACGCACCGGCAGAAGAAGCGTGTTATCCCCGGCCCGAACCTGCTCAACCCGTTCGGTGCTGTCGGCGTACAGTTCCACCAGCGCGGGAAATGCCAAGGCGACGCAGCTGCCTACGAAGAGAAATGGATGGCCGCGGAACCAGGCCAGCCCCGGTCATTGCTCACCATGCGCTGCAGCGGCACGGTCACGGTGCACCACAACGGCACCGGCGAATGCCACGGCAGGAACAACGGTAAAGCTTGCCCGCACATCCGGGCCCAGCACCGGGGAATGCAAGCTTGTCATGTTGGGTCTGGGTGTTGTGGTCGGGGGTGCGCGCAATGGGCACCCTGGCCTAACCCCGGACGGACAGCTGAAAGGCAGCCTCTTCTGATCATCAGATGCACCCCTGCGTAGCCAATCCATGTGCAGACTCACCCGGAAATACGAGACCCCACCAAGGGGGAACCCCTCAAACCATCGGCGGCGTAATCCCGTCCATGGACACTTCGAATGAGAAGTTGTCGATAACTCCGTCGATGAGGCTAGGGCACGAGAAACCCCGGATAACCATTGAAAAAACGCAGGAAAAACAGGCATCTGCGACGGGAAACAGGCTCCGGTCTGGAGTTTTCCAAACTGTCTCGGCGACTGGCGAACCTTCAGGAAACATAAGGTTGACTCACCGCTTCAAACCGGCCGTTACGTCACTTAATACCTGCGAAGGAAACCATGCTCACTTTCTGCTCCAACTGCACCGAAATCATCAAGAATGATTCACTGTCGTTCAACGGTTATGTCCATGCAGACACGGATCTTTCCCAGTGCCTTTCGATGACCAGCGCCACTGCAACGTTCGGAGTGCGAATCCTGGAAAACGAAAGCCGCACCATCCACGCACTGGGTGCTAGCACGATCGATGAGGCGCTAGTAGCGCTCGATCGATACCGACGTTATATGTATGACGACACTATTGAGGCACTTGGAATCGAGTCTTTTGCTATCCGCCAAGATTTCGTGCAGGAGGCGCCGAACGAAGACTCGGAGACAGTGAGGCTGGTCCTGGTTCCTGATGCTATCGATCTTGACGGGTACACCCCAATGGTCAGTTTCGAACCATAAATAAGGAAATGAAATGAGGGGTAGCGAAATCGCTGCCCCTCATCTCCTATCCAATTCCAGCTGAACTCAGCCACTACATCTTCAACGAAGCGGCATCCTCACACACTGCAGCGCCCGGGTAATTCATACACGCCACCTGAACATCCGTACTCGATGGAATATAGTGATCAACCATGCCCATGACACCAGGGTTATCTTGCAGCGCGCTAAGCCATTCATTCACGGTGCTGCAAGCCTCCAAAGTCTCCCGAATGAGCAGTTCAGAAGCATCCGAATCAGTCTCCTTCGCCGCAGCAACCGAAGCATCCGAACACTCGGCAGAAACCTCAACCCTCTGGCCACCAGGCACGCCCAGCCAAGCACTGTCCGGATCAACCGCGCTACGCTCGGCGTCCGTTCGCTCAGATGAAATCGAGAAGCACCCGATGTTCCGCATCTCAGCCTGCGCTTCTTCGGAAGCCACTTCACTTGACGGGATCGCCTTCAGCAGTGGGAGAAGCTCGGGACAATTCTTGCCTTCGTCAATGGCACTTCGCAGTTCAGACAGCTGACTCTCCGGTGTGGTGCAGCCCGCTAATGCAAGCAACAACAAGCCCATTGACATGCCGGCGATGAACTTCTTCAAGTTTGCTCCCTACTGATTTTTTGGAAACCACTATTTTTCTAACTGCATCGTTCGTTGAGGATCCGAGCGCTGGCACTGTGCTCAGCTTTCGTCATCCACAGGTCGTACTTGTGCTTCACTTCGATCTGACGCGTGACGTACTCGCACCAGTAACCGCGGTTTGGCGGCAACCAGGTTGCCGCGTCACTATCGCCCTTGGATGAGTTCGTAGGACCGTCCACTGCTAACAGATTGAGTGGATCGTTCGAGAACGCAATCCGACGTTCGGGAGAGAGCTTCTGCGCGCCCTTCTGCCATGCATCCGAAAGCGCCACGACGTGGTCAATCTGCACCGCGTTACTGGTTCCTTGACCGCGCTGGAACTCGATGGTCTTCCCGGTAAAGGGGTCGAGCAGAGTTCCTGTAAGAACCACGCAGTCACGGGTTCCAGGCTTGTACGTGTGCACATCCAAATCCCGGGAGAGGATGTCGTTGCGGGCATCGCAACCATTTCGATCCGGGTCACCCCAACCGTTGCCGAACAAGTCACGGTCGTAACCGGTCTTTGGTGCGCGACCCTTGATGGGAACCTCACTCAAAAGTACGGATGCTTTCGTGCTGCCAGTGCTGGCGCCGTCTGTCGAATTTGGCAGGGCCTCCGATGACCGTGACGGTGTCGGCTGCGAGTCATTGGTATCGGGCTGCTCTGACGGAGCCTCCGTGCTGATCGTAATCGGCGGAGCCTCTGAACGGATCACGATCGGTGGCAGCGTCTCCGAAGCAACTTCTGTGTCTGCAGCAGCGTCAAACGATTCGGCCGGCGCGGGTGCGGTACCAGTTGCAGTTCCGCACCCGCACAGAACCAGCACCATCATGATGGCGCCAGAGACCTTAGGTGCTAAGAGTCGCAACCGATCCCGTCCCCATCGCGATCAAGGTGCGAAGCGTAGCCAGGTTCGCCACGGCTGATCGGGGCCGCGCCTGCTGCACGGGCCTCGGTGCAGTTCGCATAGAAGGCACTGGCCGGCGCCGGAGCTTCGTAGGCTTCCTCGATGGCTTCTTGCTCGGCGATCCTGGCAGCCTCTTGCTGTTCAGCTAACCGTTTTTGTTCAGCCTTTTCAGCAGCAGCTGCGCGTTCAGCTTTTTCCTTGACGGCCTTTTTCTCAGCAGCCTTCTTTTCAGCAATAGCCTTAGCTTCTGCAGCTTTTTTATCTGCCGCCGCTTTTTCTTTCGCAGCCTTCTCTTCGGCTACTTTCTTGGCAGCCAGAATATTCTTGTCGTGATCTTCTTGATTCGCCCAGACCAGAACGCCCTCGGCGCTTTCATCGCAGTAAAGCTTTTCCGCACCTTGTTCCATGACCAGCTCGTCACCTTCACATTCCTGGCCTACGAAATCGGCTATAGCGGTTGGCGAAGGCGATTCTGAGGGTGTCGGGGTTGGCGACTCGGTACTGGTGAGAATCGGGTCGCCGCTTGCGGAAGCAGCCGGCGGAGGAGTGGTCTCAGTAGGCCCCATGATGGAACCGCTGATGAACATCATGATGATCATGCCGAATCCGAACCATCCGGACTTGCTGCGTCCCTTGATCGGGAGACCAGGGATTTTACCTTTCACCATGCCAATAATTGCAAGGATTACGCCAACGAGTGCGATCAAGACGAATAATTCTGGGATCAGGAAAAGCAGCAGAACGAGCACAGCCAGGATCGCAAGTATCACCCAAAGAAATTTACGGTTCTTTGGCTTCCGGGTCGGAGGTCGGTCGGGCGCAATGGGGCTGGGAAAGTCGGTCATGGGTCCTTCTAAAGAAGTTGCGAGTGTATACCGATACTTAGTTTGACGAAGCCCGTGATTAAAGGCAATTTAAAGGTTTATTGTTAAATTTCGTCAAAAAACGTATACCCGCCAAAATAGAAAGTGAATCGCCTCCCGAAGCATCTAAACCAAAGGATGAACCCATGAAACATCTGACTAATGCTGTGCGAATGTCAGTCAGCCACGGTAATTGGTACTCAGCTCTAACGCTCGCACTCGTGTTGCCTGACATCTGTTCAAAAGTGGCTGAACCAAACGAGAGATTGGTGAAAAAGAGATATACCCGATGGGCAGACCAATACTTCACGCCAAAATACACCCACGCCATGGGACCAGAACGCACAGAACACGTTTTTTTGTCCAGCAACGACTTCTATGCTCTCCGCTGCGCGGTAGTTCATGAAGGTTCCGACTCGGTCATGGAGCAAAAAGCGAGAGAAGCACTCGACCGCTTTCAATTCATCGCGCCGCATCCGGACGGGCACATCATTCACTGCAATCTTTTGAATACTCACCTTCAACTTCAGGTCGACATATTCTGCGCAGACGTCTGCGCAGCTGTCGATGAGTGGCATGCCAGCATATTGGAAGGCTCAGATCAAGCAAAACGAATCTCGGAGTTGATGATCATTAGAGACTTTTCCGCTGGCGAAGGGTTCTCATTTTGAAAACATCTGACATGACGGCAGAACAGTTCGAATGTCTGATCCCGAGCCCCGACGCGTTCAAAGAGGGTGTCCTCTACTGCTCCACAAATGCGACAAATGCCGTGGATATTTGGGTTGCAGCGGGCACCATCGGCTCCGCGGTAGCTGCGGTAGGTTTGGCTGCTTGGACCGTTTATGACTCACGAAAGAAGATAAAGCGCGAAGATCAAACTGTACGCCGTACTGTGTTGACCCAAGAAGGCGATTTGGTCACCCAATCTCTAGACGAAGTCGATCGTTCGAAGCCCGAAGAGCTTTTTAGATCGCTCAGTAAAGCTGCGGCAGCGGCAAGGAAATTTCAAGTACGCGCGGCTTCTTTCGGGCCGTCGGAAAGGGAATTCTCAGCCGATCTATCTGACCTAGTGTTCGGCCTTGGTATGAAAGTACACAACATTGTTGTCGCATTTGAGCATGATGCTGACTACAAACCATCTATGTATGACCTAGAGATCGACTTTGGATTCAAATTTGATGCAGCCAAACACCTTATCCAAAAAGGAGTAATTCAGGTGTCTGACGCGACTACGAAGGGTGAGGTTGTGAAAGTGGTGGCAGGATTCGGAGAAGAATCACGAAAGATGCTGGAGAATCTCTGAAAGCTTATTTTCGCAAAGCAGTACGCCAAACCATAATATGAACCTATGGAAATTAGTGTTTGGTTGCCTTCCGCAGCCGCTGTCTTCGTGGGGCTAGGGAGTACTTGGATCACCACTAGAGCTTTATCGAATTCCGCCCAAAGAATACGCGAGGAAGCAAGAGTAGACGCTCTACGTAGCTATGAGTTGGCACTATTTGATATGGCTGAGTATTGGTACTCGGAAGCAACGTCAGGAGTTGGAAGGCACAGTCAGCCGGGAGATCGACTTGAACAGGCTCGAATTAATGCGTACCCTTACTTACCTGAATTCGAGGACACCAAAGTGAGAGGTGCATTGTTTTCGCCGGAACCGTTCATTTCTGATGGATTCTTTCCTGGTACCGTTGCTGACCATTTCTATAAGCTCGGACAGAAGGTCGAAGACCATCTTCGTAAATTTCCAAAAGGTGCTGACAAAGCAGTGAAACGTCGCAAAAATGATGACCAGCCAAAGTAATTGTTTGCTATGCTGATGTTATCAACCCGGTTCTAACCAAGCCACAGGGGTTGCACCCACTCCCTCGTCTTACCAGCGAGGATCACCCACTAGAAGGAAACTCCCATGTCGCATTTGACGACCCCGCACACCCAAGCGCTGCCAGCACCAGTATCGGCCACCGCCCACGCGAGCATGCCCGAGCCACCCAGCCCTCAGCCGCTGCACTACAAGCCGAACTGGCCATTCTCCGCCGGCGCCACCACTCAGGAAATCGAGAACGTCACCTGCCGCGCCTGCCTCGAAGCGATCCAGACGGAACTCGACGTCACCTGCCACCACCAGCTCTCGAAGAACACATTGTTCGAGCCGGGGGAGTACTGCGACCTGATCGCCCTGCCCGCCGCCGAATACTGCTTCCAGCACGCGGCAGACCACGGCGCGCACGACGCCCTGGCCCAATGGGAAGAGGCAATCTGATGGCCGGCGACATCGAATACCTCCTCACCCTCGGCCTCACCATTGACGAGATAGCCCACCGGGCAGGACGAACGCCCACCGCCATCCAGCACGAGCTCGACGAACACCGGGCAGCAGTCAAAGAAGAAAGGCGTGTTTCACCAGATTGAAAGTAATTCAATCTGGGTAGAATGGGTAGTGGACTCACCACCACTCGCACACAGGGGGACCGTTGCGGAAAATCTGCCCAGCCTGCCACACCCGAACAGACCACATTATCCACCCGGACTGCGTTGTCTGCGAAGGGAACGGATACATCGTTCTCGGCGAAGGAGCAGTCAGCCTCTACACGCCAGAAGCAGTATCCCAAGCCGTGGAACTAGGCCTCGAAGCCGTGGCACGAACCGCCGACATGACGCTCACCCTGTCAGACGACCGCGCAGCTTGCATCCGCTCAGCAATCGAGAAGATGCAAGTTGCCGGCCTGCTCTGTGCGGAAGAATCGCCGTACATCAACAAGGTCTGGTGGAGTAAGCCGCCGGCCAAGCAACCCCGTGACGAACACGGCAAGTTTGCGTCATTCATCGACGCGGGGGAGCTGGCCGAACAAGCCGTACAAGAATCGTTGATCCCGATGGACTTCGTTCTCGCAACTGCTGCACCCTACGAATACCAGGAAGGCGAACGCCCCAACGCGCGCGGCCTGCCGGTACTCTCCGCCAACGGGCATCCATCGCACCTCGCCCGAGTCGCGGATCCCCAGGAGCCGGGACGGGACACCACGGAATGGGTTCGAGAGCGGAAGCTCAACGAGCGACGGGCGATCATCTTGGAAGAAGCTGCGATCAAAGCGGCGCAGAAGAAACTACGCAAAGCGGCACGAGTGTAAAGAATGTGGCCATCTGACAGGTAAGAGTTCCGAGCCGGCGGTGAACACGGCGCATTGACGCAGATACAGCGGAACCACCACATACCCAAGGCCACCACTGGCCCCCAACCAGTGGTGGCCTATTCTTTTGCCCTCCCACAAGGTGGTGGGGTTCAAAGCCACAATATGTTTTCCGTCCACCCACCAGAGGAAAACAACCATGACCATCCCCACCCTCAACATCAACCACACCACCGTCCACGTCAACGACCTCAAACCGTACGCAGGCAACGCACGCCAAAGTGACATGGACAGCATCAAAGAATCAGTCCAAACCCACGGACTCTACAGATCCATCGTCGTCCGCAAAACCACCATGGAAATCCTCGCCGGCAACCACACCTGGCAAGCCGCCAAAGAACTCGGCATCACCCACATCAGCGTCGGAATTATCGACGTTGACGAGCACACCGCCCTCAAAATAGTCCTCGCCGACAACGGCACCAACGACAAAGCAACCTACGACGACCAAGCACTAGCCGAACTCCTCGCAGCCCTTGACGGCGACCTGACTGGCACCGGCTTCATCGACCAGGACTACGACGACCTGCTCGACGCACTCAACGACGCCGACCTCGCCACCCAAGACACCGACCTCCTTGGAGACCCCGACGACGCACCAGAACCACCCATCACGCCACTATCCAAACTCGGCGACGTGTTCACCCTCGGCCGGCACCGGGTCATCTGCGGTGACTCCACGGATCCCGACACCTTCACCCAACTCATGGACGGCGCCACCGCAGCATGCATGTGGACAGACCCGCCCTACGGCGTCGAATACACCGGTGGCACCGCGGACCAGCTGACCATCCAGAACGACGGCGCGGAAGACCTTGACCAGCTCCTGCACGCTGCGTTCGCTGCAGCGCTCCCAGCACTCAAACCCGGAGCGCCTGTCTACGTGGCCCACTCCGACACCCGCCGCATCAGCTTCGAAACAGCCATGGCCAGCAACGGGTACCTGGTGCGACAGAACCTCGTGTGGGTGAAAAACACTCTCGTCATGGGCCGTTCCGACTACCACTACAAGCACGAGCCGATCCTTTACGGATTCACCCCGGGCGGTGAAGGGCGGCTGGGCCGCGGCGGAGAACGCTGGTACGGCGACGACAAGCAGACCACCGTCATCGAAGTTGATAAGCCACAGCGCAACGGGATGCATCCGACTATGAAACCAACTGAGCTGATCCTCAAAAACCTCGAGAACAGCCTTCAGTCAGGCGATACCGTGCTGGACCCGTTCGGCGGTTCCGGATCGACGCTGATCGCCGCGCACCAGCACGGGTCAAGCGCGCGCCTGATCGAACTCGATCCGCGCTACGTCGACGTCATCTGCCTGCGCTACCAGATGCTCACCGACGACCTGCCGCAAAGAAATGGTGAGCCACAAGATTTTGTGGCCCACCATAACGTCTAACGATTCTGCGTGTTGCGCCGCCCAGGGTCCGGGCGCGCAGCAACCCATCGCTCAATAGTTGAACGCAACCACAAAGGGCTGCGCCCCTTGTCAATGTCGGGGTCGGGTACATCACTTGGCGTGAGTGTGCCCGGCTTGCCGGCCAAACGCTCAGCGGCAACACGGCTGTTAGTTCGGGCTCGCTTCACACTCAACGCACGCGTGGTGATGCCAATCATTTCCGCAACTTCAGCACTGTCGATGTACTCGTCTTTACTCATGATCCAATCCGTTCAAGGTAATCCCATGTTATCAACATGAGTCGACGAAACGCCCCTGATCCCACAAAACCAGCACCAACTCACGCATGCTGACGATTCCAGAAGAAAGGCGGACCAGTGGCGCAGAAAACCAGCCCAAGCGACGTGAAAGCGCACGCACGCCGAATCAAGGCACTCCAACTCCGAGCCGCACGCCTCACCTACCAGCAGATCGCCGACCGGCTCTACAACGGCGACCGCGGCAACTGCTGGCGGGACATCCAGAAAGCAATCTCGGCACAGGAAGCAGAAGCTGTCAACGAAGTCCGGGCCCAGGAGGTCCTACTCCTCGACGAGCTGGCACGGCCACAAATAAAGAAAGCGTTAGAGACCGGCGACGACAAAGCCGTGATGGCCGTCCTGCGCATCATGGAACGCCGCGCCAAATACCTTGGTCTGGACGCACCAACGCAAGTAGAGCAGACAGGAACCGGCGGATTCGCGGTCATGGTCAGCCCCGACATGCTCCCGCCCGGGGCTGACCTCAGCGCACAAGAAGCCAGCGGAGAAGTTGCTGAGGGGGAAGAAGTCACCCAATGACCGCCCCTGCCGTCAAGGTATGGCGGTACCCGTTCAAACCGTATGCAAAGCAACGCCAAGCACTCACCTCACCCGCGGATGAAGTGCTCTTTGGTGGTTCCCTCGGCGGCGGTAAATCAGAAGTACTCCTTGCCGCCTGCGTGACGGTGTGCACCCTTGTGCCTGGCGCGAAAGCGCTTCTTGTACGCCGAAGCTTTGGCGAGCTATCAGAGCTCGTAAAACGTCTCCGCGAACGCCTGCCCGCAGAAATTGCGAAGTACAACAAGTCTGAGCACGTGTTCCACTTCGCCAACGGTGCCGAACTGCACCTCGGCTATCTGGAACGCCCCGAGCATGCGACCCGCTACCAAGGGCACGAATTTGTTCTAGTCGCCTTTGACGAGCTCACCCACTACGACAAAGAGTCCTACGTGCTGCTCATGTCGCGCCTGCGCGCCACAGGGCGTGTAGCTGAGCGGATGAAGCAACTCCGGTTGCCGTTACGCACCCTCTCCGCATCTAACCCTGGCTCCAAAGGCCACGGTTGGGTGAAAGCGCACTTCATCGACCCAGCACCACACAACACGCTGTTCACGGATGAAGAATCTGGTGCGCGGCGTATCTTCATCCCGTCAAGCCTCTACGACAACCCCTACATTGACCACGCTGAATATTTGAAAAAACTGGGTGCCATGGACCCAGACCTGAAACGCGCCATGGTTGATGGTGACTGGGACATTATTTCCGGCACTAGGTTTAACCAGTGGCGTACGAAACATCATGTGATCAGCCCGTCGCAACTGCCTATCCCTGCGCTCACTGGCCGCAAGGTGATCGCGGTCGATTACGGTTTCTCTGCGCCGTTCGCCGCGGTCTGGCTGTGCCTCCTGCACGATGGGCTGGTGGTCCAGTACCGGGAAGAATACGCCACCGAGCTAACTGCCCGGCAGCAGGCTAAGCGCATTCTTGAACTGTCAGCTGAGGAGGAAGCGATAACGGGGGAGAAGATTCCCATTGTGATGGACAAGGCCATGTGGCGACGCAACGACGCGACCACGAAAAAGAACCTGAACTCGGATTTACCACCCGTCGGGTCGCCGGCACACGACTACATGAAAGTACTCGGGCGGGTGCCACATAAAGGTGTGAACGATCGTGTTCATGGGTGGGCTCAGCTCGATGAGAAGCTTCTTGTTCGTGAAGACGGGTTTGCGCGGTACATGGTTTATGACACGTGCCGGGACACCATCCGTACTTTGCCCGCGTTGCCGCGTGATAAGCGGAACCCGGAAGATGTGGATACTCATGCGGAGGATCACCTGGCCGACGGGATCCGTTATGGGCTGATGTATTTGGCGGGCAAGCGGGTGGGACAGAAGACGGCTGATCATCGGCGCAAGCCGTTGTCTCCGATTACTGGTGGATTGCGGTCGAACGAGTTCTGAGGGTTGCGCCCAAACACGGTAGTTGATAACATCAGACTACACGTTCGGTTCTTACCAAACTGAACAAACAACTTGTACGATTGAACCCCGGGTCACCAACCCGGGCACAAACGGGGCGTGTAGGCAGGCGCAACGGGTCCACAAGCTACTGGAACCCATAAGCCTTAGTCACAACCCACCGCGCACCTGGTTCGAATCCAGGACGCTCCACAAATAATCGAGCGGCTCACCACCGCTACCACCTACCAAGGAAACTCCCACATGATCAGCATCCGTGCAACCAAATGCACCCCCACCAGCAACGCAGCCAATGTCTGCCACCGCTGCGGCATCGGCCACCAGCCCCGTTCCACCATCACAGGCGAACGCGCCAACTACTGTAGCGCCTGCCGGCCAGAAGCAGTACGCCTTGGCTGGTGCGAACCCACCGAGCGCCAAGCCCAGGCCGCCGCCCGCCAGCTCCAAGCAGCATAGGGGCGCGCCATGAGCTACGACCTGACTATTACTGACATGTTCTGCGGTGCCGGCGGATCATCCACCGGGCTGCTAGAGATTCCCGGTGTGACCGTGAAAACGGCGATGAACCACTGGGAACGCGCCGTAGAGACCCACAGCCTGAATCACCCGTCGACTGACCACGTGCTCGCGGATATCCAGGTGACTGACCCGCGCTACGTCGCATCGTCGGATATCCTCTGGGCTTCACCGGAGTGCACCAACCACTCGGTGGCCAAGGGTAGGAAGCGGATCACCAACCAGCCGGATTTGTTCGGCGATTCCATCGCTGACGAAGCAGCGGAGAAATCCCGGGCAACCATGTGGGACGTGCCCCGGTTCGCTGAACAGCACAAGTACAAGCTGATCATCACCGAGAACGTTGTGGACGCGGCCAAGTGGGTCATGTTCGACGCTTGGCTGATGGCTATGAGCTCCCTCGGCTATAACCACCACATCGTGTACATGAACTCGATGCATGCCCAGCTTGGCGGCCTGCCAGCTCCGCAGTCGCGTGATCGCATGTACGTGATGTTCTGGCTGAAGGGCAACCCTCGACCGGACTTCGACAGGCTACGTCCCATGGCGTACTGCCCAACCTGCGATGAAACAGTGCGGGCCATGCAGATCTTCAAGAAACCCAACGAGCGGTGGGGCCGTTACCGGGCCCAGTACAACTACCGCTGCCCGAACACCTCCTGCCGGAACCAGATCATCGAGCCTGGCTGGCTGCCGGCAGCGCACGCCATCGACTGGTCGATTCGTGGGCAGAAGATCGGTGACCGTGCACGACCGCTGGCAGATAAGACCATGGCGCGCATCCGTGCAGGGCTGGAAAAGTACGGGCAGACTGAGCCGTTTTTGTCTCTCATGCGGTCCGGGCGTGCCCGCAACTACTCGACCAACGACACCTTGCAAACTCTCACAACTGAAGGTGCCGGGCACTGCATGGTCGATCCAGTCGGTCTAGCCATCGACGCGGTACGCGGTTCGCACATCATTACCCGCACCGATGAACCATTCGCGACCCAGACCACAAGCTATACCCGTGGCCTGCTGGTTCCAGTCGAAGGGCGCAATGGAAAGTGGGCACAAGCATCCGATGAAGTGATGCGCACGCCTACCACCCGCAACGAAACCGGATTGTTGACCACGCCTGGGCATCACATGCTGATGGAGTACTACGGCAACGGGGTGACCCACCCGGTATCGAAGGCGATCCCGACGATCCCCACCGTGGACAGGTTCGCCATGATCACCACCATGCGCGGCACCAACCCGCAGCAGGTTGAAGGTAGCTCTCGCCCAGTCTCAGATCCTCTCCGGACACTGACGGCAGGCGGGATACACAACGGAGTAGCTGAGTGGACCGTGGAGGACATCAACCAGTGCGAGTTCCGCATGCTGGAGCCACACGAAATCATGGCAGGCATGGCGTTCCCCAAGACCTACCAGATGACCGGGAACAAGCGCGAGCAGGTCAAGCAGTCCGGCAACAGCGTCACCCCGCCGGCAGCCCGCGACTTGGGCACCATCGCTGTAGAAAGCCTGTTAGCAGCATGATCTTTGAAGGGCAACTCGACATCTTCGAGCTTCTGGAAGCAGCAGAAGCACGAGCACCACAGGCGCACATGAGCGCTGGAACCTTCATGGTTCCCGGGTGCCTTGAAGCCATGTTCGAGAAGAAGGAAGCACACCACCGGAAATTCTCAGTGACCAAGGGGAACTGGAAGCCTTACCAAGGATGGGGGCCTTGCGCCACTAGCGGACACGGGTCCCCGCATTGGGCTCAGAGCTTTGACGCTGATCTGCGCTGCCAGCATTACGGACGGTCGGAATGCTCATGCGTCGGCTCGTTGGTTTACCGGGTGTACTGCCACAACTGCGATCACTGGACCGGTATTCACGCCCACGAAAACTTGGCGTGGGAAGAACACCTGGATCACTGCTGGCCAGGATGGCGTGACTTACCGGTGCTAGAAGGAAAGCGATCAGGGTTCGGCTACAAGTTCACGTACCCGGATGGCTACCCGGAAAGCTTCATGATTCCAGGCTCACCGATTCTCGATTGTCGAGGTGCTAGTTCAATCGGCGGCAAGCACGTTGCCGGACACTCGCCGTTCGGTGGCGTCAAAGTCGGCGTAATCCAAGAATGCAAAGCGCACGACAGGGGAGGCGGGCAGTGAGTGGCTATAGGCATCGTGAGCCGGGCCGTGTGCGCCGTGCAGTAGCCGTCAAATCACACACCGTCTACAACCAAGCGGTGCAAGAGGCAGCACGCATCATCAGCAACGCCCGGGAGCAAGCGCACCAGATACGGCAAGCCGCCCTCATGGAAGCCGAGCGTGATGCGAGCGCTATCCGAGAAGCAGCGTATGCGGAGGGCTTGGCCCTAGCTAACCCTGAGTTTGCCGCTAGCGAAGCCGAGCGACGAGCTGCCGGGCAACGGCGCCTGCGTGAAGCCACCAACGAAATCTACGGACTGAAACTAAAGGACGCATCATGAATCTAGATCACTTCCGCAAGGCAACGCACGTCACCGAAGCCCTGGTGGAGCAGCTGGCCATTGTTTCCTGGGAGGACATTCGCAAGCGCGCGAATGCGCCCCTGCCGTCCTGGGAAGTTGCACCAGCTGATGAAAAGAATCAGAACCGCGCCAACGTCCTGGCCGTGCTGAATATGATCGTTCCCGTCCTGATCGAGCAGGGCTGGCTCCCGGCCACCGTGAACGATGGAATTCGGGAGGCAGTTCGTGACTTCAGCATCCACGATCTGCACAAGTCCCTCATGAACTCGATCATGATTGACCGGGAAGCCAGTGGCCACACCACCCAGGAGGGCCTAGCCGGGTATTCCGAAGGCGTGGAACACGGGACCGTCAGCCTTGCCATGCGTATCACGGACGCCCTGAACGGTGTGCCGTCAACCGTGGCGCAGGACATTGCCGAAGCCAACGCAGCGAAGGTGCGCCGCCTGGAAATCCTGCGTGACCAGCTGGACGCCGAAGGCATGAACGCGAGCGTCGTAGGCCGCATGTGGGAAGCCTTGGACGTCGCCAAATGAGCAACCTACCCGGCAACCCGCACGCTGAGGCAGTGCGGGAAGCATACAAAAACGCGGCGAACCACCGGGCGCAGATCGAAGCCACCCTTGCCCTCGCATACGAGCATCGCTTGGCTACCTTGGCAACGCTGTTCAACCTCCCCGATGACAGTGCGATTCCCGGCGTGGACTACACAGAAGCTGCACGACAGCTTGCCGAGGGACTCGGTATGAGGGCAGAAAAGTGAGTGAGCATGTCACCAAGGTCGAGAACTTCGACAACGGTGTGAAAGCGTCCTGCACCTGCGGATGGATCGACCGCTGGCCAGTAGCCGACGGATCAGCCCAACAATCAGCCTACGCACACAAGGAAAGGAACCAAGCCTATGCCTAACCAGCCCCCGCTAAACCCGGACGCGCTTGCTGAAGCGATCGAAACGATAGGTCGGCTGAACGTGGCAAGCGTTGAGCCAGCGATTGTGGGGAGGCTTGCCATTGAAACGTACCTTGCCGTCGCCCAGCCGGAACTCAAAGCGAAGTCAAAACCAGAACCAAATTTGGAGTTAGTCACACCGGCAGTGACTGGTGAGCAGATCAATGTCGCCGGGTGGACTTGCAATGGAATTCACGAATCGGGCGACTACTCAACCTGTGAAGAATGCCGGGATGCCTGCGACGATCTTGCCCGATTTTACAACCACATGATGCAGAACCCTCGACAGTTCAAGCATTGGACGGGCCGCCCGGAGGTGAACGATGCCTAGCCAAGGAGTTATTGACGCTTCATGGGGTTGGGGTATCGCGCTGGTTGTGTTCACCTGGCTGACGATCCTCACGCTGACGGTCATGTATTGCGCGAAGAAATGGAGCCGGTACTAATACCTAAGCTACAGCCGCCGAGCGAAACGAGGGCGCGCGCGTTGGAGGACGCAGCCGACGCTTTTAGCTGCCTGCAGGACGCACCCTTGATTGCGTGGGACGGCCTGGTGAATGTGGCCCAGGTGCAGGAGCAAGCCGACGATGCATTAGAGGACCCGGCTGAGTGGCTGCGCGCCCAGGCCCGGAAGATTAGGGAGAACCAGGCGTGAGATTTCAGTTGTTGCCGTGGGTTCATGCCCAGGAAATTAGCCAGGTGCTGCGGAAGGCAGACTGGTGGTGCCGCCACCTGACCATCGGACGGCTGGTGATTATGTGGGACGCACCGAAGCATAGGAAACCACCACGTGAAGCCAATATCTGGGGAATCGAGCCAACACGGCTGAAGGTCCCCAACAGGGAGGCTGAAGTGCCGAAATGTGTTTGTTGCCCGGCTCCGGGAACAGGACGGCCATTGTTTTGCGAAGTGCATGACCAGCCAATGGGGACAGGAGAGTGACCGTGGCATCTGTTAGGCGGCCCGTGTGGGCGAGAGCATTGCCATGGCCGATCAGTGAGATGGCGAAGCAGCAGGAGGCGCTGACGACTTTGTTTGGAGCCGACCTGCACATGACCCAGCACGGCCAGCACATCGTGCTCTACACCCCCGGCGAGGATTGCAGCTGCCGACGCTGCTCCTACGAGCTGGCCAAGGTGAAAGAGGTGGCCCGTGGCGAGGAATCCTGGCTACCTGGTTTGCAGATGTATGTCTGCGCGAGGTGCGGCTCCAAGCGGTGCGGCCAGGCTGATGACCACCGGCTGGCCTGCGACGAGGACCCGGACGTGAAAGCACTATTCGAAGGGCCCCAGTGAGCAAGAGCCAGGGCCACCCGGCCAAGCAGATAGACCAGGGCAAGAAGCTGGAACGCCGGGTCAACGACCTGATGCGGCAAGCGGTCTACCTGAACCAGGAGATCCAGACCAACCACGACCTGCCGCAAGACATTATCGAACACGCCCAAGCCAGCGCAGCCAGCCTCATGGCCATCTACTCCCACCTCACCGGCCTACCAGCGCCATGGGACATACGCGCAGCCGAAATGGGCTGGAACAAAATCTAAGGACACACCATGACAATCGAGCGTCAAGCAAAATACCTGTCAGCGAACGACTTCGGGAAACCAATAACGATCCATGGGAAAGAATCAGCCATCACCGGCGTGCTCGTCGGAATCGACGCCCTCGCCGACTACGCAGTAGATCGAATGAACCTGACAGCGGTCAATGCGACCCTCGGTCAGACCGACATCGCTCTGGCCGTCTTGGTCGAAACAGGACGCGTCGACGTCCCAGTCAAGCCGAATACGCAGATCACCATCGATGGCACACCCACCCCACCTGGGCTGAACCTCCACCAACCTGTCACACAGCAGGACCATGGAGGCCAAGGTGGGTAGGCGCCGGCACCCCACGCAGCGCGCGGCCCGGGAAGACAAGTTCTCCTACGCCGGCCGCTGCATGACCACCGGCAAAGTCATCTTCATCAGCCGGCGCGCAGCCAAACAAAACAGAGAGTTCTACAAAGAGGCAGGATCCAGACCCTACCGGTGCCAACACTGCAACGGCATCCACCTCGGCCACGCCGGCGGATACGACCGCCAACAACACCGAAAATGGAACGCGGATAGAATATGAAAAGGCTGGGCTGCACAATAAATTCTGGCCAAAGTGAGGACACCCAGAGCAGGCTAATTACGTAAAAGAACCATAAGGAGCGGTTTGTCTGACAACGATGAGGGCCTAACTCAGGTGGAGCAATCGCTCATGTGGCTAATAGTCGCAATGAAACGAATCGATTGGGCTGCCGAGCACTTCCATAAATTTCAGTCTTTCCCCGAATGGGAAGGGCTCGAAGAGCATACGGCATCCGGTGATCTGCGCAATGAAAACGGCGCGAACATTTATTCGTTCTTCGTCACCAGGGGGCTTAAAACCGCTGTTGGTGCTGCGAGTCTTGCGTTACGAAACTGGAATGGTCCGGATGGGTTCATCCCTTGCGAGGCGTTACTGCGCACAGCCCTTATCGGATCCTCTAAGGCGCTTTACTTACTTGGTCCCGATGAACCCTCAAAGAGGGATCGAAGAATTCAGCTTGTTTACGAATCCGATAGGAACGCCAAAGACTTTGCAATAGACAAAGACCGCAGACTTCGCGGCGAGAAGCTAGATCCGTTGCCCAGACCTCGGGGCGGAGTAGATGATTCTAAGATCATCAGAGACGCGCTAGATGGATTCGTTGACAAGGGCAATTGTCAATGTGGATTGCCAGAATGTCCACAAGAAGATCTTGAAGGACTTCGACACCGTTTACTGCAGGTCTGGTGGATCTATAGTTCCGTGTCGCACGCCAACCTTTGGCATCTGGAGTTAGCTCGCAGTGTTTCGTTGGATGGTGAACAGTTCCCAGCTGGCGATTTTGGAACGATGGCAGCTGATATCACGTGGGTGATATGCAAAGCTGTCGAGACTCTCTACCGTCGTTATGACGTAGCCTCCCGAATTTCACCTCTAACAATCGACTTCAGTGAGATCATTACACAGCTCAAAAATACCTAGAGTAAGCCCGGTTCCCACATGGGGGCCGGGCTTTCCCGCACCCTGTGGGGTATGGCGAACAACGAGACAGCTCCGGTGGCGAATGTAAAAGAGGCCGGCAACCCGGGCGGAATAATCACGGTCAAGCGTGGAAACGCGAGCGTCACTACGGTTGAGCCGCTAGAACGCAACGGGGAGCTAGCTTTCCCCAATAGCATCGCCGTGTATGACCGGGTCCGCACTGACGCGCAAGTAGAGTCCGTCCTCAACGCAATCAGCCTGCCGATCCTCTCCGCCCAATGGGACCTGAACGTCGAAGGCGTCGACGGTAGCGTCGTGGCACTGGTACGCACCGAACTAGGACTACCAGAACCCGGCAAAGCCATGGCCGGACGGCAACGCCGCCAAGGAATCTCCTGGCTCGAACACCTCGAACAAGTCCTCACCATGGTGTGGGCCGGATTCATGTGCTTCGAGCAGGTCTACGAAATCGCCCCAGCACGACCCGACCAAACAGACATTGGCCTTGCGGAGATCATCCACCTGCGGAAACTCGCGCCGCGCTTGCCCCGCACCATCGCCGAGATTCAGGTTGAAAAAGATGGTGGCTTGAAAGCTGTAGTGCAGCAAGGTGATGGCAATGAGAAAGACGTCAAAATCCCGGCTGAGAACCTGGTCATGTACACGCACCGCAAGGAAGGCGCCGACTGGTCTGGCCGGTCGATTCTCCGTGCAGCGTACCGGCCTTGGTTCATCAAAGAAACACTCGTGAAACTGGACGCGCAAGCGGGTGAGCGTAACAGCATGGGCATCCCTGTAGTCACCTACGATGACAACTCAGAGGGCAACGCAGACGAAGCCGACCGCATCGCCCGCACCATGCGCGCAGGAGAAACCGCAGGCCTCTCATACAAGAGCGGGCAGTACTCCGTGGAGATTCTCGGTATGAAAGGCAGCGTCGTCGACCTGCTGCCCAAAATCAATTACCACGACCAGCAAATCGCCAAGTCCGCTCTGGCCATGTTCCTGGACCTCGGGCATGATGCTGGCGCACGCTCCCTCGGTGAGACGCACCTGCAGCTGTTCATCCGGTCCATCCAGCATTTGGCCAACAAGCTCGCAGAAACAGCAACGGAGCATATTATCCGTGACCTGGTCGAGCTGAACTTCGGCGAAGGGACCCCATACCCGGTGTTGACTCCCGGCAATCTGGCCGCGAACGAGGGAGTCACCGCTGAGGACCTTGCCTCCTTTGTCAATGCTGGGGTTATCAGTGTCGATGAGAAGCTCGAAGACTACATTCGCGCCAACAACGGCCTACCCGTCTCAGACCCGGCCACCCGCCGTGAGACCAGCAAGAGTCCGCTCTCGGATCTAGGCATGAGCCTGAAACATGAAGAGAACATTGACGCGTTGGTGAATCGGGTCGCTACCGTCCGCGCCCGTCGCGCCGCGGCAGGTGATGAGAGTGTGTGAGAACTGCACCGAGCTGTTGGCCACCCTTGCTATTGAGCAGCTCACTGACCAGCTCATTGCGGAGGAACAAGCCGCCGGCCTCTCACCCCGCGTAGCCACGCGCGCATTGTTCGAGCATGAATACCGGGCGCAGGCTCACTTCGGCGAGATGGAAGTCAACCTCGATCAAGCAGTCGGTGAAGTGACCCGAATTGTCGAAACCACGCACACCAACCTGCTCACCAAACTCTTGGCACTCATCTTCGGTACACGGTCTACCGTCACCGCAGGCGAAGCACTCGAAGAACTCTCGGCCATGATCGCAGAAACCCCAGAGCAGATCCGCAAGCTCCTTGACGACGCCGCGACCGAACTGCGCGACGCGCTGCAGGCCGTGTTTGCTATGTCCGCTGGTACCGCGTACCAAGAGTACGTCCGACAAGGCGGTGGCAAAGGGCTACCAGTGTTAGAGCTGGGACCGCGCGCCGACCTGCTCGCCGCCCCACCTGTCAACCGGTCTTGGACGTGGATCACCCAGAAAACTCAGGAACACCTCGCGCAACCTGCCATCGCCCTCGGTGGGCGACTGACCAGAGAAGCACTGGTCGAGGAACTGGTGGAGAAGATCAAACCGGCGGGTGCGGTCGATCAAGCACGCCAGTCCGTTCACGCGGCCACCGGCATAGCCCGGAACGAAACCGGCACCGATCTGGAAGCGTCAGAGTGCTATGCCTCGGAACTCCTAGACGGCGCCACATGTCGTCGTTGCGCTGCAGTCGATGGGAAGAAATACGAGTCGCTCGAAGAAGCCACCAACGAGTACCAGTTCGGTTACTACGGTGCCTGCCAAGGCGGCGGCCGGTGCCGCGGAAGCCTGCTCTTTATCTACGACGTATCCACCGAATAACCACCCAGCCCGCGCATCCCACACAGGGAGCCCGGGTTTTCCCATGCTCATCCCATGGCTAAGACAGAGACCACCAAAACGTACACAACGGTCACAGACGTGCCCTTGTTCCGTGTCGGTCAGTGGCATCCCATCCAAGGTGATGGGACAGTCACGCTCGAACTCCTGGAAGCGATCTACGCCGCATCGCAAGACGCGCGCCTGGATCCGGGAGTGATCAAACTCGGACATGCTGACAACCGATTCGACAACCCCGACTATTTCGCAGGCGATGGTGAACCAGCCTACGGGCAGGTCAACAACTTGCGCATCACCGATGACGAGGGCGGCACCCTGCTAGGTGACTTCATCAACGTTCCCGAAGAGCTCGCCACCGTCATGGCATCCGCGTATCCGTTCCGTTCGGTGGAGATCACTCCGGCTGTGGTCCTGCAGGAGGCAGAAGGTGATGTGATCGCGGAATTCCCGTTCGTGCTGACCGCGGTTGCCCTCCTGGGGGAGTCGCCGCCGGCAGTGTCCGGACTCGGAGCAATCCATCAAGCGTTCTCCGGGAAACACAAAGTCATCCGGCACGTAGTGGACGCAACAGGACACTACGCCCTAGCCGGTGGCCACACATTCGAATCGTTGCGCAACCAACTACGCACCGCGCTGGACAGCCGGGTAGGAGCCAACGAGTACGTGTGGGTCGCTGACCTAGATGACTCGATGGTGATCTACGAGAACGAAACCACTGAGGGTTCCGCATACCTGCGTGAGACGTTCACTATCAACACCGACGGCACCGTGACGCTCTCCGGACAGCCTGAGCAAGTAGTCCGGCGCACCAGTTTTGAGCCCGTTGCACAAAGCAGCACCCTCCCACACTTCACCCGCACTAAAAAGCAATCTGTGAGCGTACAGAAGCCAGCGGCCGTCGTGGTGGCAGGCAAACGCATTACCGACACCCCAAGCAAGGAGGACATCATGACCCCAGAGCAGATCAAGAAGCTGCGCGAGCAGGGCCTGATTTCCGCAGAAGTCACCGACGATGCCGTCCTGGCAGCCCTAACCCCAGCCGACGAAGCTGAGGTCGAAGCAGGCGACACCTCCGACAACGGTGAAACTGCGGCGGCAGAGGAAGCCCCGGCAGGTGCAGAACCGATCGCAGCAGCCAAGGCAACCCCGGCAGCATCCGCACCAGAAACCGTGCAGATGAGCGCCGCGCAGTTCGCAGATATGCAGGCACGCCTGACCGCCGCAGAACGGACAATCCAGGCAGGCGCAAAGGTTGAAACCAGCCGTCGCCACGACGCGATTATCGCCACCGCGAAACGTGAAGGTCGCATCCACCCCAAGGACGAAGCCAACTACCGCACCCTGCTGGCGTCCAACGAGGAACAGACCACCGCGTTGCTGACCACTTTGCAGCCAGTAATCCACACCACCGAATACGGTTCCGCCACCGCAGATTATGCGGCCGGCACCGAGAACGCAGTACTCGAAGCGCAGATGAAAGTCGACGCTGAATTCCTGAACGGAGGGACCAAGTAATGCCAGTCGCACGCCCACTCTTCACTAATCCCGACCATGTCACCGGCACCGTGACCGGTGGCCCGGTACTCGGCAAGCGTTTCGTCAAGTACGCCGCCGGCGGCACCATGTCGCAGCTGAGCATCGCCCCAGCCGGGGCAGGTGAAACTCCTGCCGGTGTTGCCGCACACGATGGCGCCGTTGGAGAAGTCATCCACCTGATCACCCACGACCACATCCCAGTGGTCGCCGCCGTTGACCTGGTCGTAGGCGACCTCGTCAAGGTCGGTGCCGAAGGCAAAGCTGACAAAGCTCTCGTCGATGACCGCCCAGTCGGCATCGTAGCCGTCGCCGCCGCCCCCGGCGCCGACGCTGGCATTTTTCTCTACTAGGAAGGAGGGACAAACCCACCATGTACCCAGATCAGCCGGTCAGCCCTAATTACCTTAAGGGCCTCATCACCAACGTCACTCGCTTGAAGAACGCCTTCACGCCGAACATCGACGGTAAGACCCTTGCCGACTACGCACTAGGCAGTGGAGACGCAGTCGGCGGCGCAGTGATTTACAACCGTGTCACCGGCCGTCATGAGCCGTTGGACGGTCGCGACGTGGCAGAAGTTGCCTACGGTGCGTCGTTCCCGATCCTCGACTTCGGTGAAGGCGCCGACCTGATGGAGAAGGTCAAGCAGCGCGGTGCGGCCATCGAAATGACCGATGCCGCGATTCGCCGCAACGAAACTTCCACTTGGAAGGAAAAGCAGCAGTTCCTCGAAGCGTCATGCCGCCGGAAGAACACTGCGGTTGCGTTGAATGCAATCGTTACTGACCCGGACATCAACGTGTTCACGCCTACCTCCCCTTGGGCTGCTGGTGCGGACAAGATCGGTGACGTGTACTCCGGTGTCAGCCTCGTCAACGACACCTTCGAAGAGTACGGCTACGCCGCTGACTCCGTTCTGATCAACCCCCTGGACGCGTTGGAGCACTTCCTGCGTGACAAGGAAATCCGTGAACAGTTCCCACGCGAAAGCAAGGAACTGAACCCGGTCCTCTCCGGTGACATGGACGGCATTGCGAACCTGCACTGGATCAAGAACAGCAAGGTCAAGCGCGGTGAAATGTTCATCTTCCAGTCGAAGATCATCGGCTCGCTACGCGACGAAATGGGCGGCCTACAGGTCAAGTCCTACGCCGTGGAAGAGCGCAACGTTCAGCGTGTCCAGGCTTGGTACGAGAACGTACCGGTCATCACCAACCCGAAGGCGATCACCAAGCTCGTCTTCTCCTAGGAGGAATTGTGGCCACCACGAAACGTAGTACTACGAAGCCTGCGGACACGAAGGCTGAGGCTGATTCGACCGAGGCAAAACCTGCCGATGGTGTGAGCGCGGATTTGCTTCAGTTCGTCAATCCGGATTTGGCTGCCAAAGCGGTCGTTGACGCGGAAGGTAAGAAAGCAGATCTTCCAGTGGTTCCCGAGCGCACCGGAGAAGATGAGGGTAAGGGACCTTCGGACAGCGACCCAAAGGTCGTGCCGGAGGCTGAAACCGATCCTGCATCCGAACCACAGGCGGAAGAACCAGCACCTGCAAGCGAAACCGTTGACGGCGCTGAGACGAGCGGAGCTGAATACATCGTGCTGGCCACAGCCCTGGGCGGTGCCGACGGCCGGATGCACTCAGCCGGAAGCATCGTCACCTTGGACGAAAAGCAAGCGTCATGGCTGCTCAGCCGTGGCATGGTGAAGCCAGCCTAATGGCAACCATCGGTGAAGGGGTCAGTGTCAGCCGTGTGCTGGGGCTGGCCCCGCACGTCCGTCTCAATACTGAAACACCAGAGCAGGTTCCTGTGCCACCTGCGGGTGTGGATACGTGGGCCAACCGTGCGGAGGATGCCACAGTCACAGAGGCGATGGTCACGCACTACATCGCTGACGTGATCGGCATTGTCGACGGCCGCTTATTGCGCCGTCACTATTTGAAGAATGAGGACTCGCTGTCCAGTGTCCTGGCGACATGCAACGGCATCGTCACGGTCGGCGCGGCCGCAACACTGATCAGCGCCGTGTTTCCCACGAAAGCCGGGATAAACGATCAAGCATCGTACTCCGCGGAGCTTTGGGACCGATTCAATCGTGATTTGGAAGCGCTCGCTTTGATGATCGACAAGCTCCTCAAAGATGAAACCGACCCGAACACCGGCGGAGCCGGGCGCGGCGGATCCATCCGAGGCACATTCCGCGAAGCATCGATAACCGACGATTTGGAGTGGTAACCAATGGGGACAGGGCTGATCTTCGCCGGCGACGGGTTCAAAGCGTTCGGCATGGTGCTCGAACGATTCTCGCAGCGCATCGAAGACCCCACACCCGTCTGGGACGGGCTGGCTGACCGGTTCGTGGAACTGCAGAAGAAGAACTTCTCTTCGCAAGGTTCCACCATGTCCGGCGGCTGGTCACCCCTGTCTCCAAAATACGGGGCATGGAAAGCAACCCACTACCCGGGCCGCCCAATCCTCGTTCGCACCGGTGAGCTGAAAGATTCGCTCGCCGGGAAGTTGGGTATCCGGGAGTTCAACCGGAAGTCCATGACGGTCGGTACGCAGGTCGCTTATGCGGCATTCCATCAGAACGGGACACGGCACATGCCTGCCCGCCGTCTCATCGGGGATATTCCTGTTGATGAACAGCGCGAGTGGGCGAAAGTCCTCCAGCGATACCTAATTGAGGGGAACACTTAATGCTCGGCCACGAAGCCATCACCACACTGCTACATCAGGCGGTTGCCACTCGTTTGCGCCCATTCATGGAGTACATGATCCGCGAAGGGGGAATTCCGGCCGGTGAGCTGCGCATCCCGGCAGTCGACAACATTTATCCTTCGGTGGTTGATGCGGTCGCTTTGAACGCTTTCCCTGCAGCGATGATCGAGGAACTTGAGACCGGCCCGCGCAGTTCTACCCGGCAGATTTCCTCCGATGGGTTCTTTGACGAATACGAAATTCGGTACCAATTCAGAGTGTGGCTGTACGTGACCGGCGCGAATTACACGGCCACGTCCTTGGCCCAGAAACGAACTGCAACGGCTTTGCGAGGCGCATTGCTGATGCACCGTGGCCTGTATGGGAAGAACGGCGAATCAGCGGTTATTGACCCGGCAACTTTCCGTGAGTCATTCAGCGATATCACCGGCAACGACGGCGGGTCCAAATACATTGCTGGCAGCTACGCCGAATTTGAAGTACTCGTCATCGAGAAACTACCAATCACCCTGGACCCGAATACTTTGCCAGGCAAGCTGAACCTCTGGGTGGGGCTGCTGGACCGGGGAAGCGAAGAAGGCGACCCTCCCACACAGGTAATCGGAGAGGAAGCACCCTGAACCCATGAGTGACACGATTCGAGTCCATAATCCTCAGCCTTGGCCGGTGATTTTCACCAGCGAAGGCCACCAGCTAGACGGCAACGCATCCGCGCAGGGAAACCTGTCCGACCCCGTCACGAAGGGATTAGTTGATTCCGGGCGGATCATCATCCCAACGGTAGGGAAGCCGCGCGACCCGATCCTACCCAAGCCAAGCAAGCCAGCCAAGATGAAGGAGGCAACCGATGAGTAAGATCGGTGTCGAAATTTCCACGACCATCCGCTCAGGCCCTGTCAATGACGGCCCGATTTCCGGACGATTCCAGATGGCAGCGATCACCACGACCGGCCCCACGGATCGAGCACTACTGGTCCGCTCCATCGCGGACTACGAAGCCTTGTACGGTGCACGCACCTCGTACAGCGCGACCGGCTACGACACCGCACGCCTGTTCTTCGAAGAGGGCGGCTCCGAGCTGATCGTGTCCCGTGTGGTTGGCCCTGCCGCTATGAAGGACGTCCTGAAGCTTGTCGATGGCGCAGCGGCGGACACGTTGCAGATCAGTGCTGTTAGCCCAGGTTCCTACAACGGTGCCTTGACTGCTGAAGTTACTACTGCTGGCGCAGGCGTGAACATCACGATCCGCCTGGACGGTGAAGTGATGGAAATCCTAACCGGCACCACGCCTGCAGAACTAGTTTCGGCATCGGCAAAGTCCCCGCTGGTCAACATCACCGACCTGGGCTCCGTTTCCGAAGCGCCAGTCAACATGCCGGCCGTAATCGCTGTGACACCGCTTGCTGGCGGATCGGATGACCGCGCATCGGTCACCGTCGAGCACGTGATCAGCGCCTTGGCGCTAGCCGGCGATCTGGGCGAAGGCGGATCGGTAGCTGCACCGGGTTATCCCGCGAGTGTAATCGGTGCGCAGCTGATCGGCTATGCGTCCGCGAACAAGCGCGTGGCTATCCTGGCGCCGGCTATCGAGACTACCGCCGACGACCTGATCCTTGAAGCGGACAACTATGTGAGCGGCGCCGGTGACAGCGCAGGGTTGTTCTACCCGCACTTGGTGATCCCTGACGGCTCGGGTAGCCGCACCATCAGCCCTGAGGGATACGTGGCTGCGGTTCGTGCGCGAGCACATGACCAGGTCGGCTACTGGCGTAAGCCGTTCGGTGACATTGCCCAGTTGCAGTGGGCGATCGGCACCAACGTACCGGTGAATACTGCGTTGAATAACCGGCTGAACGATGCGAAGGTCAACGGCATCGTGACTACCGGCACGAAGGTCCGCTTGTACGGTTGGGCATCGCTCGCGACTAACCCGGAGATGTCCGCCATTTCGGACCGTGACGTGCTGAACAACCTCGGCCGCGAGCTGAAGAATCTCCTAGAACCTTACGTCGGCGAACCAATCGACGGCCTTGGCCATCTGATGGGCCGCGTTGAGGGCGAAGTGGAAGGACACGTCGCGAACATCGCCGATGCTGGAGGCCTGTTCGCCCTGGTGCGCGACGGCGACGAAATCGACCCGGGCTACCAGGTAACCGTGAACCAGTCGAACAACCCTCTGTCGTCCCTGGCCGCGAACATCCTGAACGTGACCGTCATGATCCGCCTGTCGCCGACGGCGGACTGGATCCGCGTCGAAATCATCAAGGTCCCGCTGCAGGGCGCCTTCTAACGAGATAAGGAGATTTGACCTGTGACTACATCAACAAAGAACCAGTTCATTGTCACTATCAGCGGCATCAAGGGGAACTGGAACACCAAGACCGGTGGTAACGGCTCCGGCACCCCGGTGAAGTACCGCAACGGTGGGTCGCTGCGCGAAGAGATCATCGGTACCCCGCCGACCTTCGAGGACCTGGTTCTCACTCGTGGCTTCAATCCTGCGTTCTTCGAGGATTACAAGAAGCTGTCGAAGAACATCAACAAGTCGTACCACCTGATCACCATTCAGCCGACTGACACGAACCTGATGAAAAAGGGCAAGCCGATCATCTACAAGATGTGCCTGCTTACCGGTGTCACGTTCCCGGACGTGGATTCCAACGCGACCGGCGACCGTGCAGAAGTCACCCTGACTTTCGCAACTTCCGGTCCGGCGTAAACGGTGGACCTGGGATGGTGGTCGCTTAGACCAGTCATCCCACACGGACACCCCCACCAATCACATGGTGGGGGTGTCCATTTTTATGCACACACAACTCTCATAGGGGAAAGCATGACCAGCAACCAGGTTGACGAAGAGTACGGTTTCGAAGTTGACGAGGAGAACGGCGCCGCGGCTGAGGAGGTGGCTTACCAGGATCAGGAAGAAACCTTCGACCACTCCGATGACCTTCTCGGCAAGTTCCTCGATGCCGCATCCGAAGTTACCGACAACATCGTGTCCTACCCAGTGACAAACCGCCCTGGCGACTGGTCGCTGGAATTCAACGCGCTCGTCACCGAAGCCGAAGTGAAGGCCTACGACAAGTTCGCACGTGGCAATCGTTCCGCACGCCGTGCAGGTGCAAAGGGCGGCGAGTTCTCCAACGCGAAGATGTCCGCCCGACTGCTCGCTGAAAAGAACACCGCGATCTACAAGGGCACCGGCAAGGACCGCAAGCAAGTCTTCGACCAGGACGGCGAACCACTGCTGCTGAACAGCGACGAATTGCTTGAAGCGACCGGGCACCCTGACGACGTCCAGGCCTCCATTCGCGCGTTCCTCGGTGACGCCGGCACCTCAACGATGGGCGGCGCCGTCCTGCGTGAGGCCGGTTGGGCGGAGGACCTGACTCCGCTGGACCCTACCGACCGCTAGTCGAGTACCTGCGGGAGAGCGCCCAGTTCAAGCACTACGTGCGGATAGCCAAGAATCTGCGCATTGATCCGGCCGTACTCCTGTTAGAGCGCGACTGGCGGGTAAACGCCGCAAGGGAAGCCGCCGCGTACGTCATCTCTGACGATGCGGAAGCGGCACAGAAATAGTAATCGCCGAAAGGGGGCAGAGCATTGTCTGTCAGTAGCAAAGTCACACTCACCGCAGAACTGAAAGACGAAATCTCTGCCCCTTTGGCGAAGGTCGACAAGATCTTCGAGCAGACTTCCAAGCGAATCGAAGACGCAAATAAGCGTCAAGGGGAGTCGGCCGAGTCCGCTGCCGCTGTCATTGAAAAAGCCACGGCCCGGGCCACTGGCGCTCAATCGGATATGGAGAAAGCTGTTGAGCGCGCCACTGGCAAGCGCTCGGATGCCCTGCATAACTTCGAGCAAGCTTCGGCACGGGCCACGATTGCTGAGAAGCGACTGGAAGAAGCCCGCGCCCGCGCCGATGGTGGTTCTGCAACGGTACTGACTGCTGAGAAAAACTTGGAAGCGGCACGGTACCGGCAAGAGAAAGCCCTGCACGCGGTGGCCACGGCGACCGGCGATCTTGAAGAGGCGCAAGCTGGCCTGCTCACTCAGAACGAGGAACTCGCCAAGGGGCCCACGGTTAACTCTAAGCAACGCAACGAGGGCCTAGACAACATCGCACCCGCTGTGACGGCTGTTGGCGGTGCCATGAGCTTAGGTTTCGGCAAGATGCTGAACACCTACGCCGACTTCGACAAGGCCATGTCTCAGGTGAAGGCATTCACCCAGGAATCCGACGCTAACATGGCGTTGCTGCGTGAAGCAGCTATCAGCGCAGGCGCGGACACCGCGTACTCCGCTGAGGAAGCTGCCGGGGCGATCAACGAGCTCGGTAAGGCTGGCGTGTCCACGCAGGACATTCTCAACGGTGGCCTGAACGGTGCCATGTCGCTGGCCGCTGCTGGCGAGCTAGAGGTGAGTAAGGCCGCGGAGATCGCTTCCACCGCAATGACGCAGTTCAAGCTGTCTGGGGACCAGATCCCGCACCTAGCTGACTTGTTGGCCGCCGGCGCTGGTAAGGCCATGGGCTCAGTAGAAGACCTCGGCATGGCTCTGGGGCAAGCCGGACTGGTTGCCTCGGCCACCGGTCTGAACATCGAGGAGACCACAGGTACTCTGGCGGCTTTCGCTTCCAACGGCCTGCTCGGCTCTGACGCGGGCACCTCATTCAAGACCATGCTGCAACGGCTCACCCCGCAGTCGAAGGAAGCCAAGAAGGAAATGGAAGCCCTCGGTATTAGCGCTTACGACGCTAATGGCGAGTTCATCGGCATGTCCGAATTTGCGGGCATCCTCCAAAACAGCATGAAAGACCTCACCGCTGAGCAACGCATGGCGTCCATGGGCATCATGTTCGGCTCCGACGCGATCCGTGCAGCCAACGTCCTCTACGAGCAGGGCGCAGAAGGCATCAGCAACTGGACGAAGGAAGTCAACGACTCAGGGTACGCCGCTAAGACCGCTGCAGACTTGCAGAACAATTTGGCCGGCGACCTCGAAAAGCTCGGCGGTTCCTTCGATACGGTCTTCCTGCAGTCGGGTTCAGGGGCGAATGACGCGCTGCGTGGCCTAGTCCAAACCGCGGAAGACTTCGTAGATATGGTCGGCACCATCCCGGGCCCAGTGCTCTCCTTCATCGGTGTGCTAACCGGCGTGACCGGCGGTGCACTGCTCTTGGGTGGTGGCTTGGTCCTGCTCATGCCAAAGATCATGGACACCATTGGCGGGTTCCGAGACCTGCAGGCCAGCGGTAGCCGAGTACCAGGCGTCATGGGAAAGATTGGGAAGGGCGTTGGATTGGCTACGGCTGCGTTCATCCTCCTACAGGCTGCGGTATCTGCGAACAATGCCCATGCACCGGATGCACGTGGTGTCGAGGACTTCGTAGATGTGTATTTGAAAGCACGTGACAAGGTTGCCAACGTCGGTGACTCGTTCAAGAACATGGACTTTGGCGATAAAAGCAATCTCACCGGCCAGATTGATAACGTCGGCGACGCGCTATCCAAGCTGGATCCCAAGTTCGGCAACATTCGCGGTCACCTGGCCTCGTTCGGCGCCACACACTTGGGTGCTGAAAACGGGTTGCCAGCATTGAAACGCGAACTTGAAGGTATCTCCGATGTCATGGCTACGGCTGTGAGCGACGGGGACTTCGAGGGTGCGTCCTCCGTATTCCGGCAGATGGTTGAATCAGCCGAAGCCGGCGGCAAGAGCATTTCGGATCTGACCCCCTACATGGGCGCTTACCTCGACTCGCTGCGCAATGTCGCTCACGGCGTGGGGGAGACAGTCACTGAGCAGGAACTTTTGAACTGGGCTATGTCCGGTGTCGAGCCTGTTGCTGTCACTGCAGCGCGAGCAACACAAGATGCCGCCGATAGTACCGGTGCACTTGGTGAAGCCGCCGGGCCAACTGCTGAGCAGATCGCGGCCATGGAAGAAGAGCTAGCCGAAGTGGGTCTCACCCTTGACGGCGTGATCGTCGGGATGGAGCAATTCCTTGACTTGCTGTTCGCGACCGGTCTGGCGACTATGTCGTCTCGTGATGCTCAGGCCAGTTACCAGGAAGCGTTGCGTGGAATCGACGAGACCGTGGACGAGCTGATTGAGAAGAACGGCAGCCTGTCCGGGGCGCTGAATCAGAACAAGAATGACTTCGATCTGACAACGGTCGCTGGTGCTGCCGCGAACTCTGCTTTCCAGGACTTGGCGCGCGGAGGCATGGACCAGGTGAAAGCCATGGCCAACGAGGGGCTTGGACAGGACGCACTGCAAGCCAAGCTCAGTGGGACTTACACGGACTTGGTCAACGCGGCTGATGCATTCGGTATTACGGGCAAGGCTGGTGAAGATCTTGCGCGGAAGATTCTAGGCATCCCTGATGGTGTGTCGATTGATTCGTGGATGTCCGAGACGGCGAAGCGCACCGCAGAGGACACCCGCGGTGCGATGGACAAGATCGATGGAAAAACCGTCAATACTTACGTCAACAACCATGTGAACACGCATAATACGCAGACTGTCTCGATCCAGCGTCAGATCACCGAGTCCATCACGCAGATCGATAACGGGCCGATCACTTCCCAGTTCGGTGGGCCACGACAGAACGCTGGCGGTGGGGTCTACCTTGCCGGAGGCGGTGTCATGCCCGGTTACGCGCCGGGTGTCGATGACATTCCTGCCGTGTTGTCTCGCGGTGAGGCGGTCTTGGTGCCTGAGCTCGTGCGTGCCATGGGCCCGTCGAACATCATGGCGCTCAACCATCTCTATTCTGGCGGCCGGCCTGCCGGTGGGGGACCTGCACGGGCGTCCATGGCTGACTTGGTGGCACGGTTCGCCGGCGGCGGCATCCCTGACACGGTACCTGGCGCGTGGGTCGACGAGTTCAAGCCGAACACGGCTCCTGCTTCTGCACCACCTTCGTTGGCGCCATCCCCTTCCAGAGGCAGCTCCGGAGGGAACATAACCCTCAACGAGGGCGCAGTCCAGGTGACGGTCTCGGCTGGTGCGGGAACGGATCCGGAAGAGCTGGGACGCATCATTCAGGAAGCCGTCCTTGCTGCGATGGAAGCCCAGCAGGAACAGATGGAGCAAGCGTACTGATGTCAGTGAAAATCCGGATCCTCTACAACCCGACGGTTCGTCCAGCCAAGCAAATGATGGTCATCGGGTCCAAGGGTCAGAAGATCTCGTTGTGGACCACCCCTGAGCAGTTCAGTTTCGAGCACGTTCCATCGTTCGGTGAAGTGACTCGTGAAGGGAAGCAGCCATTCACACGGATGACGGCGCCCGGGTTGAGGGAGGTTTCGTTTTCGCACCCCGTGGCCAACCTGAATTTCCAGCGGAACATCAACGCCCCGATCTGGAAGCTGCAGAAACTGATTCGGACCGGGCAGAAGGTGCGTTTCATCAACGGTCCGAACTTGTTCGCGTCAACGGTGTGGTTCAACGTCACGGGCTTCCGCATTGAGATCAAGCAGCTGTCGGGTCATAACCAGATCAGCTACGCGGTGCTTCATTGGAAGATCAAGCAAGCGGTGGATTCGCCGGCGTTGATCAAGAAGAAGTCGGCCAAGAAGCCTAAGCCGAAGCCGCGGAAAACGACGAAGAAGAAGGCCAAGAAGCAGGTTCAGAGGACCTACAAGATCAAGAAGGGCGACAGCCTGTTCAAGATCGCCGCGAAGCAGCTGGGCCGGGGATCCCGTTGGCCGGAGATTTGGAAGCTGAATAAGAAGGCCATCCCGAACCCGAACCGCATATCGGTTGGCAAGACCATCAAGCTACCGAAGAAGTAAGGAGAATCCTGCATGTCATCGACCATGGATGGATCAAAGCTGAAAAAGCTGACCATCAGCGGTGCAGCGTTCTCCAACGTCTCTGAAACGTGCGTGAGCGCCAGCCTGGACGTATCCACATCGTCGGTGTCCCAGATGAAGTTCGTTTTCAATGACACGCCCAGCATGCAGCTGTTCCGTTCAGGTTCGCTGAAGCGCGGAACCACGATCCGGTATGGCACCTGGTCTGTGACTATCGATGATGTTGGCACGAAGTCGGGGCCTGCTGGCCCGCAGGTGACAGTTACGGCCCTGTCGTCGTTCGTCACGAAGCTCCGGAAGCAAACGGGTGCAAAGAACTGGGGCAACCAGGACGTATCCGCATGGGTCCGCTCCCAGGCCAAGGCGGTCGGCATGACGTCGTACTGGATTCAACCGGGGCTGGGGAAACGCCAGATTATGCGGGAGAAGCCGGAAGGCTCCCGGCGGGAGTCGACGTGGGACGTGATGACCGCCCTCGCACGGGAACTCGGTGTCTGGCTTTTCGAGTACGGCGGACGGCTCGTGTTCGCACGGCCTACATGGATGATGGGCCAGTCCGGTCGCTCAACATGGCAGCTCACCTGGAACTCGTGGAGCGACTACTCGGCCTCCATGAACGGGCTGCCTAAATACAATGGCGGATCAGAGGGCCGCAAGGATGAGCGTCTAGAAGTTGGATTAGTCGCGGCCAATGGTGACACCGTGCGCCCGGGTGACGAGATAGCTCTGGGCGGCAACGTGGGCGAAATGGGCGGCCGGTGGATCGTCGTGTCTTGCTCCTACCCGATGACGGTTTCAGAGACGGTCAAGGTCGTTTGCGAGCGTCCGGTGAACCCTGAGAAGCAGGCGAAGGCCGGCGCAAAGAAGACAGCATCGACCAAGCGTAAAGAAGCGAAGGGCACTACGAAGAAAACCACGACGACGAAATCAAAGTCCTCATCTTCATCTTCATCGTCGACCAAGCAGAAAACCAGCCAATCACTGGAAGGGAGCCTTTGGTTCCGCCGCTGGGTTGTGAATAAGCACGGCGGCAAATGGGGCGTCGAGGGGTACGGCGTGCAGTGCGTCGGATTGACGAAGCAATACGCCAGGGACCTCTTCGGAGTGTGGCCTCGCGGCAACGGAAACCAGTGGTACGGGGGCAGCGTGCAGCGCCGGTACTTCACCCCTATTAGTAAGCATTCAACTGCTCGCGCGGGTGATATTGCGTGCTGGGGTGCACCATACGGAAAGATCGGCGGACGGTATTACGGCCACGTCGCTGTCGTGATCCGGGATAACGGTTCAACTGTCTATTGCTTGTCCCAGTCGGGTACTCGTGGATTGGGTGCCCACTACGCGACGTTCAACAAGGTTGGCCTGCAGGGTTATTTGCGGCCTAAGGGGCAGACTGCGAGGAACCAGCTGAAATGACGTGGATTTGGATGCTGGTTGCCCGGGTGACTGCGACGTGCGAGCTGACTGTTGATTCTCGTACTGATGTTCTTCTGGAACGGGCAGTGGAGGATGAGGGGACGGCTGAGCTGGCTGAGATTATTTCTTCGGCTGCTGCCGGGTTAGCCGAGTATGCTCCGGACACTGATCGGTTGCTTTTGGCGGTGACTACCCGGGACGGTGTGAAGGTTCCGGTGAATGATTTGCTCGATGCCGGCCTCCTGGTGGTGGACGGTGACGGCGGGCTTGGTTTCACCGTTGGCCGGGGGATGGTCGCGATGATGTTGACTGGGGATCTGGTCACGGTGCGGCACCCTGATTCGTCTGATTATGCTGCGGCGTATCAGCTTCCTGGCTTCAAGTATTGGAGGGCGTGATGGGTTCGCAGTCCGCTGGCCAGGTTTGGCGTGGCACGGTTACTCGGGTTCTTGAAGATGGTTTGGTGTGGGTGGTTGTTCCGCAGCTGATGGGTTCGGAGGCGTTGGGCCCCATGCCCTCGCACGGGTTGACTGCTGTTGATTCTCCGGTCCTGGTGGTGTTGCTGGGTGGTTCGCGGCAGGACATGGTCGCGGTCCCGGATCCGGACGCGCGTTTTGCCGAGGTTGAGGCGACGTTGGCGAAGATTCGTACGCCGGCGAAATCCTGGTGGCCTTCGGGGCATCCCGGCGTCGAGGCCATATCGAATGAGTGGGATCCCGATCGCGGGTGGGTTTCGTGGATTAATCTGACCAAGCTGGGAAGCACTGGTGATTTGGCGTTCGTTTATCCTTTCGCAGCGGGTGTGGCGTCTGTTTCTCGTCCTTCTGGTTGGCAGATGACAGTATTGCTGTCCGGTGTTTCTGGGGTTACGGGTCTGCAGCCGCGGGTGGATTACATGAACGGGGCAACCCGGGACGGTTCCAATGCGATGCTGTCGTTGGCTGTTTGGTCGGATTGGGCTTACCAGGTGGAGCATGACTTCATTCTCCCGGCTGGCCGGGCGGCGCGTCCCACTTTCGTTGCGCTCGGGGTGACAGCATCAAGCGTGGGACGGATCGGTTTGACTGCCCCGAAGCTTGCAGCCAAGTCGGAACGGAGCCAGTAAGCATGACTCTTATTCCGAATCAGCCTTACCCGGACTTGCCAGCGTGGGAAGACCTCGCGTCCATTCTTGTGAATGGATGGGGTGTTCCTGGTGCGGCGCAGTCGTTCCAAGGGTATGCGGAGAAGAACTCGGTGACGGTGTTCGGGCGTGTGCAGATTGGCTCTAGCCACGTTATTGGCGACCTGCCTCAGCATTTTCGTGCGATCCGGCCCCTGTCAGTTCAAGCTCTGATCTTGGGCGGTCCGTCTTGCCTGGTCGAGTTGCAGGGCGGGGCGGCTACTGGCGGTTGGCAGTTAGTAATGTCTGCCTACAGCTTGGGGCTGACCAACGCTCAGATGATTGCAACGTATGGCGGCAAGTATCTCTCCATTGCCGGCAGGTACCCGCGAAAGGCAGTGGCATGACCGAGCTTCCGCGTCTCGCGCAGCCGTACCCGGATAGCAAGCCATGGGTTGATCTGATGGCTTTCGTTGAACCGTCCTGGCTCACGGGAATGAACACTTCCTCGTTTCATTTCAATGGGCTGATCGAGGGCAACACGGCGCACCTGCATTTGCGCACGCGCCGCGGTACCAATTCAATCGTTGCGCTGAACCTGCCGGAGATGTTCGTGCCGGAAGGCAACAAGATGCTTCAAGCATTCTCGCCGTGGCATGACTTCAGCATCGGAATGCACCTGCGCACGGATGGAACGCTACGACTTTATACGCCGGGGCGAACGCTATCCGACGGCTCACTAGAGGACCTGTCTTTCCAGTACTCCTACACGCGAAAGGCGGGGTGAAGGTGGCTATTGATCTTCCGCTGATGCCGGTACCTTATCCTGATGCGAAGCCGGCCTACCAGATCGGTTCCTTGCTTGAAGTTGGAATCACGACGTTGGGCGGTTCAGGTTCATGCTGGGTGCAGATCACGGAGAATCTGATCATCGCTTCAATCCGTGTCAATCCGAGCGGCGCGATTGGCACACAAGGCTATATCGCATCGGGCCTTCCCAGTGAATTCTGGCCGTTGGTAAATACCCCAGACACCGCGCAGCAACAAGTGTTCTTGATGAATGATGGACGGATCTTCATGCGTCCTGCTGCTGGACGGTTGCAAGACATGACCGAGCTGAACGCGACCATCATCGCAGCACGGAAGGGATGAAATGAGCCTTGCAACCATCCCTCAGCCATATCCGGACCGTGAGCCATGGCTGGATCTGCACGAGTATGCAATCAATAACTGGTACATGCTCGGCGCTAATTCGTCGTTCAATTTCCTGGCCAAGGTCACGGCCAACGAAGTTACGATACAGCTGCACACTCGCGGTGGAACGGCACGGCAAATCACCTCGCCGCTGCCCACCGCGCTGTTACCCGAAGTTGGCGGCTCAGCGGTGCGCTACTGGACGCTCCCAGCATTCCAAAAAGATCTTGGCGCAGTAGTCCTAGAACTCCACTCAGATGGAACGCTCCACCTTCCCGCGTGGGGCAACGGCATTGCGGACGGAACGAATAAGAACATCGTCTGCCAAGCAACCTACGTTCGGAGGGCAGCATGAGCAGCATCTATGACTTCCCAAAAATGCCAATGCCCTACCCAGAGCAGAACCCTTGGTATGACCTATCGAGTCTCGTGCTCAATGGGTGGGCCGCCGACCCGGTGAACTTCCCGTTCATGGCGAAGATCGACGGGAACGAAATCAGCATCTATCTCCGCAGCCGGCGCGGAACTGATCGGTTCATCACGAGCGAATTACCGGACGAGATTATCCCTGCCGGCGACCGTGTATTCGGTGCGTATGGTGCCGCTCCTGGCGATATTGCGTTCTGGATGCGGACGGACGGACGCACGCAAATATTCTCGATCACCGGAGATTATGCAACGCTGACGGATGGCACGCTCAGCAACTACGTAGTTGAATCGACGTACCTACGGAGGCTGTCATGAACTTAGTTCGATACCCCGATAAAGCACGCCTCGATCCGCTGGCCGATAAGTACGTTTCAGGCATTGCAGCGCGTGGCCCAGGCGTTCGTACATTCCTTTACGTGGAAGCGAACAAGGCGACGCTGCATTTCGCGGCTGACGCGGTTTCTCCCGCATCCTCGACGCTACTCTTGCCGACCGGAACAATCGCCCCGGAAGATGCCCCGGCCAGCGCTGAGCGCGGCCTATGCGCGCTATCCGGCGAACCAGTGTTCGCTGTGATCGGGCCTTCAGGTTCGCTCGCCGTCGATTCCGCTTCACCTCGAAAGCTTGTTGCGGGCGATTGGATCATTGGCAAAGTCGAATGGGTGAGGAAACCAACATGAGCCTCGATCTGCCACCCGTTTCGCAGCCGTTCCCGGACTCTCTGCCGTTCTTTGATGTTCGGCAATTCCTGGTCAATGGTTGGACTTCAGCCGGTGTGCATACGTTCGCCATACGCCCGGACGGCAACGCACTTGACCTGATGCTCAGAGTCCGCGGAGACAATGCAAACGGCTTCTATATCGCCGAAGGCATCCCGATTCTCCCACCGTATGTCGTGCGCTTCCAGGGGTACTACAGCGAAACCGGGGGATCAGTATGGCTGGCGTTCAATAACGCTGGCGGGCTTTCCGTTAGCGGGCTAGGCGGCGGCCCATTCCCCGGTGAAATCTCGGCGATCGTCCGAATGCCAATGAAGAAATGAGGGCACCATGACCGAGCTAGCACTTTTGAACACGGCGTACCCGGACAATAACCCTTGGTTCGACCTGCGCGAGTACCTGGTCAACGGGTGGCGTTCAGCAGGATCGCAAACATGCGGAGTCTCAGCGTTGCCAAACCTATTGTTCTGGTCCATGCGACTAGTCGGAGACGACGCAACGAGCAACCAATTCTTGGCCAACATCCCGCTAGCATTGCTGCCACCTCAAAACCTACCGTTGCCCATCTACATGCCAGTCGGTGCAGCTTACTGCTACGTGAACCGCTCGAGTCGGCTCATAAGCTATTCGTCAAGCACCATGGCCGGACTGCCAGCTTGGGATCGCAAAGGTGAACTAATCGTCACCGGGATGACACCCAGAGGGACACCCGTCTAACTCCTCCCACACGCGGCCGCCGGTTTCCTGCACCCTAGGCGCATGGCTGTTGAACAGACTTCGCCCCACGGGTTGAAAAAGTACACGGCCGGTACGGACCCTATCCCGGGGCGTGTCGGCCATAACCTCATGGTTGACCAGATCAACATGATCCCTGGCCTCGGCATCGGGCCACTATCGTCGCGCCCTGCACCGTCGTTTGGACTACGGTTCTGGGTTGAAGAATCCACGAAGCGGCTCAGCGTGAACCTTGGCACCGAGTGGGTCGGCATCGCTAATCTGGGCGGCATCGTAACCAGCGGCGTGATGATCGGCGGAACGTCGTCGGAGGGTGTTTCCGATCGAGCCGCGCGCGGGGACCACGTCCATGCCCTCCCACTGGCAACGAGTACGGCGCCTGGCGCCATGTCCTCCGATGACAAGGCGAAGTTGGACGCAGCGTCATCCGTTGCTGGCCCTAATACGCTTCTGCGAGCAAACGCCAACGGTGATTTCTCGGTGCGCACACCGACTGCCGGCTCTCATCCTGCCCACAAGACGTACGTCGATGGCCTTGTAGCGCCGCTCGCGGTCAAGCAACCAATATCCCTTGGTGGGGCAGTCAACCTCGACAACCTGCGAACCACCGAAGATTACTTGCAGACTCAGAACGCTAACGCGGCGTCGGGCGCCAACTATCCGCTGCCGCTTGCTGGACGGCTCAGAGTAGTGGCGGCAACTAACGGACTGATGGTATGGCAGTACTACACAACCTACGGGCTCGGTACACGTCACTTCTGGCGGGCCTACTACGAAAACACGGGTACCGACGGCGCTTGGTCGGCCTGGAATGAGTCCCGCACGAACGTTGCGACCACTAGCGAGCCTGGCCTGTTCTCTCCTGAGGACAAGACCCTGTTCAATAATGCGACGGCGCTGCCATCAAATAACTCGTTGTGCCGGCGCAATGAGTACGGTGGTATCCAATTCCACAGTATTCTGCTCACCGCACCACAACAGGCCGACATCAACGCTGTGGTACGCAAAGACTACCTGGACGCCCAGATCAGCGGACGAGCCCCGGCATCGCATACCCACTCGGCGACACAGACCACCAGCGGCGTTTTTAGCTCGGCTCGCCTGCCTGACGCGTCATCGTCAGCGAAGGGCGCCATGTCGATTACCGACAAAAACAAGCTGGACAAAATGGATGTACGTTCCATCAGTGCGGGGTCGGGCACCTTCCCAGCGTTGGCTGCAACCGGGAACCAGGGCCCCTACACGCACCGCGCCAGCGTGAACATCACCTTCCCGACAGGTCTATTTGCTGCAGCACCCACAGTCGTCGCTCAGCTGCTTATCTCAAACCCGGGCCAGTTCTCCGCAGTAGGCGTCAGCAACATTTCCTCAACTGGCGCCACGCTGTGGGTCTCCGGAATCGGAACAGCTCCTGTCGGCTTCCACTGGCAGGCGGTGCTCCAAGCATGAAACGAATCTTGGTTGAGCGCCGGATAAGAAAGGTGCGTCATGCCTAACCACGTCTATCATCCAGTCCGGAACCCGCCCCGATGGTGGGACCGGCTGCTCGTGCACCCGCTGGACACTACGGTCGCGGTCGTCGCGGTGATCTTCGGGCTGATCGTCATTTTGTCCTTATTCCTGCCGGACTTCACCCCCTCAAAGAGCATGGACAAGATGCCCGGCCCCATCATCGTGCTAGTGTCCGGTTTCCTCGGCACTGGCGGGTTGCTCGCCCTCGTCGGATTGAATTGGAGCGGGGACAACGTATCAACAGGATGGGCGCTCGAACAGTTCGGCTGGTGGCTTGCCGCAGGCGGTTTCGTGACCTTCGCCTTGTCCGTGTCCTGGCATTACCCGGGGAGCATGTTCTCCTGGGGGATACCTCTTGCACTCGGCGTGGGGTCCGTATTGCGGGCGGTGTCGATCATCATGATCGAACGTGGAGTGCGCCGCACTTTGAAGGAAGTTGAGTCTCACGCCCATGAGTGAAACGTCGATCGTAGCAATCATCCTGGGGGTACTGACATTGCTCACGGGTGGCGGCTTCTGGGGATACCGGCAGTTCAGCCGAGAGGCGCCCATCAAAAAGCGTGACGCGGACATTGCGGCGGCTGACACGTCAGTACAGATGGCGTTAGCTATCGCGAAATCCGCGAAGGAGCACAGCGAGGGGCTCGCGAAGGAGCTCACCACAGAGCGCGGAGAACGCCAGAAACTTTCAGGCCGTGTCGATGGGCTGGAAAACCACATACGTGAGCAAAACAAGACGATCGAACGTTTACGGAACGCGATCAGCGTTTTCGCTGCCGCATGGGATGACCTGACACACCGGTGGGAGCACTACCGAAAGTCGGATCATCCACCTGCCCGGCCAAATATCAACATCGAATAAGGGACCCCTATGTCTGGAACAATCCGATTCCCGTTCCGCCTCACGCCATCAGGGCAGATTGCCACCGCCCCGTACGGTTCTGACCAGGAAATCAACGATGCAATAGCCGCCATAGTCCTGACTGATATTGGCGAACGGCCCCTTTCGCCCGGATTTGGTGTCACCGACCCTGTTGGCTTGGCGATAGGAGACGTGGCAATCGACGCGGACATTCAATCAGCACTGACTTCCTACGGGTTCGAAGACATCATGATTACCGATACGACCGTGCTGCCGGAACCTGGCGGGCGCGCGGCAGTCCAAGTCGAATGGGAACGCGAAGAACCAGACACTGACCCGCTGGAAGAGGAAGAGGACGACGAGTAATGAGCATTGAATTCCCTGAAGATACGAGCATCCCCGAACTTGAGAACCTTTCTCTGCTCGAATACGGGGGAGAGCAGGACCTGGTGAACACGGCTGTTGCTCACGCGCAGGTCGCTTTGCCGGAGTGGCAGCCTCGCGAATCGAACACCGAGCTCGTCCTGCTCGAATCGTTGGCCCTGATCTTGGGGGTGGAAGCGCTCGCGTTGCAGGTCCTGCCGTCGCAAATCGTTGAACAGCTCATGGGCCTATACGGTGTCACCAGGCACAACGGTTACTTGGCCGAAGGGCAGGCGCGGTTCCAAGTATCCTCGTCGGCACCGTTGCACTCCATTCCCGCAGGTACGCGCCTCCGGTACACGTTGGAGGACACGGACGAGACCGTGGATTTCCTCACCATCGAACAGGTGGAGATCGTCACCCAGGAATCCTTGTTCGGTACTGCGAGGATCGAAGCTGAAGAGTCCGGAATTGAAAGCAACGGCATTCCCGAAGGCGCCGTGTTGGAAGTGGTTGACCCGCTTGCGTTCGTTGATGAAGTGACCGTCTCGATGGCCACTAGTGGTGGCGAAGGCGAGGAAGAGGACGAGGACTTCCAGGCCCGTGCTGCAGCTGTCTTGTCGCGCCTGAATTCGACACTCGTCATTCCGGACAACTTTACGGACTCGGTCCTGTCCGATCCGCGTGTGGAGCGAGCAATCACCTTGGATTTGTTCGACCCGGCCGGCTCACCGAAGTCGCCAGTTGCGGGGCACGTCACGGTAGCTGTGGTGGGCGATCTTGGTGATCCGTTGTCCGCGGAGGTGATGGAATCCATCCGGGAGGATCTTGAGGCTCAGGCGCTGGCGTCGCTGAGCATCCACGTGATCCCTCCAACGATCACCACGGTGAACATTACGTGCACGGTCCGGCGGGCGCCAGGGTCTCTTGCGTCCGCAGCGACCGCTGAAATACAGGCGGGCCTTGCAGATTGGCTGAATCCAACGACGTGGGACTGGTCGCCCACCGTGGATGCCAACGCGATCATCGGCAAACTCTACGAATTCCCAGCGGTGAGGGCGGTCGTCTCCACCAACCCGACTATCAACTTGCCCGGCGATGCGCCCCTTCCGCGACTTGGAACTGTGACGGTGAACTTTCAATGAGCTACCCAGATAGCATTCACTCGTGGACCATCGATTGGTTTGAAACTCTTCCGCAGGCTTACCAAAACCTGGATGCCGCCCAGAAAAACCCACCACTGAAGGTTTGGGACGGGCTCAACAAGCGACCGTTCGATATCACGGAAACAGGTGGATGGACAACTTACATTGAAGCACCATCAGCAACATTCAAAAGTCAAGAGTTCCGCAGTGCACCGGGCATCAAAGTGTACTACCAGATCTGGGCTGAACCGGGAGAAATCCCCGGAGGTGGAATTGCCATACTTGCCAATGGCAGGAGCGAAACCGGATACACGGGCGACCTGGAACTCAACGGCCCTGACACTATTGAGAACGTCACCGGCCCAGTCCTCCTCGAAGGCTGGTTCTACCCACCCAACACCGGATCTTTCACTGTGCTCCCGGGAACAGCGGCTCTACTAGGGAATTCCAAACCCATCATCAAGGCGATCAATATTTCCACCCGTCGAGTCGAGTACGAAGAACTCAACGGAACTCTCGTACCAGACACCTACCACCCACTCCTGAGGTTCATGGACGGCATCGGGCAGATCGGCGGCCAGTACCGACAACTCTCCGACGACCTCTGGGACGGGCATTACACGAACCCCGAGACCTGCCCAGACGATTCCCTGCCATGGCTAGCGCAAATGGCCGGCATCAATCGAAACGTGTACCGAATCCTGCCGCCAGCCGACCTGCGTGAACTCATCAAAAATACCCAGGCGAATGGTCTTGCCGGACTCGGGTCTCGCAAAGCCATTGCCGGAATCGTGCGCCCCTGGCTCTCAGGCGACAAAACCGTGCTCGTCAGCCCGCACCCCGCCAGACCACATACCATCCTCATCCGAGTGAACTTCACCGAGGTCCCCAACAATGACTTCTCCGCGTTGGCAGCGAACATCAGGCGAACCCGAGTGATTCCCGCCGGGCACGTCATCGAGATCGTTGAGCTCGTTGCTACATGGGACCAATGGGAAGCGGCCGCCGGCAGCATCTGGAGCGAACTTGAAGCTAAGGCCAAGCGATGGGGCGAACAAGACACCTTGGGCGTCACGCACAGCTGACCCTTCCCACAAACTAACCCCGATATGGCGCACCCTCCTAGTGGAATCCAACCACGAAGGAGGGTGCTTCCGTTTTGAAAACCCAATGGGTCGAACATGCCGACAGGATCTACGACGGCATCAACTCGTGCTTAAGCGTGACCGTCCACGAAACAGCCAATACGGATCCGGGCGCGGACGCTGAAGCCCATGCCAACCTGCAGACCAACGGTGGTGCACGGCAAGCGTCCTGGCACGTCCAAGTTGATGACACCGAGGCGATCCGCTCATACCCGGACACCGCGCAGTGCTGGCACGGCGGAACCCGCGAAGCCAACGAGTCCTCATTGGCCGTTGAGATCTGCGTGAACGAGGGCGGCGACTATGACGCTGCCTTCCGGCGCGCTGCCGGTGTTGTCCGTAACTGGCGGATCAAGCACAAACTCTCACGCTCGGACGTGAAGCAGCACTTCGAATGGACCGGTAAGAACTGCCCGTCCGAGATGCGTCTCGCAGGTCGGTGGGAAGAATTCCTCGACCTCACCGAGCCAAGCAGCAAGCCAACAGCGAAGAAGAAGGAGAAGAGTACCGTGACCAAGTTTTCTAGCCCCCTGCCGGTGGGCGTTTACCGAACTGACGGATTCGACGGCATAGGCCGCGGACGGCAGCACATGGGCGCCGACTGGGCAGGCCCGAACGTAGGCGACAAGACCGAAGTGTACGCCGTCGCTGACGGTGTCGTCGAAGAGACGGGCGGCCCAGGTCGCGGCGCAGTCCTTGCTGGGCATTCCGGGCTGATCATCGTCCTGGACCACGGCATCCTCAAGGACAAGAACGGCGCCGACCGGATCCGCACCAACTACGGGCACCTGTCGAAGATCTATGTGAAGGAAGGCCAGCGGGTCAAGGCTGGTCAGCTGATCGCGCGCACTGGCGATTCCGGCAACGTGACTGGTGTGCACCTGCACTTCGGTGTCCGCGAGAACGGCACCGGGTACGGCAACTACTTCGACCCGGAGGGATGGCTCAAGGGCAAGGGTGTCATCGTGGGTAAGACCAAGCCGCTTACCAGCGGCTCGGTAACCCCCGTTGCATCCACTCCCAAGCCGAAGCCAAAGCCTGCCAAGGGCGGCAACTCGAAAGCGGACAACGAGGCGATCCAGCGCGCGCTCACCGCGATGGGCCTGGATGTGGGATACCCGGACGGCGTTGACGGGCCGAAGCAGGAAGCGGGCGTCCGCGCATTCCAGAAGCACCACGGGCTTGTGGAGGACGGCTACTGGGGCCCGCTCACCCAGGACGTCTACGACTACAACAAGCGCCTGCAGCGTGCTCTGAACAGCATGAGGCACTCTGCCGGCATCACCGATGTCAAGGTGGACGGCTGGATTGGCAAGGCCACCAACCGGCTCAAAGCGGACGTGCTCAAGCGCAACCGCTGGACCGAGAAGAACCTCATTAGCAACCTCAAGAAAGCAGGAGCCTGGTAACCATGTCGGAAGCTCTCCTAGCCCTCTGGGCATCGATCGTCCGTACTGTAGTCCCGATCATCGTCGGTGCGGTGCTGGGCTGGTTCGCCAGCGCTAATCTTCCGCTGGATCCGGACGTCGAGGGCCTGCTCACTACAGTGATGACCCTCTTGCTGACCACGGCTTATTATGTGGCCGTGCGTCTCTTCGAGACGTACGTCAGCCCGAAGATTGGTTGGCTGCTTGGCTGGGCGAAGTCTCCGGACTCGTACTCCGCAGGCAACACGTCTGATCTGAATGTGTCCAAGGCCGGTGTTTATCACGTCGTGACCGAGCAGGATCCGGGCGAGGATTCTGGCCGGCGCTCGGCCGAGTAGGCATCCCGCCGGGCTGACGCCAAATCAGGGGAAGCGCCCCACTCGCATTTGAGGGTGGGGCACTTCTGGATTAAAAAGGCAACCCGCCAGCGCTTGGGGATGCTGACGGGTTCGACTAACGTAATTCCATTCTTGGGGGAAATGGGATTATCGCCTGACTAGTCGTTAGAAGGTAGAAACCTTACCAGTGGAGACTCTATCCGCACCACTAACCAAAACACAACCATTTTCAGGGACTTAATACTGCTCGGATAAATGAACCGAATTCACGGCTAACGCCCGCAAGGCCTATACACAAACGTAGCTAACGCTCTAGGATGTGCTTAGGTTTCACGCTGGACTTAAGTTTTTTGGGGAAACGAAGGTCATTGGGGTGATGGATGGGGATCCATGGCCCAGCGCAAAACTCGCAACCAGCCCTGCCGAAATGCACCTCGGTGGGGCTGGCCAGTTTTAAGAGACAATCTTCTGGTGGACTACTATGAAGACCCTCACGCGCCGGGACTGTACAGGTACAGGACCAACCGTTACCCATATGTGGAAGTCACCCTTGCCAGCGAAACGTTCCACGCTCGCGCTGAAGCATGGCGAGGTAACCAAGTCATGATCGCCCGGATCACCAATCAGCTCGGCCGGGTAGACAACGGAGCCACAACAACACTCTGGGTACCCGCCGAATCGTGCCACCGAATCCGCCATGAAGACTCCACCTGGATCACCACCGAAGACGACCACGACTGGCACGAAGACCAAGACCAAACGATCGATTACCGGCCACGCACAGCGCGCGACTAGAATTCGCCTTATGGAAGTGACCATCACCTACGAGCAAGACAGCGCCACGGGGGTAGTCTCCGTCCAAGGGCCCGACTACTACGCGGCCCGCGACGAAGCCACCAACCTAATCCCCGACGGTGCGGTGAAACTCAGCATCCGCGTCGACCGCGACGCATAACAAAACGCCCCGAGCCGATTAGGCTGGGGGCGTTTTGTCGCTTGTTAGTTCATGATGGCCATACATCCGCCGAGCAGAAGTATGAAGAGCGCGATGCAACCGAATGCTACGAAAGCGACTGCTTTTTGGCCAGGCACCCGGACGCGTTGCTGATTTCCAACGCGCGGGCCTACTGTGGCGTAGCCGTTCTCTCGAAAGGCCTGTGCGATTGCCGCGTCAGTTGGGTCGCATGTGAATGATTTGAATTGTTCTTCTCCGCGCACCACAGTTACGCGACAAATGGTTTTAGTCGTTTTGCCGTGCGATACGTCGTCGCCTGGCCCGATGGGCGTTTCGAAAGGTTCGCTGATTTTTGCGACTAGTGGGCTTGCCATGTGGACCCCCATATTGTTCGAGTGATTTTGGATAAATGGATGCAAGGATTTCGTCCAGTCTACGTTCAGGGTCGGACGTTTCGCCCATGGGTTACAGGGCATCTGCTGCGCGCTGGTCGGCATCGGTCGCCAGGTGCCCGTATACGTCGACCGTTGTTGCTATGGATGAGTGCCCGAGACGTTTCTGGATGACAGGAAGCGGTACGCCGGCATCGATGAGCCAGGACGCGTGCGTGTGGCGCAGGTCGTGGATCCGTGGGCGTGCGAAGATCGCGCCAGTATCGAGCAGGTGAGTTAGTGCAGGTTCCCAGTGGTACGTGTAGAAGTAACCCGGGCGAAGGTACTCACCGTTAGGCTTGGTGAATACTAGTTCCTCATATTTCAGGGATCGCAGCAGTGGTTTGATTTTTGCGCTGAGTGTGGTGCTCAGTGTTACCTGGCGTTGGGAACTGCGAGTTTTGGGGGATCCGATCTGGAAGCCGTGGGCCGTATCCTTCCAGGCACGGGTGACGCTGATAGCTAAGTGATCAGCGTCTGCTTGGATGAAATCGCGACGGCGAAGGGCGGTCGCTTCGTTGTACCGTAGCCCGGCGCCGGCGAGAAGTTCGACGAACGGACCGTACTCGCCGATTTGGATGATGATCTGGTCGACTTCTTCACGGCTGAGAAATACTGCTTCACGTGGACGCATGCTTCCTCGCGGTGAGGATACTCCAACAGCGGGGTTCTCTTTCATGTGGCCTTCCTCGATGGCCCATTTGAATGCGCTGGATAGTACTGCGTGAACGTTCTTCTTGGTTTTGGGGGAGCGGTTGAGAGCTTCGAACCACTTGATCACCGCGGCCTTGTCGACGAACTCAATCTTCTTAGTGCCAATTGAGTTGTGGATATGGTTTTTCCACATGCGTTCGTAGTCGCGTTTGGTGGCTGATTCGATGCCGGTGAGGTCGCCCAGGTATCCCTCGACGACCGTATTGACGGTGGGGGATTGGGATTGAGATTCGAGGACGGCTTGATTTGCGAGCTTGAACGACTGGCCGTTGGCGTTGAGCAGCCGTTTGATCAGTTCTGCTTCGTCTTCGGAATCCGTGGTGAAGCTGCTTTGTTTTTTGGTTTGCGCGTCGCGCCAGATGATTTTGTGGGCGATGGTGCCGTCGGCGCGCTTGAGTAGGCGGATGGAGGCCATGGGAGTTTCCTTATCTAGTTATCCCTGCGTGGTGAATGCAGAGTCGTGATCCGGGCTGGTGAGGCCGTCGTGGTGTCAACGCTTGTCAACGGAATGGCGGTTGCTGTCAACAGGGGTAGTAAAAACCCCCGATTGGCCGTGGTCAATCGGGGGTTACCCTGTGCGCGAAAGGGGACTTGAACCCCTACCCTCTTGCGAGGACTAGCACCTCAAGCTAGCGCGTCTACCTATTCCGCCACCCGCGCAGGTTGTCTGTTGTTCGCGTTGTTATCGCTGGCAACGAAGTAAAACTTTACCACCCCCAGCAGGGGATTTCCAATCGGGAAACTCTCCGCAACTGGAGAGTGAAAACCCCGGAATTCCGCGGGAAAACCGGGATTGATTAGAGGTTTAAGGTAAAAATTCAGGAAATCAGTGTCGAGCGTCACAGGAATATGATGCGATCTGCCTAGTGAAACGCGGGCTTAGCGGTTCTACTGCGAAGGTGGGCCGAGCCTGGCGGACAGCGTTGCCGCATCGAGTACTTCGTTGAAGATCGCGCCATCAGGTTCCAAGCCTCGGCCCGCGGCCAAGTTGGGCAGGAGGACCGGAGAGAAACCCAGGGCGAGGGTAAGTTCTGAAACCGTCTGGGCATCCTGCTTGTTATCCGAGGCGACGCCCAGGGCGCGTTGCGCGGATTGCTTGGTTGCCCGATCCGCGTCCATGTCCCAGTGGCTGATGTGATTGAGCGCTTTGACGACGCGAGAGCTCTTGAAATGGGTTGCAATGCCTTCGGAGCTGGACAAGCCGGCCTCAAGCGATGTTTCCAGCCAGTCGGGCAGCGGCTCGTCTTCCCAGCGATTGGTCGCATCCACCAGCAAGATGCCAGCCAGGGATGGGACATCAATGTCGTCGAGTTCCTCTTGCGGCACCATGAGCACCACCAAATCGACATCCTCGGCAATGTCTTCGGCCAGTACGGCGGTGGCATGCGATGCGTACTGCGCCAGGTGGTACTTCATCATCCGTGGAGGCCTGGAACCTGCGATGCGTACGTCGATTCTGGCCGATGCTGCTGCGCGGGCGAGGGCTGTGCCGGCTCGTCCCGCTCCAAGGATTCCGATCCGCTTGATGCTCATAGCCTCCAGCCTAAACGCGAAAGCCATGGTGGCATGCAATTCATTGCATGCCACCATGGCTTTTGCCTAGCGAAAGGCCATCAGCTCCAGAGCGGTGCCAGTGACTTGTACAGCTGCTGTACGCCCAAGACGATGAACAGCGCAGCGGTAATCGCCAGTGCGGTGTTGGTATGCCAGCGGTTGGCCCATGCCTTGGGGATGCGCTTGCCGTTGAGCAGGCCCAGGAGGGTGACTGCCAGGAATGGCATGAACAGCGCGCCGAGGACGCCGTAGGCCAGGATCAGGGCAATTGGCTTGTCCAGCAGGAACAGCACCATTGGCGGGAAGGTCAGCCACAGGACATAGAACTTGAAGTACTTGCCGCCGGTCAGGGTATCCGGGTGGTTTGCCGGCTTCTTGCGCATATGGCCCCAGAAGTCCGCGAACATCAGGGAAACGCCGTTCCATACGCCGATGATCGACGAGAAGGACGCGGCCCAGAAGCCAATGAGGAAGCCGTTGCCTACGACATCGCCGTATTCGGCTTTCAGCACGTCGCCCAGTTCCAGCAGGCCCTTGTCGCCTCCGGAGATGCTCACGCCGGCGGCGCGAACAACTTCCGCGCCAACGATCAGCATGGCCAGCACGAAGATGCCGGTCATGACGTAAGCCATGGAGTTGTCGATGCGCATGACCCGCATCCACTTAGGGGTGTACCAGCCTTTCTCGCGCAGCCAGTAGCCGTAAGCGGCCAAGGTGATGGTACCGCCGACGCCGCCAGCCAACGCCAGGGTGTAGACCACGCCGCCTTCCGGGATCATCGGGATCAGGCCCTTGAGCATTTCCGGAATATTTGGCACAGCGATGAAAGCCAAGCCCACCACGGTTACGAACATGATGCCCACCAGTACAGCGGTGATCTTCTCGAAGAAGCTGTACTTTCCGAACCAGACCATCACGAAGCCCAGCAGGCCCATGATTACTGCCCAGATCTTCAGATCCACTGCCGGCATCAAGGCGGCCAGCGGCAATGCAGCGGAACTCATCGCTGTAGCGCCGTAAACGAAGCCCCAGATGATGATGTAGGGACCGAAGTACCAGGTGGTCCACTTGCCCAGGGTCTTCCAACCCTCGAAAATGGTTTTGCCAGTTGCCAGGGTGTAGCGGCCGGCGCCTTCAACCAGAACAATCTTCAGGATCACGCCGACGATCACTGCCCAGAGCAGCGCATAGCCGTACTGGCTGCCTGCTACTAGTGTGGCAACCATGTCGGCTGCGCCAACGCCGGTCGCCGCAACGACCAGTCCCGGGCCAATGACTTTCCAGCGCGGCGGGCCGCCACCGTCTAGGTCGGCGCGTTGCGCCTGGGTGTTTTCGCTCATTCGATTTTCCTTCTGCCACAGTGCGATGCCGCCGCGGAGTCGCATCGGCAGTGACGCGGACCACGGGGGTGTGAGATCGTATTCAATCTTGGTAGTGATCTTTCTTACTGGCAAACTCTCAGTCAAGTACTAACACTTTCTTAGGAATGCAGTGACGTGGAGAACACCGCGTGTTCCGAATTGCTAGAATTGATCAGTTACCCATGGGCGCCGAGCCCGGATCTGAACGTCGAGGATGATGCCGTGCAGCTGTTGATCGTCGAAGACGACCACGCCGTCGCCCGCGCCCTGATCGATGCCGTGAGTGCCGCAGGCCATCAGGCCGAGCATGTCAGCCGCGGCGCTGACGCGCTCTTGAAGCACCACAATGCACAGATGATCCTGCTGGATCTGGGCCTGCCGGATATGGATGGACTGGAAGTCCTGCGCAAACTGCGCCAAATCAGTGAAGTCCCCGTGGTCATCCTCTCGGCGCGCAATGACGAGCGGAGCGTTGTCCGGGGACTGCGCCAGGGTGCCGACGATTTCCTGGTCAAGCCCATCGGGCTGGCGGTTCTTCTGGCCCGCATCGAGGCGGTGGCCCGCCGCGCCAAGGTCCAATCCAATGACAACGGCGGTGTGCTCATCGCCGGCGGACTGCGTGTGGACACCGGGAAGCACGAAGCAATTCTGGATGGACGGCACCTCCAGCTGACCGCCAAGGAATTCGAGCTGCTGGCATTGCTGGCCCAGCATGACGGAGCGGTGGTTACCCGGGAGCAGATTCTTGACCGCTTGTGGGGCGACGCGTTCGTGGCGGTGTCGCGCTCTTTGGATGTGCACCTCACCGGTTTGCGCTCCAAGCTTGCTGCGCCCGGGATGATCGTGAACGTCCGCGGAGTCGGCTACCGGCTAGAGACGCCAAACCCGTGAGGCTGCGCGTACTGGGCATCCTGGGCACGCTGCTGCTTGCAATCGTCGCCATCGTCAGCGCGATGCTGTTGCAGAGCGTCAGCCGTGATGCCACCGCTGAAGTCCAGCTGAACCGGTTATCGGCATTGAACCGCTTTGTCCAGCTTGCCGCCCATGCTGATCTGGCAAATGACATGTCGCTGCTCCAGCTGGAGATGGACACCTATAGCGACCTCTATGGCGAAGGGCTGCTGATCAATCTGGGCCAGCGGCAACTGGTCTCGGGCAGTATCGATCCTGCGGATCCCGAGGTCGCTGGCACCGTGCGCGATTCAGAGCTGAATCTGGGACTGGTCCAGATCCCGCCGATCGATCCTCTCTCGGATGCCACCGCCTTGCTCTCGCAGCCGTTCGGCAATTCCGCCCAAGTGCTCGGCTCTGTCACGATGCAAGTGAACTTGGAAACTGCACGCGCCAAGGTGCTGGAAAAGTCCAGCCTGCTGTGGCTTGTTGTCATGTCCATTGGCGCTGGACTCCTGCTCTTGGCCGACCGCCTGACCTTCTGGGTGCTCCGTCCGGTGCACCAGCTCAATGATGCCGTCAATGACATTGCGCGGCATCAGGCACCGGTTCTCCTCGAAGAGCAAGGCCCACCGGAACTGCGCCGGCTATCGCGGTCGCTGGGCAGCATGGCCCGAACTATGGCCGAGAGCCTGAAGCAGCAGCAGGAGTTCATTGCTGAAACTTCCCATCAGCTCCGGAACCCCGTTGCCGCCTTGCGGTTGCGAGTGGATCTTTTGAAGATGCGCATGGGCGACCAAGCGGATCCCGCCGGAGTGCATGCGGTGGAAAACGAACTTCATCGGGTGGAAACCCTGCTGGACGGCGTCATGCGCTTGGCCAGCGCTGAGCATCGGCTAGCCGAGCAAAATGCGGGAGAGTCCTTGCCCGAGACAGCCGTGCACGGCCAACAAGTCGACGTCGGGCAAATGCTCGCCGAGGAAGTCGAACGCCAATCCGAGGTTGCCCGGCAACGGGGAAACCAGCTGGTGCTCGATGGCAGTGCCACCTCGGGGCCGACCGCCATGGTGTGGTGCAACGGATTCGATTTGCAGCAGATGCTCGCGGAACTACTGGAAAACGCGTTCAAGTACGCTCCTGGCAGCAAGATCGTCCTGGGCCTGCGGCTCGATCCGGGAACTGCCAGCATCCAAATACAGGATCACGGTGCCGGAATGAACGCTGCTGAACTCGCGAATGCAGGCGAGCGGTTCTGGCGTGCAGAACGTGTACGGCACAGTCCGGGAACAGGTTTGGGACTGGCTATCGTGGATCGCTTGGCGCGCGCGAATGCCGGTGAGCTCACCCTTGAATCGGCTCCGGGCGAAGGGCTCAAAGCAACGATCAGCCTGCCCCTGCATGGCAGCAAGCCCGAGGTGCCCGATGAATCCTGAGCCCATGCCGTCGCGGCGGAACTTGCTTCGATATCTCCTGGCAGCCCCAGTCGCCGCCGGACTGCCAGCACTGAGTTCCTGCAGCTCGTTGCCCGCTGCGCATCGATTGGATATCGCCTCCGGTGAAGACGGGGGCATGTACTTCCAATTTGCCTCCTTGCTCTCCAACGCCTTGATGGACCACGGCGTCGCCGAGCATTCCACAGCCCTCAATACCCAGGCCAGCGCGCAGAATCTGGCGATGCTCGCAGAAAACAAGGCCGGGCTGGCTCTTGCCCTGGCCGATACGGTGGACCAGTACCGGAAGGACAGCGCTCCACAGGCGCAGCCGCTGGCCCTGGGCCGCGTCTACCAGAACTATTTCCATTGCATCATCCGCACAGCAGCCGGGATTAGCTCGCTGCAGGATCTGGCAGGACGCACCATCGGCACCGGCGCGCCAGGGTCAGGTACGTGGGTGACCGGCCAGCGCATATTGCGGGCAGCGAAGCTGAAGAATCGCGGGATCGCGCCCAAGGAGCTGCAGTACGGGTACGTGGCAGGGCTGGAGGCGCTGGGCAAGGGAAGCATTGACGCGCTGTTCCTTTTCGGCGGCCTGCCGGTTGCTTCGCTGAGCCAGCTCGCTTCAACCATGGACTTGGGCCTGCTCGATGTTTCGGCGGTGCTGCCGCAGCTGCGCGAGCGGTACCCGGATCTCTACGACGGGGTAGTCATCCCGGAGGGAACCTACCGCGGAATCAAGTCCGTGGAGACGATCGGGGTTGGCAACCTCTTGATGGCGCGCGCGGACATGCCCGAGGAGCTGGCCGGAGCCGTCGTCAATCTCCTGGTCGCCCACGCTGATCAGCTGGTGCCAGAATCCAGTGCCGGCATCCAGTTCTTGACCCCCGAAACCTTGGTCAGCACCGGAGGCCAGCCCCTGCACCCGGGCGCGAGGAAGGCCTACCAGGAACTTCACGGCTAGAAATTGCGCACGTGCGCACACGACGGTGGGGGCTTTGCCCACTAGTGTGTATTGCAAAGCACTGCTACGAGAGGATCATTGGCGATGTCCATTGCTGGCGACATTCCACTCATGGAAAATGAAGCCGTAGAGATCTGCAGGAAACTGATTCAGATCGACACGACGAACTATGGAGGCAACAAGGGCGCGGGGGAGCTTGAAGCCGCCCGCTATGTCGCTGGGCTGCTCGAGGACGTCGGCCTGGATGCCACGATCTATGAATCCGCTCCCGGGCGGGCCAACGTGGTCACCCGCATCCCGGGGGCCGATCGGTCATTGCCGGCCCTGGTCGTGCACGGCCACCTGGATGTCGTGCCGGCTATCGCCGAAGACTGGAGCGTGGATCCTTTCGGGGCCCAGGTCATCGATGGGATGATCTGGGGGCGCGGAGCGGTGGACATGAAGAACATGGACGCGATGATTATCGCCGCCATCCGCCATCTGCAACGCGAGAACATCACCCCGCGGCGCGATCTGGTCATCGCCTTCTTCGCCGATGAGGAAGCTGGCGGGGACTATGGTTCCGGCTGGATGGTTCAGAACCATCCCGAACTCTTCGCCGGGGCGGCCGAGGCCATTAGCGAAGTCGGCGGGTTCTCGGTCGAAATCAACGGCCGCCGGGCCTACATGCTGCAGACTGCGGAAAAGGGCATCGCCTGGCTGAAGCTGGAATCCAAGGGCATGGCCGGCCACGGCTCGCAGCTCAACACCGATAATGCGGTCACCCATCTGGCAGGAGCCGTCCATCGCATCGGTGAGCATCAATGGCCGCTGTCCTACACCAAAACCACTCGCGCATTGCTTGAGCAGGTGGCCGAGCTGTCCGGACTGGACTTCGATGAAGCCGATCCCGCCCCGCTGCTCTCGGCCATGGGCAATGTCTCGCGCTTCGTCGGGGCTACCTTGCAGAACACCGCGAATCCCTCTGTCCTGGAAGCAGGCTACAAGCACAACGTCATTCCCGGGCAGGCCGCAGCGCTGATCGACTGCCGCACCCTGCCCGAGCAGCACGAAGCTACCTTGGAGACCCTGCGTGAACTGGCCGGGGAACACGTTGAGCTGTCCATGGTGCATGAGCAGGAATCCCTGGAGGTGCCCTTCGCCGGTGCGCTGGTGGATTCAATGATCGCATCGTTGCTGGCTGAAGACCCGGATGCCGTGGTTCTGCCCTATATGCTCTCTGGCGGAACCGATAACAAATGGCTGGCCAAACTGGGGATCACCGGCTACGGATTCGCGCCGCTGCAACTTCCTGCCGAGCTGGATTTCACCGGAATGTTCCATGGCGTCGACGAACGCGTGCCGGTGGACTCCATCAAGTTCGGCGTGCGGGTGCTGCAAAACCTCTTGCAGGAATACTAGAACCAGCGTTGGCCCAGCCAGCACAACAGAATCCAGGAGCAGAATCCTTGACCATCGAATCCATACTGAGCGACGAGCTGCTTGAGCGTTTCCGGGACCGGGCCGCCGGCTACGACGAGTCGAACTCGTTCGCCATCGAAGACTTCAACGAACTGGTGGAACTGGGCTACCTCAAGGCGCTGGTGCCGGCAGAGCGCGGGGGACTGGGGTGGAACTTCGAGACCCTGGCCCTGGCCCAGCGCCGCCTGGCCACCGCGGCACCCGGCACGGCCCTGGCGATCAACATGCACCAGGTATGGGCAGGCGTCGCGTATTTGCTGCAGGCCCGCGGGGACCGGCGCCTGGATATGGTGGCCGATTGGATTGCCGAGGGCGAAGTGATGGCGTTCGGGATCTCGGAGCCCGGCAACGACGCAGTGCTCTTCGACTCGAAGACCAGGGCGAGAACCGCTGCCGATGGCTCGGTGGAGTTCAATGGCGTGAAGATCTTCACCTCGCTGGCACCGGCGTTCACCCGATTGGGGGTGTTCGGCAAGGATGAGGAATCCGGGGAACTGGTTCACGGCTTCGTAGCCAGGGGCGAGGGCGTGCATTCCCTGAACGACTGGAACACCCTGGGCATGCGGGCCAGCCAGTCGCACACCACGAAGCTGGAAAATGCGGTGGCCCCGCGCGAATGGGTGCATAGCCGGCTGCCGGCCGGTCCAAACCAGGACCCGCTGGTCTTCGGCATCTTCGCATCCTTCCTGACCCTGACCGCAAGCGTCTACGTGGGCATCGCAGATCGTGCGGTGACCCTGGCCCAGGAGGCCCTGGGCCAGCGGGTGCACCAGGACGGGACCCGGTATGCGCAGGATGTGCGTGCCCGCGGGCTCTTGGCCGAAGCGGCGATGCGCCTGCTGGCCCTGGATGCCCTGCAACGCTCGGTGGCCGGTGATCTGGAGGCCAAGGCGGATCACCAGGGCGCGTGGTTCCCCAAGCTGGTGACGCTGCGCACCCTGGCCGGGGACACTGCACGGGAGAACATCCAGGTGGCCGGACAGCTGCTGGGCGGTGGCGGATATTTCCGGGGATCGGAGTTCGAACGGCTCTACCGCGACGTGCAGGCCAGCTGGTACCACCCGTCCAATGCCGCCTCGGCAGCCAATACGGTGGCCTCGTGGCTGGTAGGCCCGCTCGATAACTGAGGCAAGGACCCGCGATTGCCGTGAGGGCCAATCGCGGGCATGGAGCCATGTGCCCAGTTGCCGGTTCAGGGAGCCAGGGTGCTGCGAATGCGCATCACCCGGCGGCGCAGCCAGTACTTTTGGGCGCCGCCTTCATAGCGGCAGGTGCGCATGAGCTCCCATTTGCCGTTATCGGCGTGCTCCCGCAGGGCTGCGCGGGCGACATGCTTTGGTTCGCCCGGGAAAGAAGTTATGACCAGGTATTCAAAGCGCTGGTCATCGGGATGATGCAGCGGTGGCTTAATTCTTTCTTCGAGCATCCTGCCCCCTATCTAAAGAACGCCGTGCGTTGTAGCCTCATGCTATGAGTACTGAACCGAGTTTTGCACTGCAAGCATTTATTGCACGCCTGGAGCAGCACCTGGCAATTGTGTCGCAGAGCCGCGGTGCTGGCGAGGCATCCGTCGACGCGGCTTTTGGCGCGCTGGCCGATGCCTTCGAAGACTATGAAGACGCCCTCTACGATCAGTATTCCGAGTTATTGCCCTTCACCATACCCTCGGATGATGCGTGAGTACGACCACGGAGTGAATTTTTCCCATTCCGTGTTTCTGAGTCCGGATAGTCGCAATCGGTGAAGTAATGTCGAGGGGTGAATTGGTTTGAAGCAGCTTTCCTAGGATTGATCCAGGGCCTGACCGAGTTCCTCCCGATCTCGTCCTCAGCCCACTTGCGTATCGTTGGCGAACTCCTGCCCAACGCCCAAGACCCCGGAGCGGCATTTACCGCCATTACCCAGCTGGGTACCGAAACCGCAGTGATCGTCTTCTTCTGGCGTGACATCGTGCGGATCATCGGCGCCTGGTGCAAGGCACTGGCCGGCAAGATCCCGCATTCGGATCCGGATGCCAAGATGGGCTGGCTGATCATTATCGGCTCCCTGCCGATCGCGATCCTGGGCCTGCTGCTGGAAGACTACATCGACACGAACTTCCGTTCGCTGTGGATTGTTGCGACCATGCTGGTGGTCTTCGGCCTGATCCTGGCCATCGCCGACCACTTCGGCAAGCAGCAGCGCACCTTGGACAAGCTGACCGTCAAGCACGGCATCTTCTACGGCTTCGCCCAGGCCATGGCCTTGATTCCGGGCGTCTCGCGTTCGGGCGGCACCATCACCGCAGGTTTGCTCATGGGCTACACCCGTGAAGCCGCAGCCCGCTACTCGTTCCTGCTGGCGATCCCGGCGGTGTTCGCCTCGGGCCTGTACAAGCTGGTGAAGTCCTTCGACGAACCAGGTGTCTACACCCTGGCGCAGACCGGTGTCGCTACCGTCGTGGCCTTCGTTGTCGGCTTCCTGATTGTGGGCTGGTTCCTGAAGTTCGTTTCCACCCACTCCTACCGCTTCTTCGTCTGGTACCGCATCCTGCTGGGCCTGGCGCTGTTCGTCGCTCTGGGATTGGGCTTGATAGCCGCCTGATCCAGGTTTTCCAAGATGTCCGTGGACTGCTTCACGGGCATTTTGCAGTTAACGGGAATAAACCTCGCCTTGCTTCACTTGGAGTTAAAGGAAGAAATACGTCGCATCTGCGAAAGGATGTCCATAAGTGCACGCGTGGAATAACCCTGAGGTACCTCAGGTGGCTGGTTCAGCACCAACACTGGAACTTTTCAATACCGCCACCGGAGCCCGACAGGCCACTGCGCCAGCGGATGAAGCTATTGCGCCGGCCAGCATGTACGTTTGCGGTATCACCCCCTATGACGCCACCCATATGGGCCACGCCGCCACATATGTCACCTTCGACCTGGTGCAGCGCACCTGGCGCGATGCCGGTCGCACCGTGGCCTACACCCAGAACATCACCGACGTGGACGACCCGCTGCTCGAACGCGCCGCAGCAACCAACGTCGATTGGCGCGAACTGGCCGAGTCGCAGATCCAGCTCTTCCGCGACGACATGGAAGCCCTGAACGTCATTCCGCCGCAGAACTACATCGGCGCGGTGGAATCCATCCACTGGCTGGTCCCGGTGGTCGAGCAGCTGCTCGATGCGGATCTGGCCTACCGTGTGCCAGCTGGTGCCGATGGGGTGGAAGGCGACGTGTACTTCGACACCCTGGCCGCCCAGAACGATGCCTGGAAACTGGGCGCCGTTTCGAACTACGACCGCCAGACCATGCTCGGCTTCTTCGCCGAACGCGGCGGGGATCCGGATCGTGCCGGCAAGCGCGATGCGCTTGACCCGCTGCTGTGGCGTGCCGCCCGCGAGGGCGAGCCGTCATGGGATGGCGGCAAGCTCGGTGCCGGCCGCCCGGGCTGGCACATCGAATGCTCGGTGATTGCCCGCAAGACCCTGCCGGCCCCCTTCACCGTCCAAGGTGGCGGCTCGGACCTGATCTTCCCGCACCACGAGTTCTCCGCGGCCCACGCAGCTGCTGGCGATAACGCGGAACTCGCGCAGACCTACGTGCACACCGGCATGGTGGGCCTGGACGGCGAAAAGATGAGCAAGTCCCTGGGCAACCTGGTGCTGGTTTCCAAACTGCGCGAAGCTGGCGTCGAGCCGGTAGCGATCCGCGCCGTACTGCTCTCCCAGCACTACCGCAGCGACTGGTTCTGGACCGAGCAATTGCTGGCCGCAGCCCAGCAGCGGGTGGCTGCCTGGCGCCAGGCCTTGGCCACCACCAGCACCGAGGACGCAGCCAAGGTAGTGGAAAGCATCCGCAAGCACATGGCCGATGACATCGATGCGCCGTCCGCGCTGGAGGCACTCGACCGGTGGGCTGCCCAGCCGGCCGGCTCGAATGGCGACGGCGCCGAAGCGTTGCGCCACGGCATCGACGCGCTGCTGGGGCTCAAGCTCTAGGCAGCACCGCGCCAAGCATCCCGGGGTCCGGCTTCAGATATCGAAGTCGGACCCCGGGCTGTCTTTGCGGTACTTTCCCCGGCGGCGCAGATAGCGTTCGAATTCCCGGGCAATGGACTCGCCGCTGGCCTCGGGAAGCTCGCTGGTGTCCGTTGCCTGCTCCAGCTGTTCAACGTACTTGGCCACATCCGGATCCGCTGCCGCGAGCTCATCGACCCCATGCTTCCAGGCCAGCGCATCCTCGCGCAGTTTCTGGTCCGGCACGGAGACCGGGATGACTTCCTCCAGCAGCTCGATGATGGCCAGTTGCACCCGCGGGCTGGGGGACTGCGCAACATAGTGGGAGAGCTGCGCCCACAGCGACAGGCTCGGGATCCCGTACCGTTCGAACTCCACGCCGAGCACCGAGGGGATTCCGGTGGGCCCCTCGTAGGTGGAGGCGCTGATTCTCAGGTGCTCCTGGAACCGCGGATCGTCGCTGGCCAGCGAGGTCGGCACCGGCCGGGTATGCGGCACATCGGCCAGCAAGGCGCCCAGGGTGAGCACGGCATGGGCATTGTGGGATTGGGCCACCTTGATGATCCGCGAGCAGAAGGTCTGCCATTTGAATGTCGGCTCGACACCCAGCACCACCAGCAGATCGGCGGCCGCCTGGGGCAAATGGATCTTGAAGATCTCGGTGCACGGCCAGTCCACTACGCGCCCTGTCCCGGTGCGCCGGGTCTTGGGCCGGGTGAACTGGTAGTCGTAGAAATCGTCCTCGCCCACGGTGGCCACATGCTCATGGGCGTTGGACTCGAGCAGCAGGCGGACGGCGTCCGTGGCCGCCGAACCGGCGTCGTTCCACCCCTCGAAGGCAGCCAAGACGATGGTGGGGCGAATCTCATGCTGGGTCTTGGCGATATAGCTATTCAGCGTCGGGGCGTGGTATTCCTCGTTCATTGAAGACTCCTTGGCAGCACTCGATGCTCTCGGCGTGGCTCGCCGAAGCGGCTTAGCCCCACTCTTCCATCTAGAATGGACTCATGCCAAGCACCAGTTTTGACTTTGCCGCCGGAACCGAGCCCGCAACCCCGCAAGCTGTCCTGTGGGATATGGACGGTACGCTGATCGACACCGAACCCTATTGGCTGGCTGCCGAAGCTGAGCTGGTGGCTTCCCATGGCGGCTCATGGAGCCATGAACAAGGCCTGGCCCTGGTCGGCAACGCCTTGCCAGATGGCGCCCGGGCCCTGCAGCAGGCCGGGGTGAAGCTGGAGATCCGCGAGATCATCGACTGGCTCTCTGCCCGGGTGGTTGCCGGCATCCGCCGCGAGATCCCCTGGCGGCCAGGAGCCCGCGAATTGCTCGCGGCGTGCAAGCAGGCAGGCATCCCGCAGGCTTTGGTGACCATGTCCGAGCGCAGCATCGTCGATGAACTGATGCTCAGCATCCCCGAAGGCACCTTCCAGGCCAGCGTTACCGGTGAAGAGGTCGCCAACGGCAAGCCGCACCCGGAACCTTATCTGGCTGGACTGCAGCTGCTTGGCCAGTGCACCGGGAAAGAACTGGAAGCAGCCAGGTGCATTGGTTTCGAGGATTCCGTGCCGGGCATCGCCTCGGCGTCCGCGGCCGGGCTGCATGCGGTGCTGGTCCCCAACGCCACCGACCCGGGCGAAGGCAATTGGCGCCGGATCGACACCTTGGCATCCGTGGATGTACATGAAATGACTCGATGGTTGGTGCAGGTTAGCGCGTGAGCGACACTCAGGAAAAGTCCCCTGGAATCAAGCTGGGGCGTATCGGCGGCGTCCCGGTCTACCTCTCCAGCTCGTGGTTCATCATCACCGCGGTCATCACCTTCAGCGTTGGCATCCAGCTTTCGCGCGGCGGAATCATCCCACCGCTGAACGCCTACCTGATGGGCCTGGCCTGCGCGGTGGCTATTGCCGTGGCCGTGCTGATCCATGAGGTCGCGCATGCGATGACCGCGCGCGCCTTCAAGTGGCCCGATGCGCACATCGTGTTGACGCTGATGGGCGGGCACACCCAGTTCGGTTCCTTCAAGGCCAAGCCCGGCGCCTCGCTCTGGGTGGCACTCTCCGGACCGCTGTCGAACTTCCTGCTGGCCGGAATCGGCTGGCTGGTGATCGAGAACGCGGCCATGGGCGTGTACCCGAACCTGCTGCTGGACTTCTTCGTCTATGCCAACCTGCTGCTCGGCGCCTTCAACGCGCTGCCCGGGCTTCCGCTCGATGGCGGGCGGCTGGTCGAGTCGATCGTCTGGAAGGCCACCGGATCCCAGTTCAAGGGCACCATCGCTTCGAGCTGGGTGGGCCGGGCAATCGCCGTGGGCCTGGTCTTCTACTTCGTGATCTATCCTCTGGTACGCGGCGAGCAGCCCCAGATCATCACGGTGGTGGTCGGCATCATGGTGGCGATGTTCATGTGGCAAGCCACCACGCAGCTGATTGCGCACTCCAAGATGATGCTGAACCTGCCCACCGTGATCGCCACCGACTTGATGCGCCCGGCTTCGGCCATGGTTTCGCACGCAACCGTAGCCGACGTGCTCTCCCGCCAGAACGCGCGCGGGGGAGAGATCATCCTGGTCGACCCGAAAGGGATGCCGGTCGGGGTCATCGATGCGCAGGCGCTGTCCCGGGTGGACCCGAACCAGGCGGCCCAGGTTCCGGCCTTGGCCGTATCCCGTGCCCTGGGCCAGGGCGCGATCGTGGCTGAGGATTCCGATGGCCGCGCACTGATCGACTACCTGGCCAGCGTGGACAGCGTCGAATACGCGGTGATCAGCGCCACCGGGCAGGTGGTGGGCCTGCTGCACCAGCGGCAGATCGTCAACGCCGTCACCGGACGCCGCAAGTAAACTCTATACAGACTGAAAAGCACCAAGAAAAGGATCACATCAGTGAGCGAAGCTAAGAGCCAGGCGCCGCACGGCGCGGCAGCCCGTCGCGGCCCCTTCCGTGTCGGCGACCGCGTGCAGCTGACCGACGAGAAACGCCGGATCAACACCATCACCCTGCAGCACGGTGGAGAGTTCCACACGCACAAGGGCGTGCTGCCGCACGAGGCCATCATCGGCCTGCCCGAAGGCTCGGTCATCGAGAATATCGACGGCTTCCGCTACCAGGCCCTGCGCCCGCTGGCCAAGGATTTCGTGCTCTCCATGCCGCGCGGCGCCACCGTGGTCTACCCGAAGGATGCCGCGCAGATCGTGCAGTTCGGCGACATCTTCCCGGGCGCGCGCGTCGTCGAAGCCGGTGTCGGTTCCGGCGCGCTGTCCATCTCGCTGCTGCGCGCGGTCGGCGATGAGGGCTTCCTGCACTCCTTCGAGCGACGCGAGGAATTCGCCGATATCGCCCGCGGCAACATCTCCACCGTCTTCGGTGGCGAGCACCCATCGTGGCAGATCTCCATCGGCGACTTCCAGGACAGGGTCGTCGAGCTGGAAGCACCGGGCAGCATCGACCGCGTGGTCCTGGACATGCTCAGCCCCTGGGAATGCCTGGATGCGGTAGCTACCGTGCTGGCGCCGGGCGGCGTGTGGACCAACTACGTGTCCTCGGTGACCCAGATGTCCCGCGTGGTCGAGGCCATCCGTGCTTCGGGCCAGTTCACCGAGCCAGAGTGCTTCGAAACCCTGGTGCGCGGCTGGCACGTCGACGGCCTGGCTGTCCGCCCGGATCACCGGATGGTGGCGCACACCGCATTCCTGATCACCTGCCGCCGTCTGGCCGATTCCGCCGATGGCATCCCGAAAGCCAAGCGCATCAAGGAGCACTCGTACTCCGATGAGGACCTGAGCGCATGGACGCGCGATCACGCCGACGGCGAGTGGACCCCTGAAGCACTGGGCGAGCGCGGCTTGTCGGATAAGAAGCTGCGCCGGGCCGCCCGCGATGCCAACCAGTCCGTGCGCGTGCGTGCCGCTGAAGAAGACGCCGAAGGCGCTGGCGGCGAAGCCTGAGCTGCAACCATATATTGAGATATTGCGTCTCATTATGTGACATTGGGCCCCGAGTGTTCTGCACTCGGGGCCTTCAGTTCCTAGGATGGAAGCAAGACGGTGCGCCAAGCACCGGAAAAAACCTCATCAGGGCGCACGAACCGCCCCGGTGACGTTGGATGTTGGAGGTTGGAACGTGAACGATAATCGCGAGGCAGAACAATTGGCCGAGCGGCTGCAGATGACCGAACGCCAGGTCAACGTGCTGCGCGACAAGAATCGCAACCTCGACAAGCAACTCGCCGGGATCAGCGGCAATAACAAGCGCCTGGTGGCCCTGCTGGAAACCACCCGCGAGCAGATCATCAACCTGAAGTCGGCGCTGGAAAAAGACGGGGACACTCCCTTCAGCCACGGCACCATCGTGGCCAAGCACCCGCGCAAGCACCCCGAACCCGGGCTCGGCATCGAATCCACCGGCGCCCAGTCCGCAGATGTCATCTACTCCGGGCGCAAGATGCGCGTGGCCGTCAGCCCGCTGATGGATTTCGACAAGCTGGTCATCGGCCAGCAGGTGCTGCTCAATGAAGCACTGGTGATCGTCGCGGCCCTGGGATTCGAAGAGACCGGTGAACTGGTCACGGTCAAGGAACTGCTGGAAAATCACCACGCCGTAGTCATGGCCCGTGCCGATGACCAGCGCGTCGTTGAACTCGCTGGCCCGCTGCGCGAGATGCACCTGCGCGTGGGCGACCAGCTGGCCATCGATTCGCGTTCGGGCATGGCGGTATCCCGCGTCCAGCTCACCGACATGCAGTCCCTGGTGCTCGAGGAAGTCCCGGACATTGCCTACTCGGACATTGGCGGGCTGAACTCGCAGATCGAAGCCATCAAGGACTCGGTGGAGCTGCCCTTCACCCACCCTGAGCTGTACCGCGAACACGGGTTGAGCGCGCCAAAGGGGATCCTGCTCTACGGCCCTCCGGGCTGCGGCAAGACCCTAATCGCCAAGGCGGTGGCGCACTCCCTGGCCCAGCGCGTCGTCGAGCGCAAGGAAGGGGCCAGCAACCGCAGCTACTTCCTGAACATCAAGGGTCCGGAGCTGCTGGACAAGTACGTGGGCGAAACCGAGCGGCACATCCGCCTGATCTTCGCCCGCGCCCGGGAGAAGGCGCTGCATGGAGATCCGGTGGTGGTGTTCTTCGACGAGATGGAAGCGCTGTTCCGTACCCGCGGCACCGGTGTCTCCTCGGATGTGGAAACCACCATCGTGCCGCAGCTGCTGGCCGAAATTGACGGCGTAGAGCGCCTGGATAACGTGATTGTCATCGGCGCGTCCAACCGCGAGGACATGATCGACCCGGCGATCCTGCGTCCGGGACGCCTGGATGTCAAGATCAAGATCCGCCGTCCCGATGCCGAGGGCGCCACAGAAATCTTCAGCAAGTACCTGACGACCGAACTGCCGCTGCATGCCGATGAGCTCGATGCCGATGCCGGGGATGCCGGCGCCACCATAGCGCGCATGATCCGCGGAGCCGTCCAGGCAATGTACTCCACCGAGCGGATCAACGAATTCCTCGAAGTCACCTATGTTACCGGTGCCATCGAAGTGCTCTACTTCAAGGACTTCGCCTCGGGCGCGGTCATCCACAACATCGTGGACCGCGCCAAGAAGCATGCCATCAAGGCGCTGATTACGCAGAACGAACGCGGACTGAAAATGGAGTACCTGCTGCGTGCGGTGCGCGAGGAGTTCGCCGAGCACGAAGACATGCCCAACACCACCAACCCCGATGATTGGGCCCGGATTTCCGGCCGCAAGGGCGAGCGGATCAGCAACATCCGTTCCCTGGTCCAGCAGCAGGCCGGCAAATGAGCGCACGTCGGCTGGTCGGCCTGGAAACCGAATACGGAATTATCCGCCCGAACATGCCCAAGGCCAACGCCACGGTGCTTTCGGCGCAGATCGTTGACGCCTACGCGCAATTGGTCGCCGAGCAGGATTCGGCGGCCAAGGCAGCACGCTGGGACTACAGCGACGAATCCCCGCTGCAAGATGCGCGCGGATTCGCCATGGACCGGGCCCAAGCGCATCCGAGCCAGCTGACCGACCTGGAGCCGGGGCTGGACGACGAGGGCATCTGGACCGCCGAATCCATTGCGCTGGATGGCAACGACGCGCATCTGGGTTCAACGCTCTACCAGGAGAAGGAATCCACGGATGTCGTGATGAACATGGTCCTGGGCAACGGCGCACGCCTGTACGTCGACCACGCCCACCCGGAATACTCCAGCCCCGAATCGATGACCCCGCGTGATGCGGTGCTCTGGGACCAAGCCGGCGATGAAGTGATGCGCCGCGCCGCGGCCGCCGCCCAGCGCATGGGCAGCGGGGAACTGCTGCTGTACAAGAACAACACCGATAACAAGTCGGTCTCCTACGGCTCGCATGAGAACTACCTGATGCCGCGCGGCATCGAGTTCTCTTCGATTGTCCGCGGGCTCACCCCGTTCTTTGCCAGCAGGCAGATCTTCTGCGGTGCCGGCCGGGTGGGCCAGGGCATGCTCAACGAGCGCGCCGCCTTCCAGGTCTCCCAGCGTGCCGACTTCTTCGAGGCGGAAGTGGGCCTGGAAACCACGATCAACCGCCCGATCATCAACACCCGCGATGAACCGCACGCGAACTGGGACAAGTACCGCCGCCTGCACGTGATCATCGGGGATGCGAACCTCGGGCAGATCTCCACCCTGCTGCGCGTGGGCACCACCAACTTGGTGCTCTCGCTGATCGAAGCGGGGATGGCCCCGCAGCTGGAACTGGTCGAGCCGGTCCTGGCCTTGCAGCAAATCAGCCACGACCCCACCCTGAAGGCCAAGGTGCGGTTGCGCGGCGGGGTCCAGCTCACCGCCATTGAAATCCAGCGCCATTACCTGCATGCGGCAGAAAACTACTGTGCGGCACGCGGCATTGATGATCCGGACACCACCGAGATCCTCAGCCGTTGGGCGCAGATCCTGGAGTTGCTCGAGCGCGACCCGATGGACGCGGCAGACCAGATTGACTGGATCGCCAAATACCAGCTGGTCAACGGCTTCGCCCAGCGCCACCAGCTTGAGCTGTCCGATCCACGCGTGGCGATGCTGGACCTGCAATGGGCTGATTTGCGGACCGACAAGGGCTTGTACTACCGCATGGCCGAACGCGGGGCCATCCAGAGGATCTTCAGCCAGCAGGAGATCAACCAAGCCGTGGCCAGCCCGCCGGAAGATACCCGGGCCTACCTGCGCGGCATGACCCTGCAGCGCTATGCGCCCTACGTGGTCGCAGCGAACTGGGATGCGTTGTCCTTCGCCGTCCCCGGGGCGCGCAAGATCAGCCGCTTCCACATGCCCGAACCGCTGGGCGGAACCCGTGCGCAGGTTGGCGAGCTGTTCGACACGCAGCTGGAGATTGCGGAATTTATCGACGAATTGGCCAGGCGTCGCTAATCGGCGCAGAATAGGTATGAGTCTCGGCGCGTAATTCCGGGATTCACGACGACTTAGGAGAAAACGATGACTCAGGAAAGCTTCTCGGCCCGCCGCAGCATCCAGAACCAGCAGGCCGAAACGGAACAGGTCCAGGTGAACACCACCGGCCAGTCCGCCGGCGTGGATGACCTGCTGGACGAGATCGACTCGGTGCTGGAATCCAACGCTGAAGAGTTCGTCCGCGGATTCGTGCAAAAGGGCGGCCAGTAAGCCCCAACGGGCACACAGCTTTGGAAGTCGTGTTCTGGCCAATGTGGCGGAACCGCAGTTGAGGGGAAGTAGCTTCGCGTGGATCGCAGAATCTTTGGTCTGGAAACCGAATTCGGGCTGAATTATGTCCCGTCGGATGGGCGCCGGCTCACCCCGGAGGATGCCGCACGGCACCTGTTCAAGCCGGTAGTCAGCTGGGGGCGCAGTTCGAATGTGTTCCTGGAGAACGGCTCGCGCCTCTACCTGGATGTGGGCTCGCACCCGGAGTACGCCACCGCGGAATGCGACCAGCTCAAGCAGCTGATCGCCCACGACCGCGCAGGGGAGGCGTTCATGCTGGACCTCGTTGACCAGGCAGAGGACCAGCTGGCCGAGGAAGGCCACGAAGGCCGGATCTACATGTTCAAGAACAATGTGGACTCCGCCGGGAACTCCTATGGCTGCCACGAGAACTACCTGATTCCACGCAAAATCGAGTTCAAGCGCCTCGCTGACATGCTCATCCCTTTCCTCGTCACCCGCCAGCTATTGTGCGGTGCCGGGCATCTGATCACCGATGAAGAGCAGACCAAGTACGTCTTCTCCCAGCGCGCCGATCACATGTGGGAGGGGGTCTCCTCGGCCACAACGCGCTCGCGTCCGATCATCAATACCCGCGATGAGCCGCACGCCGATGCCGAGTACCACCGCCGGCTGCATGTCATAGTGGGCGACTCGTCGATGAGCGAAACCACCCAGATGCTGAAGATCGGCGCCACCGACCTGGTGCTGCGCCTGATCGAATCCGGCGAAATCTACCACGATCTGCGACTGGAAAACCCGATTCGCTCCATCCGCCAGATCTCCCACGATTTCACTGGCCAGACCGTGGTGCGGCTCATGGGCGGCGACGAACCGACCGCACTGCAGATCCAGTGGATCCTCTTCGAATCCGTCAAGGAATTCATCGCCCGCCACGGCGCGCACCACGACCAGGTGGATACCGTCCTGGAATTGTGGGAACGCACGCTGAACGCAGTGGAAAGCCAGGACTTCTCGCTGATCGACCGGGACATCGACTGGGCGATCAAGCACAAGCTGCTCACGGGCTATGCCCAGAAGAACTCCCTGGAGCTCTCGGCGCCACGGATCGCGCAGCTGAACCTGACTTACCATGACATCGACCCGCAGCGCGGCCTGTTCCACCTGCTCAAGCGCCGCGGCCTGGCCAGCGCAGTCGTCTCCGACGCTGAAATCAATCAGGCTGTGAACAACCCGCCAGCCACGACACGCGCGGCACTGCGAAGCAAATTCATTCGCGCCGCCCGCGCCAATGGGCGACGCTATAGCGCCGATTGGGTCCACATGAAGTATGAGGATGGCCCGGGCGGAATTGTGCTGTGCAAGGACCCGTTCGCAACCACCAATTCACAGATTGACGAGCTCATTGAGCTGATGGGCCAGCAGCTTTAGCTAGCTGGAAACAAGTATTTACACAGCAAAAACCTCTAAGCTGGACGCAGATCATTACGGCCCTTGCCCTGTGCAAGCCCGCAATGCATGACCAGCTAGTCCAACCGGAAAGAAGATTCGTGCGAAAAGTTTTGGCAGTATGCGCCACCGCGTCCATCCTTGCCCTGGCGTCCTGCGGTTCGGGTTCGTCATCCCTGAGCGGCATCGACGTCAAGCCAGCAGAAGATAGCAAGACCGCACCTGAGGTCAAATTCGATGCGCCGCTCCTGACCGAAAAGTCAGAAGCAGTCACCGTGGTGGAGGGCGAGGGTTCCGACATCAAGGAAGGCGACACCATCCAGATCCAGTCGGGCCTGTACAAGACCATCGACGGCCTGCTGACCAATGAGAACTTCACTGCTGATCCGGCTCCCATGAAGGTTGACGAGACGCTCAAGGAGCAGATGCCCGAGCTCTACGAAACCCTGCTGAAGTCCCAGATTGGCGACTGGATCGCTTACGCAGCCATCGAAGGCGTTCAGCAGCCGGACGGGTCCATCGCCGAACCGGCCGAAGGCTCGCGTGCCGAACGGCTGATCGTGATCAAGATTGCGGACTCCAAGAGCCCTAGCCAGACGATGGGCAAGGAAGAAGTCCAGCAGCTCAAGGACGACGGCAAGCTCCCCACCGTGAAGACCGGCAAGGGCGATCCGCAGATCACCATCCCCAAGGACACCGAAGCCCCGGCAGGCCTGGCAGTGGACGTCCTTGAAGAAGGCGACGGCCCAGCCGTTGGAGAAGCGTCCAAGGTCACTGCCCACTACCACGGCGTGCGCTGGGAAGATGGCAAGAAGTTCGACGGCAACTTCGGCAACGAAGAAGGCTTCGAAGCCGATATGGCCGGCGGAGTCATCCAGGGTTGGCTGCAGGGCTTCCAGGGCCTGAAGGAAGGCAGCAAGGTCTTGCTGACTGTCCCAACGGACTTGGCCTACGGTGAAACTGCTGAAGCCCAGGGGCGTCCTGCAGGACCACTGGTCTTCTACGTAGAATTAGACAAGGTAAGCGAAAGCAAGTAACAGAAAGGCCGTGACTATGTCGTTCGGAGAACGCAACTACGACCGCACCAAGCCGGAGATCGATTTCCCGGGCACCGACGCTCCTGAAGAACTGGTCATCACCGACCTGGTCGAGGGAACCGGCGCCGAGGTCACCCCAGGCACCACCGTTGAAGCGCACTATGTAGGCGTTGCCTGGTCCACCGGCGAAGAGTTCGACTCTTCCTGGGGCCGCGGGCAGACCCTCGACTTCCCCGTGGGTGTCGGAATGGTTATCCAGGGCTGGGACCAGGGCCTGCTGGGCATGAAGGTCGGCGGCCGTCGCCGACTGGATATCCCATCGCACCTGGCCTACGGCGAGCGTGGCGCCCCAGGCGCCATTGCGCCTAACGAAGCACTGATTTTCGTTGTGGATCTGATGGGCACCAAGTAATTCCAAGTGCTGGCAATGGCCCCGATTAAATAATCGGGGCCATTGCTGTCCCAGAAGTCATCCTTATCGGCGAAAGTTGGTTAGTCTAGGCACGTGAGCACAAAGCAATCCCCGGGACCCAGCAAGGCAGAACGCCTGACCAGCCTCATCTATGCGCTGGCAACTAAATCACGGAAGTTCAACGCCGACCGCATTGGTTCCTATTTGGTGCCAGGCGGTACCAAGGAGACCCGAGAGAAGGCGCTGGATCGTCTCAAGGACGATATCCGCAATGACTTCGGGCTGCAGCTGGACAAAGAAGTAATCGACGATGTTACGTACTACAGCATCGACACGACCGAGTGGTTCTTGCCGCCGGTGGAATTCAGCCCCGCAGAAGCCGGCCTGGTCGCATTGGCCGCGAGCCTTTGGAAAGACACCAAGCTCCAGTCATTGGGGCTCAATGCCGCGGCCCGAGTCACCGGCCATGATGGCGTGGCCTCGCCGGTCGCTCCGTTGGCCGGCTCGTTGGTCCCACGCCTTTCCATGGATGAACCGAACTTCCGCGAATGCGCCCTGGCGGTCTTCAACCGCAACACGCTCAAGTTCGCCTATACGTCCTCTGGCGGTGCGCAGAGCGAACGGATTGTTGATGTGTGGGGGATCGGGCAGCGCTACGGCAACTGGTACTTCACCGGCTATGACCACACGCGGAAAGATACCCGTGTCTTCCGCCTCTCGCGGGTTCAAGGCAAGTTCACGAATTACCGGCATGGCGGCGCTAACGCCGACGGGCACTACCACGCCCGCCCCCAGGATTTCGACATGACCCAGGTCTTGCAGGATTTCGACCTGCAGAATCCGGGACTGGTGGCAACGGTGCGGCTCTTGGGCGATGAAGCAATCCCGCTGCGCGCCCAGGCAGTAAATGGCCGCAGCGATCAGGACGAGCTGCAGATCGGCTATGCGGATCCGCATTCATTTGCCCAGCAGCTGGCAGCTTATGGTCCGACCGTGAAAGTCCTGGGACCCTCCGAGCTGGTGGCCCAGGTGCGCCGGATCCTGCGCGACGCGCGCAGCTCCCAGACCAGCCAGGGCAACCAGGATGCCTACGCAGAGGTGAAGTTCCGTCCGCATCGCGCCACCGGCCGTGGCACCACCACAACTCAGGTCATGCGAAATATCGACATGATCCAGTATGTGCACGCCCATGGTGCCGTAGAAATCGAAGCGCTGGCAGAACGCTACTCCATGAGCGTTGCCAAGGTTCGTGAAGAGCTGGCCATGATCATGATGTGCGGTGTCCCGTACGGCCAGCATGACGAACTGATCAACGTCAATGACGGCGACGTTGAATCCGATACCGTTACGATCTCCAATGCAGCCCTGCTGGCCGAGCCGCAGAAGCTGGCGCCGCTGGAAGCTGTAGCCGTGCTCGGCGGGCTCAACGCCCTGGCAAGCATTCCCGAGTTCGAGCACCAGCAGGTGCTCGACGCGGCACTGGCCAAGGTGAATTCCGCGGTGGCCCGTTTTGACGGCTGGAGCGGGGCGCTGGGCTTCGCACTGTCCAAGGCGCGCGAGAACGATATTCCGCAGCAGCTGATTCAGGCGATTCGTTCCCAAGACGTCGTGCGCATCGATTACTACTCGGCCCGTTCGCGAACTCACCAGGTTCGCGATGTGGAACCGATCCGGCTCATTGAAGACGGAGCGGTGCAGTACCTGCGGGCTTGGTGCCGAAAGCGCCAGGGCCTATTAACTTTCCGGGTGGACCGGATGTTAAGTGTGGAAACTGCCGGTGAACAATTCGAGCTGGCGGCTCGGCATGAAGACCAGCAAGATGTCCAGATCCGGTATGCCTCCAGCGACGATGACTTAGAGGTCATGGTCTATGTAGACGCCGAGATCTTGCCGGTTATCGAAGCTTTCCATCCTCTTTCCTGGTCCACGGGAAAGGTCGGTACCGGGTATCTGGCCAACGTCCGGTTCTCGGATCACCAGGTAGCTGCGCCGCTCGTGGCTCGCCATAGCGGTAAACTGACTGTGGTCTCTCCTGACGCTACGCGCGAACAGGTAGTGAACTGGTTGGACGAGGCTATCGCAATGTATGAGGATTAATAGATGCTTCCTTGGTGGTTTTGGGTACTTTTGTGGACTGTGCTCGTTTTGGCGACAATACTTGTTGCGGCACTTGCCGGCTTCCGTTTGTTCAAACGGGGAATGGCGGTCGTCGAGGGCCTGGGCGACGCTGCGGATCACATCAGCGCCGGTTTAAGCCAGGAGGGCACCGTCGTCGAGTACGCTGCGAACCCTCGTCGCTACCCGCACGGAACCGATGCCACGCACGCGGATCCGGAGAAGATCAAAAAGCTTCGCGATAAGGGCAAAGCTGAAAGAATCGAGGCGCGTCGAGTTCGCCGCGTCGCACGTCGCGCACAGCGCGGCCAAGCTCAGAACATGCGCGATCTTGGCTTGTTCTGACGTAGACTTTAGATAGAGAGAAGGGAATCCACATGGGTGGCTTACAGGGATGGCATTTGGTCATCATTATTGTGCTTGCACTGCTGCTTTTCGGCGCTCCAAAGCTTCCAGGCTTGGCTCGCTCGATGGGCCAGTCGCTGCGCATTTTCAAGTCCGAGGTTCGCCAGATGAAGGATGATGATCCTAAATCTGAGACCGTTGATGGCACCATCAATGATCCGAACCCCAACGAAAAGAACAACTCTTAGACCTCTTCAGTGGCAACAAATAAAGACAAGAACCCGCGCAGCAAAAAGAAGCGGGCCAAGGACGCAGAAGGTCGGATGGCTCTCAAAGAGCATCTGATTGAAGCACGGAACCGGTTATTCAAGTCGCTCATCGCGCTGACATTGGGCACGGTAGCCGGTTTCTTCGTATACGACTGGCTGCTTGCCTTGCTGATCGCACCCGTGAAAGCTGCCGGCGGCTCGGTAGTGTTCACCGCGGTGATGTCACCCTTCGACATCATGATCAAGGTGGCGCTGTTCGTCGGCCTGATCGTTTCCTCGCCGGTGTGGCTCTACCAGCTGTGGGCATTCATCGTGCCGGGACTGAAAAAGAACGAGCGCCGTTTGAGCTACAGCTTCGTAGCAGCCGCGGTTCCGCTCTTCCTCGGCGGCGTGGCGATGGCCTACTTCGTTCTTCCGTTTGCGCTGGAATTCTTCATTAGCCTGTCGCCGGAGAACTCGGATAACCTGCTGAACATTTCCGAGTACCTGCCGTTTATTTTCCGCCTGCTCCTGGCATTCGGCTTGGCCATGCTGGTACCTGTACTGATGGTTGGCCTGAACATGGTCGGCGTCCTGCCAGCCAAGCTCATCTTGAAGAACTGGCGTATCACCGTCTTCCTCATCGCCCTGGTTGCAGCTATGGCAGCACCAGGCGGCGATGCAATCACGATGTTCGCGCTGGCTGGACCGTTGTTCCTCACCTTCGCCGTTGCCACCTTGATCTGCCACTTCAACGACAAGAAGCGCGCAAAGAAGCTGGCGGCACGGGAAGCCGAGAATGAACGCCTAGCAGCTGGTGAAACTTCTGGCATTGAAACCCCTAGCTCGATTGACGAACCTAAATCCCAGCTCTGAACCAGGGCAAGAAAGTGAACGACCACAAGTGACTTCACCCGCGGAACGCTACGCGAATTCCAAGGCACGGCAGGTCGAAAACGGCACTGCACTTCCTGAATTCCGGGCAAGCATCTCCTTCGACCTGGATCCATTCCAGGCCGAAGCTTGCCAGAAGGTCGCAGAAGGGCACAGCGTACTGGTCGCTGCGCCCACCGGCGCCGGAAAAACTGTTGTTGGCGAATACGCCATCTACCAGGCTCTAGGCGAGAACCGCAAGGCTTTCTACACCACGCCCATCAAGGCGCTGAGCAACCAGAAGTATTCGGAACTGGTCAATCGCTATGGAGCGCAGAAGGTCGGGTTGCTGACCGGCGACACCTCCATCAACTCCGAAGCGCAGATCGTCGTCATGACCACCGAAGTGCTGCGCAATATGCTGTACGCGGATTCCCAGACCCTCGACGGCTTGGGCTACGTGATCATGGATGAGGTCCACTACCTCGCCGATAAATTCCGTGGTTCCGTATGGGAAGAAGTCATCATCCATCTGCCGTCCAACGTGCAGATCATTTCACTCTCGGCAACCGTGTCCAACGCCGAGGAATTCGGTGGCTGGTTGGATACCGTCCGGGGCCAGACCGATGTCATCGTCTCCGAGCATCGCCCGGTGCCGCTCTTCCAGCACGTCATGGTCGGCCCTAACGTGGTGGACCTGTTTGCCGAAGACGTAGCCTTCGACAAGGTGGCTGAAGACGATTCAAAGGCCTCGGTCAACCCCGAACTGCGAAAACTCGTACGCTCCCACAGCCCTGGCGGCCGAGTGCAGCGCGGCCGGGGTCGCGGCGGCCGTGGCCCCCAGCGCAGTTCCGGCATGGGGCACCGCATCAACCGTCCGGCGGTTATCGGGAAGCTTGACCGTGCTGCTCTGCTGCCAGCTATCTTCTTCATTTTCTCCCGCAAGGGCTGCGATATGGCAGTGCAGCAGTGCGCCATGGCTGACCTGCGCCTGACGACCAATGAAGAAGCCGCCGAGATCGCGCAAGCGCTGGATGAAGTCGCCTACCGGATCCCCAGCGAAGACCTGGACGTGCTGGAATTCTGGTCCTGGCGCGATGGTCTGGTTCGCGGCTTCGCTTCCCACCACGCCGGCCTGCTCCCGATCTTCAAGGAAATCGTTGAAGACCTCTTTGCGCGCAACCTGATCAAGGTGGTGTTCGCAACCGAGACCCTGGCCTTGGGAGTGAACATGCCAGCACGTTCGGTCGTGCTGGAAAAACTCGTCAAATTCAACGGCGAATCCCACGTGCAGATCTCTTCGGGGGAGTACACCCAGCTCACCGGCCGTGCCGGGCGCCGCGGCATTGATGTCGAGGGCCATTCGATTGTTGTCTGGAACCCCGACCTGGAACCGGAATCCTTGGCAGGACTCGCTTCGAAGCGTACCTATCCGCTGAATTCCTCGTTCCGTCCGACCTACAACATGTCCACCAACTTGCTGGCGCAGTTTGGCCGTGAGCAGACGCGTCAAATCCTCGAAACCTCCTTTGCCCAGTACCAGGCGGACCGTTCCGTGGTGGGCATGGCGCGCCAGGTGCGTTCCAAGGAAGAATCCCTGGCCGGCTACGCCAAGTCGATGGAATGCCATCTCGGAGATTTCACCGAGTACCTGAAACTCCAACGAAACCTGGCCCAGGTCGAGAAGAACGCTGCGAAGGACCGCCGCCACGAGCGCCGTTCGGCAGCTGAGCAGTCCCTGCAGGCCGTGATCCGCGGCGACGTGGTGGACCTGCCAGGTGGCCGCCGCTTCGGCCGCGCCGTGGTCGTCGAGCTTGATCAGGCCATGTACAACCCGCGACACACCGTCCTGACCGAAGAAGCGCAGCTTCGCCGGCTCTCGGTGGAAGACCTCAACGGTCCAGTGCAGATCATTTCGCGGATCAAGATTCCCAAGGGGTTCAACGGGCGCACGCCGAAGGAGCGCCGGGACCTTGCTTCATCCTTGCGCAACGCGATCTACGAGTCGCGTCCTCCACGCCAGGACGCACAGAGCTTCGATTTCGAGGGCTCGGATTCCTTCGAGCGTGAAATCAACGCGCTGCGCCTGGAGCTCAAGGACCATCCTTGCCACGCCTGCTCGGAAAAGGACCAGCACATGCGCTGGGCCGACAGGTACTGGAAACTGAAGAAGGACACGGACAAGGCCCGTCGCGCCATCCGCGGGCGAACCAATACCATTGCCACGCAGTTCGACAAGGTCTGCAAAGTGCTCGAGCAGTTCGAATACCTCGTGCCTTCCGAGGGCGGCGAAGATTTCGCGCTGACCGACTCGGGCCGCCGCCTGCGCCGCATCTATGGCGACCGAGATCTGCTCACCAGCCAGATCCTGGAGACCGGCAAGCTCACGCAGCTCAATGCGGAAGAACTCTGCGCGGTTGTCGCCAGTCTGGTCTACCAGGCACGCCGCGACGGGGACCGTGCCGACCCGAAGATGCCAACGGGCAAGATCGATGACATCTGGAATAGCACCATCAAGATTTGGGGCGAGCTATCGGACGCTGAAGAGGCCTTGGGCCTTGACCCGACCGCTCCACCGGAATCCGGTTTGATCTGGCCAATGTACAAGTGGGCCCGCGGTTCGAGCCTGAACAGCGCGCTGCGCGGTACCGACCTGGCACCGGGTGACTTCGTGCGCTGGGCCAAGCAGGTCATCGACACCTTGGACCAGTTCGCAAAGAATAGCGACCTTCCGCCATTGCTGGTTCGCAATGCCTACAAGGCAGTAGACCAGATCAAGCGCGGTGTAGTGGCCTACTCGAACGTGCTGGACTAGCCAGCAGGTCAAGCAGAAAAACTTAATAGCCAGTGCACGAGAAAAGGGAGACGCTGATGGCAAAAACACTCTACCGAAACGGGTCCATCTACTCGGCGGCCGATCCATTTGCTACCGCAATGGTGGTGGACGGCGACACCATTTCATGGTTGGGTGGCGAGGACGCAGCCGAGCGCCACGCGTCTGCCGTCGACGAAGTGATCGACCTCAATGGTGGTTTGATTACCCCGGCGTTCGTCGAATCCCACACGCACCTTGCCGCCTTGGGCCGCACCCTTTCGGGAGCCGATTTGGGTGCAGCAACCTCGGCTTCTTCGCTGCTTTCCCTCGTCGCCGAGCAGGCGCAGAAATCGACCAAGCTGGTCCTGGCTCAGGGGTGGGACAACTCGAACTGGGCTGACCAGCAGCTGCCCGCGGAAACCGACCTGACCAGTGCCGCGGAAGGCCGCGGCTATTACCTGGCGCGTCGCGATGTGCACAGTGCCCTGGTCAATCGGGAACTGCTGGATCTGCTGGACCTGGGCCACCTCGCCGCTGGCATCATTTCTGGTGCGGATCACGACGCCGTGCGTGAAGCACTCACCAATACGCAGAAGGCCGAACAGGAATACCAGCGCCTGGCATTGGAGCACTACGCCTCGCGTGGTTTCGCCAGCGTTGTGGAGATGGCGGCTCCGCATATTGAGGGCCGAGAGGCGCTGGAGCAGTTGCTGGCCATCGACAACCCTGAACTGCCGCAAGTCCATGCCTACTGGGGCGAACTGGTTAGCGATGCAGACATCGCCCAGGAGCTGGTCGCATCCTTCCCAACGGGAAAGGTGCTGGGCTTGGGTGGCGATCTTCGCGTGGATGGTTCGCTAGGCAGCCACACGGCGTACCTGCGCGAAGACTACAGCGATCAGCCGGGCGAACGCGGCACCCTGTATCTGAAGCGTGACGAAATTGCGGCCCACCTGGTCGCTTGCAGTTCCCGGGGGATCCAGGCCTCGTTCCATGTGATCGGAGACGGCGCCCTGGACGAGGTGTTGGCAGGTTTTGACCTGGCTGCTGAGCAGATTGGGGCAGCTAAGCTGCAGATGTGCCGGCACCGCCTGGAGCATGTCGAGATGGTTGATGAAGACTCGCGGGCCCGTTTACTGAAGTACGCCATCATGGTTTCGATGCAGCCGGTCTTCGACCAGGCGTGGGGCGGCTCGAACGGCATGTACGCGCAGCGCCTGGGGGAGCGCGCAGCTTCGATGAACAACCTCTCTGCCATGCTTTCGGCTGGTGTGCCAATGGTGCTTGGCTCCGATGCTCCGGTAACCGAGGTTGATGGCTGGCAGGTTGTTCGCGCCGGCATGAACATGACGAATGCTGAGGCTCGCATTTCGGCTCGTGCGGCCTTCTTGGCTCAAACCCGATCCACCTATCGCGCCATGGGCGAGATGAACCCGTTCGCCGGGCAGCTCGTGATCGGCGCGCCGGCGACTTTTGCAGTGTGGACTGCCTCTGAACTTGCTGTGCAAACTCCGGACGTCCGAATCAGTTCTTGGAGTACCGATGCACGAGCTGGAACTCCGATGCTTCCGGTGGTTGATGAGGAAATTCCGCAGTGCCTGCGTACAGTACGCGCTGGAATCACGCTTTTCAATACCCTTGAGCCAAGCGAATCGGCTTAAAGCGAAACAGATGCTCAATAAGCAGAATGATTTCGCAAATTTTGCCCTGACTAGTGGTGTCTAGGTAAAGAGTGAAGTCATTTGATGGTTGACAGCCTAGGTGGGGTACCCACTAGGCTGGTCTAAGCGCCTCTTCGAGATGCACATGCATTGCGTTGGAAACTACGCAATTTAAACAACGATCCTCAGTGACCTTAGATAACATTCTCTGTGCCTTTCGGCGTGGAGAATAGGGCCGAAGTCACTGAGGATCGTTCGTTAATGCGGTGTCTCCAGCGCGCTGATTGGCAAATGATGACTATACTTTGAGTTTGGATTAACTCTTTTCGACCCGGTGTCCTGCATAAGCCATGCAGTCGACGCCGAGCAGGAAAGAGGCTTTGTGTTGTATACCCAGAAAGGTGCCGCCGCGTGCGCGTCATTACAATCATTCCGACTTACAACGAACTGGAGTCGCTCCCGCTGACCGTAGGACGCTTGCGTACCGCAGTTCCTGACTCGGATGTATTGATCGTTGATGATAACTCGCCTGACGGCACCGGAGAACTAGCAGACAAGATGGCTGCTGAGGACTCGAATATCCACGTATTGCACCGTACCGGCAAGGATGGCCTGGGAGCCGCCTACATTGCAGGTTTCGAATGGGCGTTGGCTCGGGACTACGACGTACTGGTAGAGATGGATGCCGATGGCTCGCATATGCCAGAGCAGCTTCCACGCCTTTTGGAAGCCAGTGCCGCGGGCGCAGATCTCGTAATCGGTTCGCGTTGGGTCAAGGGCGGCGAAGTCGTGAACTGGCCAATGCTGCGCAAGATCATCTCGCGCGGCGGCAGCTTCTACTCGCGCACCATGCTGGGCTTGCCTCTGCGCGACATCACCGCAGGCTACCGCGCCTTCAAGCGCGAAACCCTGGAAGCAATCGATTTTGACGCCGTTGAGTCGCGCGGCTACGGCTTCCAGGTGGACATGACCTTCCGCGTGGCCATGCTGCGCAAGACGATCGTTGAAGTTCCCGTGACCTTCGTAGAGCGCGAACTGGGCGCGTCGAAGATGAGCGGCAACATTGTGTTCGAAGCAATGTGGAATGTCACCCGCTGGGGCTTGGGCGCCCGGTGGAAGAAGCTGACTTCCAAGAAGTAGTACCCGTGGTTAAGCGAACTGGCGTGCAACGAT
>NZ_JBLVOC010000021.1:0-662 GCF_053543575.1 Glutamicibacter sp. AGC84
TAACGGTGAAGTTGAGGGTGGATAGTTTAACGCCCTGGCCGAGAGCCTGCCCGTATCTGGTGTCGGCTCCGTTTCCTGCGATGTCTTCGAATTGTGCGAATTCCACTCGATAGTTGCCCTCGGGCCAAGTGAGGGTATCGATAGGTTTTGTTTGGGCGGTGCCCGTTGATTTGTTCCCAGCAAAGTTTGATGAATTTGAGTACGCGTATTTGATGGCCACCATTAGGTGCGTAGATCCAGAAAGTCATGTTTCGCACTGGACTGGTATCGGTGGCCACCCACTCAAACGTAGGTGTTTGTCCTGGGCGAAGAGTCTTTGCAGACTTCATGGAGACTGAAGTCAGAACAGGATCAACCGTATCTGCAGCTGTCCCGGTAACGGTGAAGTTGAGGGTGGATAGTTTAACGCCCTGGCCGAGAGCCTGCCCGTATCTGGTGTCGGCTCCGTTTCCTGCGATGTCTTCGAATTGTGCGAATTCCACTCGATAGTTGCCCTCGGGCCAAGTGAGGGTATCGATAGGTTTTGTTTGGGCGGTGCCCGTTGATTTGTTCCCAGCAAAGTTTGATGAATTTGAGTACGCGTATTTGATGCGGCCATCAGGCGCATAGATCCAGAAAGCCATGTTTCGCACTGGACTGGTATCGGTGGCCACCCACTCAAA
>NZ_JBLVOC010000022.1:0-2234 GCF_053543575.1 Glutamicibacter sp. AGC84
GCGCGTGGCTGGCCGCAGGTGCAGCTGTAGCGCGTGGACTGTAAATGTCTTGATGATAGTCCGCACGTTTTCAGGTGAAAGCAGGCACTCCTACCTGCTTTCACCTGAAATCCAGCTATCTAGTATTCGTTGCAGGTTTCGGTCGATTAAAGCTTAGTGCTCCAGCTCTTGGTCCCTTGGAGTTTGTAGCCACCGCTGGAAGGCTTCGCTACCACAGTAACTTTGCCGGTGTATTTGTGGGTGCCGGCCTTCTTCTTGGTCCCGTTGATGTAGTAGGCGACGCCGGTCTTGGAAGGGATCTTCACCGTGTTCTTCTTGGCGTCGAATACTGGCTTCGAGGCCGTCACCGAATTGCGGTTATCGAACTTCCAGGAGGTGGTGCCCTTGAGCTTGTATCCGTTGGATGAAGCCTTCGCGCTCACGGTGCCGGTGCCGGTGTATTTGTGGGTGCCGGCCTTCTTCTTGGTCCCGTTGATGTAGTAGGCGACGCCGGTCTTGGAAGGGATCTTCACCGTGTTCTTCTTGGCGTCGAATACTGGCTTCGAGGCCGTCACCGTGGTCCGAAGATCGTACTTCCATGACTTTCCGGTTACTTGATAGTTCGCAGCGGAAGCTTTTGCAGTGACGATAATCTGCGTGGAGAACTTATGGGATCCCGGCTTTTTATGCACCCCGTCGACGTAGTAGCTGACTCCATCAACTGAAGGAATCGTCAGGACGAGTGTGGAGTAATTTACCTTCGGCTCTGCGGGAATTGCGATCGTCTTACGCAGATCGAAGGACCACGAAACCTTACCTGATAGGGCATATCCGGTTTGTGCTTCAGCGGCAATGGAAACCTTTGAATAACCAGATTCGTAAGTTCCTGATGGCTGTGGCTCTCCGTTAACCAGATAATTCACACCTGCGACCGATGGGATCGTATAGCTACCGGTTACTCGATCGATCTCGGGCGCTTGAGGCGTAACAAGAACAATTCCCGGATCGATCTTTACCGTCGGGGCACTGGCTTTACTTGTGCTTGTGTATCCCGCGAGGGTGCCAGTGACGTTGACAGTGATGGTTTTACCTGCGAGATCTGCGGTTAGAGGCAAGGTGTTCTTGGTAGCCCCAGTTAGGTTGGCCCCGTTCGCGGCCCACTGATAGGTGAGTTTTACTCCCGAGGGTCCCCAAACACCTGGTGCGGCTGTCAGTATGTTGCCGACTGTTGGGATACCAGTAATCTTTGGAGAAGAGACAGCGAGCGAGCCACGAGCAACTTTAGTCGTCGGGGCACTGGCTTTACTTGTGCTTGTGTATCCCGCGAGGGTGCCAGTGACGTTGACAGTGATGGTTTTACCTGCGAGATCTGCGGTTAGAGGCAAGGTGTTCTTGGTAGCCCCAGTTAGGTTGGCCCCGTTCGCGGCCCACTGATAGGTGAGTTTTACTCCCGAGGGTCCCCAAACACCTGGTGCGGCTGTCAGTATGTTGCCGACTGTTGGGATACCAGTAATCTTTGGAGAAGAGACAGCGAGCGAGCCACGAGCAACTTTAGTCGTCGGGGCACTGGCTTTACTTGTGCTTGTGTATCCCGCGAGGGTGCCAGTGACGTTGACAGTGATGGTTTTACCTGCGAGATCTGCGGTTAGAGGCAAGGTGTTCTTGGTAGCCCCAGTTAGGTTGGCCCCGTTCGCGGCCCACTGATAGGTGAGTTTTACTCCCGAGGGTCCCCAAACACCTGGTGCGGCTGTCAGTATGTTGCCGACTGTTGGGATACCAGTAATAGTAGGCCTAGAAAAAATCAGTGAGCTATCAAAAGTGTATTCCCAAAGAGAACGAGCTCCAGGTGCCAAATCATATCCAGGTTGCGCTTCGGCACTGATAGAAATGGAACCTTCCCAATTGTAGGTTCCCGCAGGAATGATCTCACCTACGAAATAGTCCACACCTTCCGTAGAGGGTATAACGTACGAATCCTCTGCGCTTCCCGGTCGGTCGAGAAATGTAACGGCTTTCGGAATTACGAACTGCGGCGCATGGCTAACGGTGAAGTTGAGGGTGGATAGTTTAACGCCCTGGCCGAGAGCCTGCCCGTATCTGGTGTCGGCTCCGTTTCCTGCGATGTCTTCGAATTGTGCGAATTCCACTCGATAGTTGCCCTCGGGCCAAGTGAGGGTATCGATAGGTTTTGTTTGGGCGGTGCCCGTTGATTTGTTCCCAGCAAAGTTTGATGAATTTGAGTACGCGTATTTGAT
>NZ_JBLVOC010000023.1:0-16775 GCF_053543575.1 Glutamicibacter sp. AGC84
TGGTGAGCCATTACCTCACCAACAAGCTGATAGGCCGCGAGTCCATCCCCCACCGATAAATCTTTCCACCAACAACCATGCGGTCAAAGGTAATATCCGGTATTAGACCCAGTTTCCCGGGCTTATCCCAGAGTCGGGGGCAGGTTACTCACGTGTTACTCACCCGTTCGCCACTAATCCACCCAGCAAGCTGGGCTTCATCGTTCGACTTGCATGTGTTAAGCACGCCGCCAGCGTTCATCCTGAGCCAGGATCAAACTCTCCATAAAAAAATAAAAAGCCACCGGCAACCCCTTGGAAAATAAGGGCGAAGCCAATGAAGTCCTGGCGAATAATAAAACACTCAAGAACACTGCACGGGGGTGCAATGCCTCAAGCAAATGTTATGTATTCACCAAATAAAAATATTCGGTATCAACAAACTTGGCACACTATTGAGTTCTCAAACAACAAACACTTACCGGTTCTTTACCCACCATTCCAGGCGGTAATTTCGTCCAGCGTTATATTCATATTCTATAACTTCGAATTCCTGAAAGTCAAATCCATTGTTTGTGATTTGAACCAGTATTCTCAGTTCCCATTCTTTTCAATTGTTGTCCACAAGACTGTGGAAAAACCTTGATTTTCTGGGGTTCTGCCGCCGTTTCACATCCGGTTATTTCTTCCGTTTTGTTCTCGGCGACAAGGAAAAACTATACACAGGTTTTGGGGGTCCTGCAAATCGGGTGGGTGGTTTTTGACGGTGACCGTGCACACTTAATTCCTGAACTGCTGATTCGGCTCTTTCCATGTGCCCAATCGCTGGCAATTATTACCGAGCTAGGGCTGAGCGCGTAAACATTATTTCGCAGCTGCACAGAGCATCAGCGCCTGTACCTAGCGAGTTTATTGAACCCTTGAGAAGCGTACGCATATACGCGAACCCAATGAATTGTGCCCACATCAGCCGATTAGACGATGCGGGCGCATGCGTGCGTCTGAGCAAGGCACAAGAAGAGAACGCACATGGCGAAACGATGCATCTGGAGGTTCCATGCGCGTGACGGCCAAGGCGGCATCAGCGCAATGACTACCTAGAGCAGTCGGCATTGATGCCGGCCCAATACAGGTCTTGCAGTGCTACGTAAGCACCACCCTCGGCTACGGTGAATAGCAGCGATATTTCGATCGCTGCCACTCCACTTGATGATCTACCGAATACAGGATGAAGTCTATGAAGTTCACGGCGTTGGAACGCTATTGCCACCTCACTGGGCAATCGTATGGCGAGGTGACTCCCGAAGAACAGCAGAGCGATTATCAAGCCGGGGCAACTGAGCTTGACGGACAGCGGTGGCGGATCAGGACCGCAAGGATCACGCCAACAAAGCCAGGTGGGTTCGTAGCCATATGGCATCGGGACGAAACTGGGACTACTGCCCCCTACGAATCCGAAGAGGGACTGCGCGGAGTTATGGTCTTTATCGAGGAAGCCGGCTGTTTTGGCGTCTTCCGCTTTACTCAACAGCACCTCGAGGAGCTGGGCGTCTTCGCCTCAGCATCGGCTCCAGGCAAGCGCGGTTTCCGCGTCTATCCATCATGGACGGCTGGCCTTAAGGGGCAAGCGAAGAAAAGCCAGAATAGTCAGCTGCCTGCGTTCACGTTGCTCGCAGACTAACTTGTCCCGCTCAGACGCCTACTGCAGCTCCATGCGCCGGAACCTGAGTTCTCGTTGCGTCCCACGCAAAGGTGAACCTTCAAAAGGCAACTCGCTGAGATCCACAGTCAATGCGGCTTTCAATGCCAACTGGTTCGCTGACTGCGTGGCCCGGTCAGCCAAGCCGAGCACCCTTGCAAGCTCCGCCCAGTGCTTCTTCTTCAGATTCTTAGCCTTGCCGGCAACAGTCAAAGCCATGGTGTCATCGCCGTAGACCAGGGTGCATGGGATGTCGTAGATGGGCGCTACATTAAACCGTCCATGCAAGTCCGCCAGAATCGAGACGTTCTTTCCATGCAAGTCGCCGTTGCCAGTTAGCCACGCAAAGACGAACTGCATGTATAGATTGCGCCTGGCGAGCACCGGAGCCTGGCACTGCAGCGCTAAGGCTTCAATAGCTTGTTCCGTGCTCACTGCATACTTGCTTGCCGGCGGAAGGTTCAATACCTGCATGGCATCTTCCAACGCCAAACGCGTGGGACTATCCGCCCCCTCGACACCCTCGCGATCGAACCTCTCGACCAGCAGCCCCGGACTCCCAGTGGAATCCAGTACTAGCCGATTGTTTGCGACCGGAAGTTTGAGCAATCGCGCTGCTTTCAGGTGCTGCGCCTCATTAACGACCAAATGCGGATGATCCCGGGGATCAAGCTTGAGCAGATAGGCGCTGTTCTTGAACTCCACTGGTGTTGTCAGCATGGTTGCGCTGATCTTGTCTTGCACGCCGGGGATCGAGTGGCGGTCCAAGGTGCGCGCGAGGACCGAGAAGTCGAGTTCGGCCGTGCTGCTGAATTCAGCAACCACGGGGGTTTGCTCCAGTGCTGATCCTTCCGGAACAACGCGTACATTGCCTGGAGTATCGGCGCCCACTGCCATCAGCAGAGTCAACTCGTCAGAGATGCTGGTCTTAGTTGCGTCCTTGAGAACGGTCAGGCGATGGCCTTCGGGCAATAGTCCCGAGAAGAACGATGGCAACGCGCCCCCAGGCCCAACGTATGCCTCCGGGGAAGCTGGCAAAGATGTCGCAATGCCCGCGCCACCATGTGCAAGGTAGTCCTTGTTATAGCTGAAGGCCACGCTTCCGTCGGACTGTCTGGCTAGAGTGCCGGCGAGGTTTTCGTTGCAGTAGACGTCAGCCTTGGTAACAAGCTTGAGCTCTTGGAGTTGCGGCTTCATTTGGCCACGCGAATTCGAAGGCCGAGTACATTCGCGACGGAGAGCACCGCTTCAATGGAGGGGTTTCCCGCCCCTCGTTCTATGGAGCGCAGCGTACGTTCGGAGATGCCAGCTAATTCAGCCAGCTGTTCCTGCGTCAGGCCATTCTGTTTTCTAACGCGCTGCAATTCGGCCCCTAGCTCAGTCACTGAATTCATGAAAGATCCTCTTCCGGCAGCATTTCGCCGATTGGCGACATTCTGCTCACTATCATTCAGCATGGAGCAAGAATCGGCAACAAGTTACCGAAATGATAGCCAGGTGCAAGCAATCGATTGTCAGAGGCATCAAAAGGCAGGATCTTGCCGATTGGCGGACCAGAACCCATCGGATAAAGCACCTGCAACGGAGCGGGCGTTCTCTCCCGTAGTGAGCCGCGGAGGTCCAGGGCCACGCAGTCTGCTTAGTCGCTTCAAGCGCGTCCGACATCGGGACACAGCTTAGCCATGGCTGCATTCACAACCCCATGCCTGCCTGGTCGTTCCTTGAGCGGTCTGCGCTAGCGGCCAGCACTCAAGCTCGTTAAAGCAGGAGGGGAGGAGGAACCAAGCAGCACCAGCTGCCCAATTCCCCCTCCCCTTCTCGTTAAACAGGTGAGGCCCCGGCACCAAACGGTACCAGGGCCTCAAACCATCTACTCAAGTTAAGTCCGGCGGTGACCTACTCTCCCACACCCTCACGAGTGCAGTACCATCGGCGCAGTGGGCCTTAGCTTCCGGGTTCGGTATGGGACCGGGCGTTTCCCCCACGCTATGACCGCCGTAACAATCACGAAGCACACAAACCAAAACGTTTCCTGGTCAATGTTTTCCGGTGCTACAAAGTCTTGTAACTCATCCGTATTTGTGGTTAGAGGTTGTTGTCTCGTAACCGCATAGTGAACGCGAACAGCATTGAAATCATCAGTTCAAATATTGTTTTATTGTGTGTTGAAAGTCATCGGCCTATTAGTACAGGTCAGCTACACAAGTCTTTAGTCCTTGCTTCCACATCCTGCCTATCAACCCAGTGGTCTAGCTGGGGGCCTCTCACACTCAAGGTGCATGGAAATCTCATCTCGAAGCAGGCTTCCCGCTTAGATGCTTTCAGCGGTTATCCCTTCCAAACGTAGCTAATCAGCGATGCACTTGGCAGTACAACTGACACACCAGAGGTTCGTCCGTCCCGGTCCTCTCGTACTAAGGACAGCCCTTCTCAAATTTCCAACGCGCGCAGCGGATAGGGACCGAACTGTCTCACGACGTTCTAAACCCAGCTCGCGTACCGCTTTAATGGGCGAACAGCCCAACCCTTGGGACCTACTCCAGCCCCAGGATGCGACGAGCCGACATCGAGGTGCCAAACCATGCCGTCGATATGGACTCTTGGGCAAGATCAGCCTGTTATCCCCGAGGTACCTTTTATCCGTTGAGCGACGGCCCTTCCACGAGGTGCCGCCGGATCACTAGTCCCGACTTTCGTCCCTGCTCGAGCTGTCACTCTCACAGTCAAGCTCCCTTGTGCACTTACACTCGACACCTGATTGCCAACCAGGCTGAGGGAACCTTTGGGCGCCTCCGTTACATTTTAGGAGGCAACCGCCCCAGTTAAACTACCCATCAGGCACTGTCCCTGAACCAGATCATGGTCCGAAGTTAGGTGACCGGTACAGCCAGAGTGGTATTTCAACGATGACTCCACCTGAACTAGCGTCCAAGCTTCACAGTCTCCCACCTATCCTACACAAGCTGCACCGAACACCAATACCAAACTATAGTAAAGGTCTCGGGGTCTTTCCGTCCTGCTGCGCGTAACGAGCATCTTTACTCGTACTGCAATTTCGCCGAGTTCATGGTTGAGACAGCGGGGAAGTCGTTACTCCATTCGTGCAGGTCGGAACTTACCCGACAAGGAATTTCGCTACCTTAGGATGGTTATAGTTACCACCGCCGTTTACTGGGGCTTAAATTCTCAGCTTCGCATTACTGCTAACCAGTCCTCTTAACCTTCCAGCACCGGGCAGGAGTCAGTCCGTATACATCGTCTTGCGACTTCGCACGGACCTGTGTTTTTAGTAAACAGTCGCTTCCCCCTGGTCTCTGCGGCCCACACCCGCATCAGAGAAGCAAGTTCTCATCACGGGGCAGGCCCCCCTTCTTCCGAAGTTACGGGGGCATTTTGCCGAGTTCCTTAACCATGATTCTCTCGATCGCCTTAGTATTCTCTACCTGATCACCTGTGTCGGTTTGGGGTACGGGCGGACTTGGACCTCGCGCCGATGCTTTTCTAGGCAGCATAGGATCACCGAATCACCCCGAAAACGGGGCGCCTATCAGGTCTCAGAAACATGAGCGGCGGATTTGCCAACCACTCTTCCTACACCCTTGGACCAGGTCAATTCCATTGCCTGGCTCGGCTACCTTCCTGCGTCACACCTGTTAATACGCTGACCTCACTGCATCGGTTCCCACCACATCAACCAGCAAGATACCCGAAGGCACCAACAGCTAGCGTCAATCATGGTTAGCATCCACAGCTCAGTATGGGCGGTCCTTCGCCGGTACGGGAATATCAACCCGTTGTCCATCGACTACGCCTGTCGGCCTCGCCTTAGGTCCCGACTAACCCAGGGCAGATTAGCTTAACCCTGGAACCCTTGATCATTCGGCGGACGGGTTTCTCACCCGTCATTCGCTACTCATGCCTGCATTCTCACTCGTGTGGCCTCCACCGCTGGTTTACACCGCGACTTCACCGTCCACACGACGCTCCCCTACCCATCCAAACACCCAATCGAAACCAGGTTAATATTTGAATGACGCAACTTCGGCGGTGTGCTTGAGCCCCGCTACATTATCGGCGCGGAATCACTTGACCAGTGAGCTATTACGCACTCTTTCAAGGGTGGCTGCTTCTAAGCCAACCTCCTGGTTGTCACAGCAACTCCACATCCTTTTCCACTTAGCACACGCTTAGGGGCCTTAGTTGGCGTTCTGGGCTGTTTCCCTCTCGACTATGAAGCTTATCCCCCACAGTCTCACTGCTGCGCTCTCACTTGCCGGCATTCGGAGTTTGGCTAAGGTCAGTAACCTTGTAGGGCCCATCGCCTATCCAGTAGCTCTACCTCCAGCAAGAAACACGCAACGCTGCACCTAAATGCATTTCGGGGAGAACCAGCTATCACGAAGTTTGATTGGCCTTTCACCCCTACCCACAGCTCATCCCCTCCATTTTCAACTGAAGTGGGTTCGGTCCTCCACACGCTCTTACACGCGCTTCAACCTGGCCATGGGTAGATCACTTCGCTTCGGGTCTAGATCACGCCACTCAAACGCCCTATTCAGACTCGCTTTCGCTACGGCTTCCCCACACGGGTTAACCTCGCGACGTAACACTAACTCGCAGGCTCATTCTTCAAAAGGCACGCCATCACCAGGGAACAAGTCCCCAGCTCTAACGGATTGTAAGCGCACGGTTTCAGGTACTATTTCACTCCCCTCCCGGGGTACTTTTCACCATTCCCTCACGGTACTGATTCACTATCGGTCATCAAGTAGTATTCAGGCTTACCAGGTGGTCCTGGCAGATTCACACAAGGTTTCACGGGCCCCGTGCTACTCGGGTATCAACACTAGAACGGCAGACACGCATTACACCTACGGGACTATCACCCTCTATGGTCCGGCATTCCAACCGATTCACCTATACGCCTGCACCTCATCCCACCAGCAAGATAGCGCTGGTACATGCCGACCCCACAACCCCGGTGATGCAACGCCTATCCGCTATCACACACCAACCGGTTTAGCCCCATCCGCGTTCGCTCGCCACTACTAACGGAATCACTGTTGTTTTCTCTTCCTGCGGGTACTGAGATGTTTCACTTCCCCGCGTTCCCTCCACACAGCCTATACATTCAGCTGCAGGTCACACCACATAACATGGTGCGGGGTTCCCCCATTCGGAAATCCTGGTCTCAACGTCCGGTTATCGACTCCACCAGGCTTATCGCAGATTCCCACGTCCTTCATCGGCTCTTGATGCCAAGGCATCCACCGTGCGCCCTTAAAAACTTCAACACAACATCAAAGTCAAAAGATATGAGCAATAAAACAATCTAACAAAATCACGCAGACAAGACTCCAACACCAGGCAATCCAAGGAAAAGGACTACCCAGCTCATCTCATCTGCAAGATGCTCGCGTTCACTATACAGTTCCCAAACAACAACCCCGCACCCCCGCAACAACACCCCAAAACCAACACCAACCAAAGGCCAGCATCAATCCAACAGGACATCCTTGCAGCAAACACAGGACAAACACCGAAACACCAAGAACCCCTCACCCAAGCGAACACCACCAGGACCCTCCCCACAGGAAGAACCCCAGCAACCATTCACCAGGAAAGGAGGCTTGTTGCCTCAAAACCCAACAGCATGCCAAACCATACAAACCACGCAACACCCACACACCGCATTCCAGCACCGCAAGAAGAAAACCCCCTGCAATGCGTACTAGCAGATGCCCAAGCACCACGCGGCCACAGCCAATACCCCGCACCAGCATCAGCCAGCACGTTTTCCGGTATTGAGTCCATTGATATTCCACCCATGAGCAACCCACCCGGACAACACTCGTGTCCAGCATGGGCAACCAATAATGGTTAGCTCCTTAGAAAGGAGGTGATCCAGCCGCACCTTCCGGTACGGCTACCTTGTTACGACTTAGTCCCAATCGCCAGTCCCACCTTCGACGACTCCCCCCACACAAGGTGGTTAGGCCATCGGCTTCGGGTGTTACCAACTTTCGTGACTTGACGGGCGGTGTGTACAAGGCCCGGGAACGTATTCACCGCAGCGTTGCTGATCTGCGATTACTAGCGACTCCGACTTCATGGGGTCGAGTTGCAGACCCCAATCCGAACTGAGACCGGCTTTTAGGGATTAGCTCCACCTCACAGTATCGCAACCCATTGTACCGGCCATTGTAGCATGCGTGAAGCCCAAGACATAAGGGGCATGATGATTTGACGTCATCCCCACCTTCCTCCGAGTTGACCCCGGCAGTCTCCCATGAGTCCCCACCTTTACGTGCTGGCAACATGGAACGAGGGTTGCGCTCGTTGCGGGACTTAACCCAACATCTCACGACACGAGCTGACGACAACCATGCACCACCTGTGAACCAGCCCCGAAGGGAAACCCCATCTCTGAGGCGGTCTGGCACATGTCAAGCCTTGGTAAGGTTCTTCGCGTTGCATCGAATTAATCCGCATGCTCCGCCGCTTGTGCGGGCCCCCGTCAATTCCTTTGAGTTTTAGCCTTGCGGCCGTACTCCCCAGGCGGGGCACTTAATGCGTTAGCTACGGCGCGGAAAACGTGGAATGTCCCCCACACCTAGTGCCCAACGTTTACGGCATGGACTACCAGGGTATCTAATCCTGTTCGCTCCCCATGCTTTCGCTCCTCAGCGTCAGTAAATGCCCAGAGACCTGCCTTCGCCATCGGTGTTCCTCCTGATATCTGCGCATTTCACCGCTACACCAGGAATTCCAGTCTCCCCTACATCACTCTAGTCTGCCCGTACCCACCGCAGATCCGAGGTTGAGCCTCGGACTTTCACGGCAGACGCGACAAACCGCCTACGAGCTCTTTACGCCCAATAAATCCGGATAACGCTTGCGCCCTACGTATTACCGCGGCTGCTGGCACGTAGTTAGCCGGCGCTTCTTCTGCAGGTACCGTCACTTTCGCTTCTTCCCTACTGAAAGAGGTTTACAACCCGAAGGCCGTCATCCCTCACGCGGCGTCGCTGCATCAGGCTTTCGCCCATTGTGCAATATTCCCCACTGCTGCCTCCCGTAGGAGTCTGGGCCGTGTCTCAGTCCCAGTGTGGCCGGTCACCCTCTCAGGCCGGCTACCCGTCGTCGCCATGGTGAGCCATTACCTCACCAACAAGCTGATAGGCCGCGAGTCCATCCCCCACCGATAAATCTTTCCACCAACAACCATGCGGTCAAAGGTAATATCCGGTATTAGACCCAGTTTCCCGGGCTTATCCCAGAGTCGGGGGCAGGTTACTCACGTGTTACTCACCCGTTCGCCACTAATCCACCCAGCAAGCTGGGCTTCATCGTTCGACTTGCATGTGTTAAGCACGCCGCCAGCGTTCATCCTGAGCCAGGATCAAACTCTCCATAAAAAAATAAAAAGCCACCGGCAACCCCTTGGAAAATAAGGGCGAAGCCAATGAAGTCCTGGCGAATAATAAAACACTCAAGAACACTGCACGGGGGTGCAATGCCTCAAGCAAATGTTATGTATTCACCAAATAAAAATATTCGGTATCAACAAACTTGGCACACTATTGAGTTCTCAAACAACAAACACTCTCGACACCACAACCATCAAACCTTCGATGACTGCTTCGCTCCGGAGCAACTTTTCCAACTTACCAGAGTTCCTGATCCGATCAAAATCGACGGAAAACCTTCAGTGAAAAGTGATTGGCTGCCGGGTAAACAATCGGTAGATTCCGTGTTGTTTCCGTTCCGGCAACAGATAAAAACTATACACAGGTTTTTAGGGCTCCGCAAATCGGCAGGGCACTTTTTACAGTGATCGTGGTTACACAGTGGTGGCATGATCCGCGGGCGTACTCTGACACCCTGACAGTTGAACAAATCTGCAGCGGAATCGCGACTGCTTTGCTCCTGCGGTTTACAGGATCTCTGTACGTTTATGGAGCGTATCCAGGAAGACGAACTTCTTCATTGCCCACCATCGGAAGATCATCCCAAGTAACGTCCCGACAATTGGTCCGGCGATAAAGTCGGCGATCTCCTGGACGATAAAAGAAACGTGTGGTTCCGTGATTCCAAAGATCCAACGGGATACATAAACCGGCGCCGCAGTAATTCCAATAGCTACCGTAGACATGCCGACGAATTTGATGAACTGAATACGTTTGAGGCCATGAACGACATCCCCAAAGGTAAACCGTCGCGAGAGGTAGTAGGAAACTACCGTGGCCGCTGCATTAGCGATAAGAAAAGCTGAAGTTGGATGCGCCCCCAGAATCGTGAACTTCAATCCGTAATTCACTGCCAAGGTCAGGAGGAAGCAGAATCCTCCTATGCTCAGGAAGTACAGAGCTCTCTTTCGTTCCCGATACTGTTTTGGGCGCGATGGATCCCGTGCGCCTTCATCGCTAAATGCTTTGGCTCCGCCACTCATGGATCAAGCATAAACATCCCAGGATCGGCGAATAGAAAATTGAAACTTAATCAGGGCGGTTCTTAGTTATCCATATGGGTCAACTTGCACAGCATGCTCAGATTGAAGCTCATGAGCTTCCAGCGATGTATGAGTCGGGCATTTTCGTGGCAGCGTCCAATGGCCAGGATGGCGGAAATGAGTTGTTATGCCCGGCGGCTCAACGGGCCCAACGGGCTCAACGGGCTCAACGGGCTCAACGGGCTCAACGGGCTCAACGGGCAGTTTCCCCTCACCCGCGCTAGACCTGCAACTCTGCGCCGTTACATTGCTGACGGATTACCCGGGTTAAGTCCCAAAAAAGGTGTACAGAACCCACCAAAAACACATAACCACTAGGAACAACACCACGAACACATGCTTTGAAAGCATGTACCGTGGCAACAATTGCAAATCAACCCCGCTGTGATGTATGCGGAAACAAGCTCGTCAAGAACGGCAAAAACAGTGCCGGACGCACCCGCTGGCGATGCAAGAACTGCGGCGCGTCCACCACCGTTTCCCGCCCCGACATCACCGCCAAGAAACAGTTCACCAGTTTCCACCGATGGGCCACCGGAAAACAAAGCATCGCCGAACTGGGAACCCCGCGCAGCACCTTTCACCGCACCACAGCATGGTGCTGGCAAGTCCAGCCACACCTGGAACAAACCGGCGAGCAACATCGATACCTCATGCTCGATGGCACCTACTTCAACGGCTACTGCGCACTGACCGCGTTCAACGGAAAGCACATCATCGACTGGCAATTCTGCGACCGCGAAAAGATCGCGTCATGGACCCACCTGCTCCAAGGCATGACCCCACCACAAATTGCGCTCATCGACGGCAACGGCGCCCTGGAATCCGTGCTCACCGCGCTCTGGCCCGACACCAAAATCCAGCGTTGCTACTTCCACATCCGCCAGTCCATGGTCAAGCATCTGACCTTGAATCCACGCACCGTCCCAGGTCAACAGCTCCTTGCACTCACCCGTGCACTGATGAAAGTCAGTACGAAAGACGAAGCGGCGAACTGGTCCGAGCAGTTCATCCACTGGCAGTCCATGCACGAAGTGACGCTCAAGGAACGCACCTACGCGAAGGACCGCACCGCGTCCAGGCCCACCCGAGTCAAGCCGCACCAGACCTGGTGGTACACGCATATCGGGCTGCGTCGCGCTGAGCGGCTATTGCATGACCTGCTCAAGAAAGACCACCTGTTCCAATGGCTTGACCTCGCTCAGCCCGGAGAGCTGCTGCCCAAGACCACAAGTCCCTTGGAAGGTGGCATCAACGCCGGAATCAAGGAACAGCTACGGCTGCACCGAGGGCTGACACCGCAGCATTCCATGGCGCTGGTGCGCTGGCATTTGTATCGATACGCCGAGAACCCCAAAGATCCTTGGTCGTTCGTGCAGCGACATCATTGGGCAGAAAAACCCAAGCGGAAACCCCGGGCGGAGGAACCGATCGGGCCAGCGGTTTACGGCCAGCACTTCAGCTGGGAAGACGGCAATGGCATCCGAAAAGGCTGGGGAGGACGTAGATGAATCCACTTCCTCGCGACATCTGTACACCTTTTTTGGGACATAACCCGATTACCCTGCTTACGGAGGTTTCAGCGGAAGCCGCTGTCGGTTCCGTAGAATCCTCGGTTTTTGGGCATAAAAAAATCGCGAAACATAAGTTTCGCGATTTTTGCTTTGGTGACCCCAACGGGATTCGAACCCGTGTTGCCGCCGTGAGAGGGCGGAGTACTAGGCCGCTATACGATGGGGCCGTATGCTGAAGATAAATCTTCAGCTCACCAAATCTCTTTGGTGAAGCGCTGGGATACCAGGACTCGAACCTAGAATGACGGAACCAGAAACCGTTGTGTTGCCAATTACACCATATCCCAATGTGACTTGGTATTCATTTGCTTCTGCAGCCGAAGCTGATCTGCGCTGAACCCCTTAGCACGAGATATAACTATACCTAAAAAATTCACGGATCGCACATCCTGGGGCAATATCCTCGAGTGATCTGCAGCTCGTTTATTGAAATGCCTGTAACGGACCTGAACTTCGCTACACGTCAGCCGATAAATTGCCGCCGAAGGAGGCAGGTCCACTTAACCTGTCACTGCGTGCTGAGACGACTGCTTAATGCAAAAGAGGGAACCGAAGTTCCCCCTTAGCTGTGTGTCGGGATAACAGGATTCGAACCTGCGACCTCGTCGTCCCGAACGACGCGCGCTACCAAGCTGCGCTATATCCCGTGGTTACAACCATTTCACTATACACCCTGCAGAATTCTCATCAATGCCCGGCATAGCTACTCTTTTCTTTGCCGCCAAGTCCTTAGCCGGGCCTCGCAGCTTAAGACCATTAGATAGCTTTCCCAGGATTCAAGATATTCAACGGGTCCAAAAGGTTCTTGATCTGCTGTTGGAGTTCGATCACTTCTGTTGCTTGTTCCCATTGCAACCAATCTTTTTTGATCAGCCCGACACCGTGTTCGCCAGTAATTGTGCCGCCCAGTTCCAGTGCAATACGTACGGAGCTTTCAACTGCACGGTCAAGCCTCGCTAGTGGCTCGTTGCCGTCTTCCGGTTCTACAGAAAACGTCGGATGCAGATTGCCATCCCCTACATGCGAAATCATCCGCATGTTTACGTTTTCCTCCCGCGCAGCCCGTTGAACGCGGTGCACGTATTCAAGCATCTTGCTTTTCGGAATGGCGACATCCTCTCCAGTCCGGTAAGCATCGTCTTTAGTATCACCCCGGCTGGTTCGGCGCATTTCGATCAGTTGCGTAGCACTCGGATCTGCCGAATTGCTTAGCTGGGCGTTGCGTTCTGCGAAAACACTGCGGAGAGCGGCTTCTTCACGCTCGGCGCCATAGCCATCCAGTCGAGCCAAGAGCATGGCACCGCCGAGACCTGCGTAATTCGTCGAGTACTGTTCATCAAGAATGAGCAGAGTCGAATGATCAATGAGTTCCAAAATGGCAGGCTGAATTCTGGCTTTGGCAATCAGTTGAACGCCCTCGACTGCTTCTTCCAGGCTGGGGAACAATAGAGCTATGTCTCGCTCGTCTACCGGGAGATAGCGCAATCGGACAACTGCGCGAACGACAACGCCCAGCGTGCCCTCTGACCCTGTGAAAAGTGCGGCGAGATCATACCCTGCTACACCCTTGAACGTATTCTTGCCAACGCGGATTAGTCGTCCGTCAGCCAATACGACGTCTAGGGAGAGCACTGCTTCTCGGGTCACGCCATACTTCGCGCACCGCAGGCCTCCCGCGTTGGTTGCGATGTTGCCGCCAATTGTAGACATCTTGTAGCTAGCAGGATCCGGGGCGTACATGAGGCCGAATTCGGAAACGGCTTCGTTCAGCTGATGATTGATGACGCCAGGTTCAACCACAGCGACTTCATCTTCCGGGCGGATCTCAAGGATTCTATTCATCTTGCTCAAGTTCAAGACGACGGCATCACCTAGTACGTGTACACCACCAGAAACACCTGTGCCGGCACCGCGGCTAATGACCGGTACCTTGTATTCGCTAGCCAAGCGTAGAACGTGTTGTACATCCGCTACGGAACTGGCGAAGACCACGGCCAGCGGTTCAATGGGATCCCCCGACAACTGACCGAAGTCTCTAGAGTTTTCTCGAAGCAGCGGGCCCGATGTTTCAATGGCATTCTCTGGTAATGCCGCGCTGAGGGCATCTAGAAATCCGGCATGGGTAGCGGCCATCTTTATCTCCACGGATCGTTGCGTGCAAGTATTTACCTGAGACTACGGCTTTTGAGGGTCTTTGCCGAACTTGATGACTTGGCAATTTACTAGTAGCCCGGTTCAAAACTGCGTTTGCGCCCTCATGGCCAGCCAGTCCGGGGCCGGCATGCGTCATTGCCCTATTATTTATCGGTCTAGGACCGTTCAGCTGCTGCATTTTCTTTCGATTGCGCTGCTTGGATTTCTGCTGGAAGAGCTTTTACTCTGACGAATAGTCGATAACAGACGCCCAGGATTGCCACCCAGATTAGACCGGTAATGAGTGCACTACGCGTATCCGGAATAATGCCGATTAAGATGATCACGAAGATCATGAAGGCCAGCGCCAAGTAGCTACCCACTGGCCAAAGCGGAACTGGGAATGCAGATGGTTCAAGATTATCTCTGTCTATCCGGTGCTTCATCCGAATATGAGAGATCAGGATCATCGACCAAACAACGACGGTGGCGAAAGTAGCCAATGCAGCAATGAGGAAGAAGATCTCATCTTCGAACCAGATGTTCAGCACTACACCAATAAGCAATGCGCCGATCATCGATAGTGAAGTCACCCATGGGACCCCGTTAGCCGTGGTCTTCGTGAATACCTGTGGCGCCTGGCCTTGTTTGGCCATACCGTGAATCATGCGTCCCGCGCCGAAGATGTCTGCGTTGATTGCTGAGAGTGCCGCAGTGATGACGATGAAGTTCAGGACATTTGCTGCTGACGAGAAGCCGATGCTGGAGAAGATCGAAACGAATGGACTTTCACTACCATCAATCGTGTTCCACGGCTGAATGCACATGATGACACCGAGCGTCAGTACGTAGAACAGCAAGATGCGCACTGGCACAGAGTTAATTGCCTGCGGAATGACTTTACGCGGGTTTTGCGCTTCGCCAGCGGTAATGCCGATCACTTCGGTGCCGCCGAAGGCAAACATGACAATCGTCAGGGAAGCGAGAATGCCCCAGACACCATGCGGCATGAAGCCGTCGCCAGCAAAGAGATTGGATAGACCTGCAGCTCCTTCGCTTTGGTTGCCCAACCCGAAGACGATTACGAGAACGCCACCAGCGATCATTGCCATGATAGCGACGACCTTGACCAAGGAGAACCAAAATTCCAGTTCGCCGAAGACTTTGACCGAGAGCAGGTTCACGGCGGCAATGAAGAAAACAACTGCCAGGATCCAGATCCATCGTTCGACGTTGGGAAACCAGAAACCCATATATACGCCAAAAGCTGTCACGTCAGCCAGGGCCACCACAAACATTTCAAACGTGTAGGTCCACCCGGTTGCAAAGCCAGCAAAGCGTCCAACGAATTCAGTGGCATAGCTTCCGAATGAGCCGGAGGTCGGATTGCGGACTGCCATTTCCCCCAACGCACGCATCACCATGAACACCACTGCCCCACCGAGTATGTATGCCAACAGCACCGCTGGCCCAGCCATTTGAATGGCGCTTGCGGAACCATAGAATAAGCCTGTGCCAATAGCAGACCCTAGAGCGATAAACCTGATGTGCCGTGTGCTTAAACCACGTTTCAAGTTTTGACTTGTCTGGCTAGTACGCATGCTGCTCCTCCGAGATTCCTAACTGCATCAGAGGTTTGCCGCTCACTTATCATGGTGTGCTTCAACCCCGACCTCCATGTAATCGCAGTCACATGCATCTTGGAGCGGGGAAAAAGACAAGATAGTCCGGTACCTCAGACTCGTGGTGAAAAGAAGCTGAGATACCGGACGGCAATTCTTCCAACGGGTATCTCGGGACAGCGTGATGGGCATTCTGGAATTCCGACCACTCGCGAGCTGTAGATAGAAGTACACATCCCGGCATGCAATGCAGTCAGATACTCGTGAATCCAATTGAAGGATCATGCTGCGCGATCCTCACCAACGACCTTGAGAATGCTTAAATGTGCTTGCGCAATCCCTCGATATCGAGGCAGGATTCCGATACGGCTGGCTTCAAAGTACTGCACGTCAGTGGTCAGCAGCCACGCCCGTCTGTGTCCGTCATGTTGTCCACCGGAAGTCAAAGCATCTGCTGTCCGTTAGCGTCCGCGTCTTCAGAAACATGATGCCGATGTCTTCGGGCGGTGGATGACAGTATCTACTGCTTTCAAGGCTTTCCAAGACGAGGTCCACAATGATGTTCATTGGCCTGACCCGGTGAATTCTCGCAGTCTTGGTTCCCTCGGTCGGTCGAATCCCCTTACGCCGAGACCTGTCGTTGCCAGTTGCTCTCACCATTGCACGCCGGCAGGTGAATGTGGTGCAACTGCGGGAATCGTCTTCCGAAACGGAGCTGTCGCCTTGGGGGCCTGAAACTCAAATTACGCAGTCGACCAGCTGGCATTTTTAGTCGATACCCGTCAGGGAACAAATATGGCTCAGCAAGGCTGGCTGGGCCGACAACCTGATCTTCAATTTCGATAAGAACTCCAGTGAATAATTCTCGGGTAACTTGGCCCTCGTCATCCGGTGCAAGCAACTGAGCTCGCCGGCAACCTTGGCCAACACAAATATCCTGGACGCACTGCTCGTTAAAGCAGGAGGGGAGGAGGAACCAGGCAGCGCCAGCTGCCCAATTCCCCCTCCCCCTTCTCGTTAAACAGGTGAGGCCCCGGCACCAAACGGTACCAGGGCCTCAAACCATCTACTTAAGTTAAGTCCGGCGGTGACCTACTCTCCCACACCCTCACGAGTGCAGTACCATCGGCGCAGTGGGCCTTAGCTTCCGGGTTCGGTATGGGACCGGGCGTTTCCCCCACGCTATGACCGCCGTAACAATCACGAAGCACACAAACCAAAACGTTTCCTGGTCAGTGTTTTCCGGTGCTACAAAG
>NZ_JBLVOC010000024.1:0-1468 GCF_053543575.1 Glutamicibacter sp. AGC84
ACGCTTGAAGCCGCCACCGCGGTTGTCATCACGCTTGAAGCCACCGCCACGGTTGTCATCACGCTTGAAACCACCGCCACGGTTGTCATCACGCTTGAAGCCACCGCCACGGTTGTCATCACGCTTGAAGCCGCCACCGCGGTTGTCATCGCGACGCTCGCCACGGAAACCACCACGGTCATCATTGCGGAAGCCACCGCCACGGTTGTCATCACGCTTGAAGCCGCCACCGCGGTTGTCATCGCGACGCTCGCCACGGAAACCACCACGGTCATCATTGCGGAAGCCACCGCCACGGTTGTCATCGCGACGCTCGCCGCGGAAACCACCACGGTCATCATTGCGGAAACCGCCACCGCGGTTATCGTCACGCTTGAAGCCACCACCACGGTTGTCATCACGCTTGAAGCCACCGCCACGGTTGTCATCGCGACGCTCGCCACGGAAACCACCACGGTCATCATTGCGGAAACCGCCACCGCGGTTGTCATCACGCTTGAAGCCACCACCACGGTTGTCGTCGCGCTTGAAGTCACCGCCGCGGTCAGCATTACGGTCACCGCGGAAGCCACCACGGTTATCGTCGGTGCGCTTGAAATCACTACGGTCGTCGCGACGCTTGAAGCCATCGCGGGAGTTGTTGCGGTTTGAATCTGAGTTCCGGAAGTCGCCTCGTCCGTTGTCGGAGTTACGGCGGAATTCGTTAGACATCTAATGTCCCCTTCAGCGGCTATCTCAATACCGCAACCTTCGTGTTTGCCTTTGCAAATCACTTCACTATTAACTATTCAGCATGCCCTCGAGGCATGTACATCTAAATTCAAGTCTACGGGAGGCACGAGTCATACCATAGGGAAACGGGTCCAATGTGGCAAGACACTCAGTGGCGGCCCTAAGGTTGTCCCCCCAGCCATCGACGCATGCGTAGCCGATCGAAGCCCCTTGATAGATTCAACTCTTCTAAAAGGGGTTAACGACAAAAAGGGCCCAGCATGAAACTGAACCCATAGGCTGTAGCAAGTCGATTACCAGGGGACGGGTTAAACAGGTGAGGCCCCGGCACCAAACGGTACCAGGGCCTCAAACCATCTACTCAAGTTAAGTCCGGCGGTGACCTACTCTCCCACACCCTCACGAGTGCAGTACCATCGGCGCAGTGGGCCTTAGCTTCCGGGTTCGGTATGGGACCGGGCGTTTCCCCCACGCTATGACCGCCGTAACAATCACGAAGCACACAAACCAAAACGTTTCCTGGTCAGTGTTTTCCGGTGCTACAAAGTCTTGTAACTCATCTTGTATTTGTGGTTAGAGGTTGTTGTCTCGTAACCGCATAGTGAACGCGAACAGCATTGAAATCATCAGTTCAAATATTGTTTTATTGTGTGTTGAAAGTCATCGGCCTATTAGTACAGGTCAGCTACACAAGTCTTTAGTCCTTGCTTCCACATCCTGCCTATCAACCCAGTGG
>NZ_JBLVOC010000025.1:0-28433 GCF_053543575.1 Glutamicibacter sp. AGC84
TTGAGCTACACGATCGCTTCGTCACCAACTACGGCGTTCACTAATCAGAGCTTGGCTCAAGCCTTAGGTTCGAAAGATTTCGGGAAGAAGCTGCTGGTCCATACGGATCAAGGATTCCAGTATCAGCATTGGTCGTGGAAGGCTTTGCTGCAGGAGCATGGTGCGGTGCAGTCCATGTCTCGTAAAGGGAACTGCTTCGACAACTCGGTCATGGAGAATTTCTTCGGTCATCTCAAGTCGGAGATGTTCCATGGAGAGCACTTCGCAGATTTCGAGGATCTCAAGGTGGAGATTGAGACGTACATTGATTGGTACAACGTCAGTCGGCGTCAGGAACGACTGAAGGGTATGACGCCGATGGAATATCGATGCCATACCCTTGCAGCCTAAGCAGGACTATTATTTAGCTCGTCCAACTTTCGGGACCCAGTTCACATCGCCAGATGCCGGGGCCAAACTGCATAGTCGCTGGGATCGCTACCGCGATCGCCGGGGTCGATGCGATCATGGCGGCAGGCAGCAACCACTTGCACAGTCCGACCCGCTGCCGCTTGGAGGAGAGAACCATGGCATCAACCGGTCCGTTACCGCGCTTCGAATTCGATCAGAGGCTGGGTGCCTTGCCTGATTGGAAGCGTGATGACCTGGGTTTGCGGGCCGCTTACCGTTTCGATTGCGCGAGCACGGCCTTGCAGTTCATCGTCCAGGTAGGCCTGCGCGCCGAGCAGGACAACCGGCATCCGCACCTGGAGTGGCGGGTTTCCATCGTCGAGCTGCGCCTAGCGCATAACCAGCCCGAGCATCTGGGAGCACTGGATCTGGAATTAGCCCGCCATATCTCCATCGAGGCCGGCAAGCTCGAAGCGCAGGTGGTCACCGAGCACTGGTAGCCCCCGGCGTTCGGCCTTGGCGGCGGCGGGCCACCAGCAGCGAAATGGCGATGCTCTGCACCGCACCCACCAAAGCGCCCAGCGCCGTCATGGAAATGCGGTCGATGAGCAGGGACGCGGCCGGTTCAGGGCTGACCAGGTGGACCATGAGCAGTGCGGTGACCGTCATGAATACCATCCCCACCGCATAGTTGCGCAGAATCACCAGCTCGATGACGAACTGCGAGGCCAGCGCAGCGGCCAGGATTACCCAGACCGGGGAATCGAAGGCGAAAACTATTGCGGTCAGCGCTACGCCAATGCAGGTGCCTGCGCAGCGCTGCAGCCCGCGGGCTACCCGCGCATAGGCATCAGCGCCGGTGACTGCGGCGATCGCGCCGAGACTGGCCCAGTACCAGTGGCCGTCGCTGAGCAGATGCCCTGCGATTCCCGCCAGCAGCACGCCCGTGCCCATTTGGAGCGATTGGGCCATGGCCCGGCGCGAGGGCGACCAGGCGTATCCGGAGCGCAGGGTATGAAGCAGGTTGGCTTTGCGCATCGACAGGCCAAGCATCAGCAGCATGCTGAAGGCCATTGTTCCGCCGCCGGCCAGCAGCACCCCGGTGAAGCTTTGCGAAGTGGCCGGGATGCCCAGGCAGGCGCCGCCGGCGAAGACCGCGAAGACCGGTCCCGGCGGCATCCAGCGCGCGGCATGGGAGACGTAGTTGGCGCCAAAACCAATGAATGCCAGCACGAGCACGCGTACCGGGAACGGTGCCTCGATGAGCGAAAAATAGGTGCCCAGCAGCATTGCGGCCAGTTGCACGATACCTGCCGAGAGCTGCTGCCAGAAACGCGGCGCGTACGCGTCGAAACGGCCGAAGACCGCGCAGAAGGCGCCGAACGCTGCATACATTGCCCAGTCAAGGCGGCCAAGGCCGGCCAACAGGATCAGCGGCGCGGCCAGGCTGATCGTCGCCTTGACTGCCGGGATGAGCGACGGGCGGTGAGGGGCCACGACGACGCTGCGCTGCACTATTTCTTCTAAGTGGCGCTTCACTGGCGTGCCTCGCCGTCCTGCGTAGCGACCAGCTGCAGCAAGGTGCGCAGCTGCTCCCGCTGCGGCTCATCCAATGCGCCGAAGACCTTGGCTTCGTTATGCGAGGCAGCCTCCATCGCCCGGGCAGCGAATTTCCGGCCCTCGGGAGTCAGCGTGATGACGTTGCGGCGGCGGTCCTCCGGATCAACTTCGCGTTCCAGGATCCCACGGCTCGACAGCTGATCGAGGTAGGCCACCAGATGGCCGCGGTTCACATTCGAGCGATCTGCCAAGTCGTTCTGGGAGATGCCGCCGAACTCCTCCAGCGCGCAGATGATGGTGAAATGATGCCGGGACAAGGACTCGGATTCCATCAGCTCGGTGAGCTCCTGGGTGCCGATGCGTCCGGCTCGGGCGGTGAGATAGCTCAGCGAGTTCCATTGGAACTGCGGAATCCGGTGTTCGTTCATCCCTTCAAAATATCATTTCAGCTTGAAACGATTTCGCCCTGAAGCAGTTTATTCGATGTATCTCACACGCAGCTGGCGCGCGTTCCATCGCCAGCTGCGGTCCGCGGAATCGTCGTCTTTTGGAAGGTGAGGGCTCGTTCTCCTTGGCCACGGCCATAGTGCGCCGCCTGTCAGAGCCGAAGATCAGCCAAGAGGAATTTGGCGCCCAGTTCGCCGATGAGGATGGCCGGGGCATTGGTGTTGCCGGTGGTGATCTTGGGCACGATCGAGGCATCGATGACGCGCAGCCCTTCCAAGCCGCGTACCCGCAGCTGCGGATCCACCACGGCCTGCGCATCCGTGCCCATGCGGCAGGTACCCACCTGGTGGTGGTAGGTCACGACGTTGTTCCGAATGTAATCCTCCAGCTGCTCATCGCCGCGTATTTCTTCACCAGGGTAGGTTTCCCTGGCTCCCCAGTCCCCGGCCAAGGCATCTTGCTCCACCATCGCGCGGCATTGCTTCATCGATACCAGGAATGCCTGCATATCCCGCGGATCATCCAGCGCGTTCAAATCGATGTTCACCGGGTCATCCAGGCCAGGTCCGCTCAGGGTGATTTCGCCGCGGCTGTGCGGGGTGACGATCCCGGAGTGCAAGGTGAAGGCAGTGCCGTCGATCGGTTCCATGCCCGGGGAGTACATGGGCACGGCGAAGAAGATCGGCTGGGTGTCCGGGCGATCCAGGCCCTCGCGGGATCGGGTGAACATGTGCGATTGCGAAACGGAGACTCCGGCACGCGGGGCGGGTATCGCGCGGGTGGTGGTTTCGGCAATCACCGGCGCCAGCAGGTGGTCATGCAGGTTCTTGCCGACCTGATCCAGCTCATGCAGCGGCATGACGCCCGCTGCTTCGAGCTCGGCCGCCGGGCCGATGCCTGAGCGCAACAGGATTTGCGGGGATCCCAGGGCGCCGGCGCAGAGTACCACTTCATCTGCGCGCAGCTCCTGCAGCTGCCCGCCGATCCGATAGCGCACGCCTACCGCGGATCCGGATTCGAGGATCACCGAATGCACTTCGGCATCCGTGATGATTTCCATGCGCTCGCGCACCGGCTTCAGATAGGCCTTCCAGGTGTTGATGCGTTCGCCGCCAGCAACGTTGATCTGCTCCTTGGAAACGCCTTCCAGCTGCTCGCCGTTGTAGTCGGGATTGAACCGGATTCCGGACTGCACCGCGGCGTCGATAATCGACTGGTGGATCTCATCCAGCTCGTAGTCGTTGTCCACCGGCACCAGCCCATCGCTGCCGTGGAATTCGCTGGCGCCGCCAGAGAAGTTCTCGATTTCCTTGTAGATCGGCAGGACATTCTTCCAGGCCCACTGCTCGCCGCAGTCCTTGGCCCAGTCATCGAAATCCTGCGGGGCGCAGCGCACCCAGATGGTCGCATTCAGCGCGTGGGAACCGCCGAGCACCTTGCCCCGTGGCAGGTGCATCGGCTTGTTCGCTGCCCCGGCCATCGGGACGGTGTGGTAATCCCAGTCGTCCTTGCTATGCCACAGCTCGCCCATGCGCGAGAGGTCGTGGATGGCAGGGTTGGTGTCCTCGGAGCCAGCTTCGAACAAGGTCACCCGCGCCCCGGCATCCACGAGCCGGCGCGCGACCACCGAGCCAGCCGAACCTGCGCCTACGACTATGACCGACTTGCTGCCCATGGATTTTCCTCCAGCTAGGATGCCTGCGAAACTTGTTTCTCCCAGCCTGTACAGGCCAGCGGGTTTTCCCTTGGCATCCGGCGCACAACAATTGGCATCGCGTGCGCATTTTTACCCTACGGGCCGCTTAGATCCCCTTCCGTGCCGCACGCAGTTCATCGACACGCACCAGCACCACGCCGCACACAATCAGCAGGCCGCCGAACAGCTGCACCGCACCAGGCAGTTCGGAGAGCAGCAGCCAAGCCCACAGCACCGCGAAAAGCACCTCGGTCAACGAGATGAAGCTGGCCACCTTGGACCCCAGTTCCCGGGCGGCCATCACACCGGTGGTGTAGGAGAACACGGTGGCGATCAGGATCAGCCCGGTCAAGGCCAACCACCACGGGGTTTCATATCCAGCAAATGATCCGCTGCCGGCGGCCCACTGCATTGGAAGGATTCCCAAGCCGCCAACCAGCAGCATGGTTAGCGCCCCAACGGCCATGCCACCGGCCGACAGCATGATGGGTGGCAGCGCGCCATCGACCTTGGCGCTAATGAAGAAGTAGACCGTCAGGCCCACCGCTGCCCCCAAGCCCCAGAGCACGCCGATAGGATCAATCCGCGTGGCGCCGGTCAGATCCAGCACCGCCACCAGGCCCGCCAATGACAATAGGGTGCCAGCGATCGTTGCCGCCGACGGGCGCTTCTGGTGCTTGGCCCAGAGCACCAGCACGATGAGCACCGGAGCCAGATACTCCAGCAGCAAAGCCACCCCGACATCCAAGCGCTGCACCGCCAAGAAATAGCACAGCTGGCAGGCTCCCACTCCAAACAATCCGAAGAGCACAATCGACACCCAGTTGGTGCGCAGCAACGTCCAGCGGCCGCGCATCGCCAGGATCGCAGGGATCGCCAGGACCAGCGCGGCGCCGGCCATGCGTGCGGCCACGGCCGCAGTGGGACTCCACCCTGCTTCGAAAAGCCCCTTGGCGAAGGAGCCGGAAATCCCGAAGGCCGCGGAGGATGCCAGCGCAATCCAGATCCCCCGGGACTGGCTTTGACGCAGTACTGGACTGCCGGCAGTGGCGGCCGGAAGGCCGGAATCAGACAGGTCGCTCATGAGGGTCTTTGAAGTCTTTCGCGAAGAATTTCATGCCGCCGTTCAGGGGCAAATGGGGGTACGAGCATGACGATACGGTTAGGCTTGAGTGGCAGTCAATCTACCCAGCTTCCAGGAACGAATTATGACCTTTGCCCCAGATATCGAAGCTTCATTGAAGTCCGTGGTGAACCTTCTGAATACCGAGGTGCAAATCGTGGATATGCTCTCCACCGTCGCTGATCTCGATGAGTTCCTTGATGCCGAGAATTTCGAAGGCTCCCGCGCGCACAACCAGGCAGAGCTTCGCTCCATTCGCCAGTTGCGTTCCCAGCTGAAGAACATCTGGATAGGTACCGAAGAAGAATCCGTCTTCCGGGTCAATGCGATCCTGCGCAACGCCAACGCCCAGCCTCAATTGATCAAGAGCGAATCGCTGGGTTACCACCTGCACGCCACCACCAACAGCACCCCGCTCTACGACCGCATGGCCGTGGACGCCGCGATGGCACTGGCGGAAGTGATCCGCTCCGGCGGATTGCAGCGTCTGCGGATCTGCGCCTCGGAGGACTGCGAGGCGGCCCTGCTGGATCTGTCGCGCAACCGCTCCAAGCTGTACTGCGATACCGGCAACTGCGCCAACCGCGAGCACGTGCGCGCCTACCGTGCGCGCAAAGCCGGAAAACGTATCGATTAGCCAGAACCCCGACACTGAGCACACCAAGTCTAGTTTCGTCCGTGATCGGCCAGCACGTGGCCAAAATGGCGTTGGGCGATGCCCCTCGCCTTTTACCTTGCCCGGGCCATATGATGAACACACAACCGGGATACCGGCAGTTGCAGTAGTGGAAGGGGCAGGTCATGACTCAGGAAACCCACGCTTCGGATGATTACGAGGCACGGATAGAAGCAGCTGAGAGCGGACCATTGAAAGCCGCGGCCCGCTGGGTTGTAGCTCTGGCTTCTGCCACGCTGGGCGATGCCGAGTACGAAGCGAACGAGCCCCAGGTAGTCGTGCATTCCCGCCAAGACGATTCGGTACTGCTGCGCATGACAACCTCCAGCCTCGAAGAAGCTGAGCGGCTGATCGTCCAGATCCGCGCGGATTTGGAGGCCTTGGGCACCGAGGAGTTCAAAGCGGAATGGGAAGGCGCAGGCGACAAGCCCTAGCTGGATGGGCTAGCGGCTAGTTTTCGACAAGAATCCCGTCGATATCCGCATACACCATCGCGCCCGGTCGGACCTTCACATCCCCGATGCTGATCACTTCATCCACCGAACCGTGCGAGCGCTTGACGGTTTTGCGCGGGTTGCTGCCCAGTGCCTTGATCCCGAGTTCCATCTCAGCCAGTGCCGCACGGTCGCGTACGGCGCCGCTGATGATGACCCCGGCCCAGCCATTGGCTTCGGCATTCGCGGCAATCATGTCACCCATCAGGGCGTAACGCAGGGATGCTCCCCCATCGACCACGAGCACTGCGCCATTGCCCGGGAAGCTCAGGATCTCCTTGACCAGGCCGTTGTCCTCATGGCACTTCACGGTACGTGCCGGCCCGTGGAAGGACAGCCGCCCGCCAAAGTCCTGGAATTGAGCCGAGACGGACTGCAGTGCATCCCCATGCTGGTCGTAGAGGTCGGCGGTGCTGATCGGTTCCTGGTGCATGGTGTTTCCTTCATGAGCTGCGATAGTGGTCCACCACACAGCTTAGCCCGCAGTGCCCGCAACCCCAGCGCATGACGAAAGTGTCAGAGATTCAGTTCCGCTTCATAGGCCTTGGCGTCCAAGGCGCCGAGGCGCGAATTGCGGCGGCCGAAGCCCAGATAGATCGCAGCTCCCACAGCCATCCAGATGGCGAAGACCAGCCAGGTGATGCCAGCCAGGTTGAACATCAGGAACAGGCAGGCAGCGATGCCCAGAATCGGGGTCACCGGATACAGCGGGACGCGGAAGGTCCGCGGGGTATCCGGCTGGGTTTTGCGCAGGTACATTACCGAGACACCTACCAACGAGAAGGCGAACAGGGTGCCGATGCTGGTCGCTTCGGCCAGCTGGCCCAGAGGAATCAGCGAGGCGGCAATGGCCACGACCGCGCCGGTGACGTAGGTGCCGATGACCGGGGTGCGGGTGCTGGGCGAAACCTTGGCGAAGAAGCGAGGGATCAAGCCGTCGCGGCCCATGGAGAGCAGGATGCGGGTCTGCCCGTACAAGGTGGTCAGCACCACCGAGACGATCGCGATCACCGAGGCCAGGGCGAAAGCCAAGACCATCCACTTCTGTCCGGTGATTTCGGAAACAATCTGCACCAGGGCGGCTTCCGATTCGGCGAACCAGTTCCACTCCCGGGCGCCAATGGCAGCTACGGCAACCAGCACGTAAATGGTGGTTACCAGCACCATGGCGATCATGATTGCCCGCGGCAGGTCCTTCTGCGGATTCTTGGCTTCCTCGCCGGCGGTCGAGGCCGCGTCGAAGCCGATGTAGGAGAAGAAGACCATGGACGCTGCCCCGGTCACGCCCGCGGCGCCCATGGGCAGCAGCGGAGCGAAGTTCCCGGCATTGAAAGCGGTGAAGGCGACCACCACGAAGAAGACGAGGATGGCGATCTTCACGATCACCATGACGGTGTTGGCCAGTGCCGATTCGCGGGCACCGCGAACCAGCAGCAGGGTCGCCAAGATGACCACGATCAATGCCGAGAGGTTGATGACGCCGCCGTCGCCCGGGCCGGCGGCCAGGGCCTGGGGCAAAGCCAGGCCGAAGATCTCCAGCGTCTGGTTCACGTAGGCGCCGGCACCCACCGCCACCGCTGCCGCGGAAACTGCGTATTCCAAGACCAGGCACCAACCGCACACCCAGGCCATGCCTTCGCCCAGCGTGGCGTAGGAATAGGAATAGCTGGAGCCGGAGACCGGGACCATGCCCGCCATTTCGGCATAGGAGACCGCCGAAAGCAGCGCGGTGATGCCGGCCAGCACGAAGGCGATCCAGATCGCCGGGCCGGCGACCGGAACGGCAGATCCGAGGATCACCAGGATGCCGGTGCCCAGGGTGGCTCCGACGGAGATCATGACCAGCTGGGTGACGCCCAGCGAGCGCTTGAGCGTCCCGAGCCCGGCGTTGTTCGCGGCGTCGTTGGCCATCGCCTGGATGGACTTGCGCCGTCGCAGCTGCTTGCCCAGTGGGGTGCGGCCATGCTGATCAGAGATACTCGTGCTACTCACTTGAAATCCTTGGTGCGTGCTTGAGGCGTCCTGCCTCGATCAATTGGCCCGGCAAACGACAACGCGCTGGGACTATCTGTGGATGGACAGTCCCAGCGCGTCATGCTGCGTGGCTAAGCTTTATTATCAGTCTTCAAACTTCTTGTCCGGGTTGGATGAGGATCGGTTTACCCCGGTCCCCTTTCCCAGGTCAGGATCATTGTCCTTGGCAGCCATGGTCATCACCGAGATGACCAGCAGGCTTGCGACAAAGGCGATGCCGAAACAGGCCAAACCGATATCGAAGCGCAAGGGATTCTGCGATCCGCCGGTGGAGCTAACCAAGCCGACCACGCCGGCGACGATGGCCAGGATCAGCGAGAAGCTCAGTGGGCCCTTGATTGACTGGCTCCACGGTTGCTTCTTCTTGTTGTTTCCCACCAGGAACTCCGTTTCTACTTTTACTGCAGACCTAAAGACTAGTTGCTTTCCTGGTCCGGCGAATTGATCGTGGTCGGGGCGGCTGCCTTCATTTCATGGCGATGGCCGAAGGCGGCAATCAGCGCGAAAACGGCCAGAACGATAGTTCCGCCGCCAATCAGGCCGAACAATGCGTGCGCATCCATGCCACCGCTGAAGCACAGCGAAATGGCCAAGATCACGCCCACCGCGCCGGTAACCAGCTGGTTCCTGAACGGCGGGAAGGCCTCGCGATGCTTGGCAAAGACGATGAGCTCGGCAATGCCTCCGGCCAGGAATGCAAAGGCACCCACATAGCCGACCCAGGCAATCGAGCTGACGAAGATGGTGGCAATACCAGCCAGAAGCATCAGTCCCGCACCCAGCGCGTAGGGGGCGCGCGACTTCTCCGGCGCGCTTTCCACAGATACGTACTGCCACATGAACACGCCAGTGACAACGAGGAACGCTGCCGTGGAGTAAGTGACAACCTTGTCATCTGCGCCGATCCAGAAAATCGACATCAGGGCATAGGCCAGGGCTGTCAGGCCGCGCAGGAATACTGGGCGGAAAACTTCTGAAGCTTGAACTGGGGTGGTTTTTGGTGCAGGCACAATTTCTATTCTACCGCTCATAGAACTAACCGCCACTTCGCCCGGGGTTAATCACATCAGCCACGGCGGCGAATCAGCGACTGGTCCAGATCCCCGATGCTCGCCGCGCCCATCAGCTGCATAGTCACTTCCACTTCCTTGGCCAGCAATTCGATGGCACGGCTGACGCCTTCCTCTCCCCCAGCCATCAGGCCGTAGAGGTAGGCGCGGCCAATCAGCACGAAGTCCGCTCCGGCGCACAGCGCGGCGACAATGTCCGCGCCGGACATGATGCCCGAATCCATGATGATTTCCATGTCCTCACCGACTTCGGCACGCACTTCGCCCAACGCCTCGAAGGCGATCGGCGCGCGGTCCAGCTGCCGGCCGCCATGATTGGAGACAACCAGTCCGTCAGCACCGGCGGCCTGTGCCTTGGCAGCGTCTTCGCTGGTGAGCACGCCCTTGACGAAGAGCTTGCCCTTCCACAGCTCGCGGATCCATTTCAGATCCTCGAAGTCCAAGGACGAATCGAACATGGAGTTGATGATCGTTGGCAGGTCTGCCGACGTATCCGACAGCGATGCGAACTTCAGCGAATCGGTGGTCAAGAAGTTGTACCACCATTCGGGTCGGTACGACGCATCGAGCACGGTCTTCACGGTCAATTCCGGCGGGATCTTCATGCCGTTGCGGGTATCGCGGTGGCGCTGGCCGGCCACCGGGGTGTCCACGGTGACCAGCAAGGTGTCATAGCCCGCTGCGGCGGCACGTTCCACCAGCGCCCTGGACTTCTCCCGGTCCTTCCACAGATAGAGCTGGAACCATTTGCGTCCCTTGGGGGCAGCCTCGGCGACCTCCTCGATGGATCGGGTGCCCATGGTGGACAGGCTGAAAGGAATCCCTGCTTTCTGGGCAGCCCGCGAGCCGCCGATTTCGCCCTCGGAGTGCATGAAGCGGGTGAAGCCGGTGGGTGCGATGCCGAAGGGCAATGCCGATGGGGCGCCGGCAATGGTGGTGGAAAGATCCGACTGCGCGGTTCCGTGCAGGATTCGCGGCAACAACTCAACGCTGTCGAACACCGCTCGGGCTCGGGTCGCGGTGATTTCTCGCCCGGCAGCGCCATCTACATAGTCGAAGGCCGCGGCGGGGGTGCGGCGCTTGGCGATCTTGCGCAGATCCCAGATGTCGGCGGTACCGGCCAGCCGGGCGGCGCGAGGGCTAGTGCTGGGGAGTTTGAACTTCATCAGGCTGACCAGTTCGGCCACGTCGGGCAGTTGGCGCTTGAGATTACCCATGGGTTGTTCCTTTACTTCGGTGGAAATTGCCGGTCTAGTACAGGGTGCGCGAGCTTGCGCGGGTGCCGATGAAGATTGCAATGGCCGAGGACAGGCAGCACAGAGCCAGGTATCCCGCTGGCATCGCGATGGAGCCGTTGCCCGCCTGCAAGAGCGCAGCGGCAATCAGCGGCGAGAGCCCAGCGACGATGGCGCCGTTCAGTTCGCGCGCGATGGCAATCCCGGAGAAGCGCACCGAGACGGGGAACAGCTCGGTGAGGAAGGCCCCTTGGGCACCGGAAGTGCACGGGATCACCAGCGCGTAGCCGGCAGCGATGCCCAGGAATCCGAAGGCGAACTCGCCGGTTGAGATCATCGCGAAGATCGGGAACGCAAGGATCAAACCTGAGATATTCCCGGCCGCCAGGACCTTGGATGCGCCGAACCGATCGGCCAGCCAGCCACCCACCGGGGTGAGCACGACGGAGACCAATGAGCCCAGGGTGACCGCCAGCAGCGCATGGCTTCGCTCCATGCCACTGGTGACCATCAGGCTCAGCGCGAAGACCGCAAGGATGTAGTTGACAGCATTGTGCCCGGTGATGGCCAGGAAGCCCAGGATGACCCGGCGCCAATGCCCCGAGAATACCTGCACGATGGGGAGCTTGGCCTGCTGCTGCTCGGCACGGGCCGAGGCCATGGCGGCGGCATAGTCAGGGGTCTCTTCCAGCTTGTTGCGGATGTAGATGGCCACGACGAACAGCAGTGCCGAGACCAGGAATGGGATGCGCCAGGCCCACCCGAGCAGTACCACGTCACCGGCCAGCGAAACCAGGAAGAAGCACACGGTGGCCAGCGCGATGCCCAGCGGCGGGGTGGACAGCACCAGCGAGGTGTAGAACCCGCGTTTTCTCGGCTCCACGTATTCGGCCACCAGCGTCATGGCACCGGTCAGTTCCGCGCCAGCGCCGAATCCCTGGATCAGGCGCAGCAGCACCAGCAGGCCCACGGACCACACGCCCCAGGTCTGCGCGGTTGGCAGCAGGCCGATGCCCACGGTGGCGATGCCCATCAGGATGACCGAGAGCAGCATGGCCGGGCGGCGCCCGAACCGGTCCCCCAGGTGGCCGATGAGCACACCGCCCAGCGGGCGGGCCACGAAGCCCACCGCGAAGGTCGCAAAGGACGCGATCGAGGCCGCCGATTCTCCGGCCCCGGCGAAGAACAGCGGACCGATCACCACCGATGCGGCCGCGCCATACAGCGCGTAGTCGTACCATTCAATGGCCGTGCCGAAGACAGAGGCGAACAGGGCCCGGCGCCGGTTGCGCGCTTGCTGCGTGCTGGCAGAGTTCTGGGTGATCGGCACAGTCGTAGTCCTTGCGATAAAGTGGTGTTCCGTAAGATACCTGAAATATATTTCATCCCAGACTAGAGTGTTGCCCAGAGCGATAGCTAGATCAGGTCGCCAAGTTACGCCCCTTAGGAATCGGAAAACCATGGCCAGCTCGCTCTCCGAACAGCTCACGCTCACCTTGCGCGAACGCATCAACCGCGGGGAACTTGCCCCGGGAAGCCTGATCATCGAACCGGCACTGGCCCAGGAGTTCGAGGTCTCCAAGACCCCGGTGCGCGAGTCCCTGCGCCAGCTCACCAGCGAGGGCCTGCTGCAGGTGCTGCCCAAGAAGGGCTATCTGGTTCGCGCCATCTCGATGAATGATGTCTATGAAGTCCTGGAACTGCGCAGCTTGCTCGAACCGCATGTGGCAGGACAGGTAGCCAGCATGCATTCGGCCGCGCTTGTGGTTTCCCTGGCCGGGCACCTTGAAGCCCAGCAAAAGCTGGCGGTCTCCGACCCCATTGCCTCCATGCATGCCGCCCAGTGCTTCCATAGCGAACTGGCCGCGGCATCGCGCAACTCCCGCATTGTGGACAGCCTGGAGAACTGCTTCACGCAAACCGCTCGAGCCCACTACGTGTTGCCTTCCATGCAGCCATACATGTCTCAATCGGACGAGCTGGCCGAGCACCAGTCGATCTTTGCCGCCATACAGAATTCAGATCCTTCAGCGGCCGCCGAGGCCATGACGCTGCATCTGGAATCCATCCGCCGAGCCATGCTGGGACATCACTAGCGGCCAACCACTGGTGCATCATGGGCAAGGCACACAGCATCGCCGTGCTTGCCGGCGCTGTCGTCAGCACCGATGCCATGCCAGAAGGCCTGCGCTCACTGAACGAGTCCGCTGACGACTTTCTGGTTCAAGCTGGATCCAACGCCAAGCACAGGCAGACGATGCCCGATAACCGGATTGAGCGGCTTGGCGTGCATGACTCGCTCTTCTCCTGCGCCGTGGGCAGCCTGCTGCAATTCCGCCAGCCAGGGGACGTGGACTTCTTCGTGGTCCGCGAGAACATCTTCGAAGGCATCGAACGCCGTCATCCGGAAAACGGTAGCGTCCTGTACCAGTATCGGCCACGCCCTCGAATACGCATTGGAGCTCGCGCAAACCGGTAGCGCCAAGCACCTGACCAGCCCAGCGCAACAGCTCGTTGCCCAGCCCGGATCCGGGTGCCGGGGCACCACCAGCTCACTGGACCATGCGGTCACCCATGAGATTGCCGCCCAGGCAATGGAGCTCCAGGAGTAATCGGTGGCGAGCGGCCCGGTGGCCTGGGTTCAGCTGCCCAACCGCATCCAAGCGCTGTTCCTGGCACGCAGGGACAGGCTCACGCCGCGAGCTGCCATGTAGCCGATGGCGAAAGCAACCCAGATCCACAAAATCGCTGACGTGGAATCCTTGGCAAAGACCTGAACCGCCCAGAGCATCGGCACGTAGAGAACAAGGTTGGCTATGCCCACCAACCCGAGATAGCGGGCATCCCCCGCACCGATGAGCACGCCGTCCAGCACGAACACCAAACCGCACAACGGCTGGGACAATGCCAGCACCCACAGCCCAACGGTGGTCAGCTGGCGGATTTGCTCATCCGGGGTGAAGATCATCGGGAAGACCCACGAGGTGGCAAGCAGCAGGATCCCGGTGACCACGCCGAAGCAGATGCCCCAGCGGCTCATGATCCCGGTGAGCTTGCGGACCTGCTCTGCATCCCCGCGGCCCAGCTCCTGGCCAATCATGGCCTGGGCCGCAATAGCCAACGCATCCAGTGCAAAGGCCAGGAAACTGAAGATCGTGAAGACCAGCTGGTGCGCTGCCAGTGTCTGGGTGCCGGCGTTGGTGGCGACAAGAACCGTGAGGAGCAACGCCGCGCGCATGCTCAGGTTGCGCAGCATCAACCAGGAACCGACTTGCCCGGTGGAAATGAACCCGGACCAGCTCGGCGCCATGGAAATTCCTTGCTTGCGGATTCTTGGCAAGATCATCCACAAATACACCACCGCCATCATCCACTGGGCGATCGATGTGCCAAGCGCGGCACCGGCTACGGACATATCGGCCCAGTAGACCAACACGAAGTTCAGGACGATATTCAATCCGAAGCCAGCGGTGGCCACGATCAACGGTGTTTTCGTGTCCTGCATGCCACGCAGCACGCCGGTGGCTGCCAGGACCAGCAGCATCGCGGTCAGGCCAGGCATCGAGTAGCGGATGTAATCGACGGCGAATCCAGCGGTTTCCCCTTCGCCGCCCATCAAGCCCACAAGCCGATCGGCACTGAAGTATCCGAGCAGCGACAGCACCACCCCGAGGACTATGGCAAACCACATGCCATCACGCCCCGCCGCCATGGCCTTGCCGGGGTTGCCTGCGCCCAGGGCCCTGGCTACAGCTGGCGTGGTGGCATAGGCCAAGAAGATCATCAACCCCACTGCAGTGTGCAGCACCGTGGTGCCCAGTGCGGCGCCGGCCAGCTCGGCCACACCAAGGTGGCCCACGATGGCCGAATCGGCCATCAAGAACAGCGGCTCGGCGATCAAAGCACCCAAGGCGGGAACTGCCAAGGCAAGGATCTGCCGGGCCAAGCTCCGCGGGGATTCGGTGGGGGTTGAAGGATTCACACCCTCAACTCTACGAAGCAGAGTGGACTTTCACCATTTGCTTGCGCGCAGGAGGATTCCCGGTGCAGTCCTCTTTCCTGCGTCCGGAGCGAGTACTAGGTTTGGAAGCAAGCAGGGCACAGCCAGCACCGCCACCAGAAAACAGGTTTCCCATGGGACAAGACCATATTGGCCATTGGCAATGCGCGGGTTGCGCCGTGGAGTTCCCGCCGGGCCCGCAACCCACCGGCACCTGCCCCATCTGCGCCGATGAACGCCAGTACATTCCGGGCGGAATCCAGCGTTGGGTGCGCACCGAAGACCTGGCAGCAGCCGGCCACCAGCTGACGATCACTTCGCTGGAGCCGGGACTGAATGCGATTGCTTCTCCCGAAATCGGCATAGGCCAAAGCTCCTTGCTCGTGGAGACCACCGCGGGCAACCTGCTCTTCGACGTGCCCGGGCTGATTACCGGAGAAATCATTGATTGGCTGGATAGCCGCGGAAAGCTGGCGGCCATTGTGGCGAGCCATCCGCACATGTACGGGGTGCAGCAGCAATACAGCCAGGCGCTGGGTGATGCGCCGATCCTCGTCGCCGAGAAAGATGCGCAGTGGGTCCAGTATTCCTCAGCCGCCGTCAGGTCCTGGTCCCAGCCTTTTGAGGTGCTGCCCGGGATCAAGCTGATGCAGCTCGGCGGCCACTTCCCGGGCAGCACTGCGGCTGTTTGGGAAGCAGGGGCCGATGGCCGCGGAGTCCTGCTGGCTGGCGACGCGATTTTCCCCGTGGCCGATGGCAATGCGACCTTCTTGCGCAGCTACCCCAACCGCATCCCGCTCTCGGCTGCCGTGGTGCGGCGCATGGCCAAGGATCTGGAGCCGGTGAAGTTCGACCGCCTCTACAACAACTTCGCGGCCTGCATCCAGGCCGATGCCCACCGGGTGGTCCAGTTCTCTGCGGAACGCTATGCCAGGTGGGTATCAGGAAAATTCGACGATCTGACCTGATATTTCGCGCAAAGTTGAGTATTCCGAATGCGGAATATGAATTATCCGCGAAGGGATGGGTCCCTTTTGGAGAGCAAGGAAGCCATGATCAGGGCAACCACCTGCAACGCGCCAACGCAAAGCACGACGCTGGCCCAGCCGTAGTGCATGAAGGGGATGCCGATGAGCCATCCAAGCAGTGATGAGCCCACATAGTAGAACAAGTTGTACAGGCTGGAGGCCTGTGCCCTGGCTTCGGTGGCCAGCACCGGCACCCACCCGCTGGCGACCGCGTGGGCCGCGAAGAAGCCAGCGGTGAAGATCAGCAACCCGCTGATGATCACGACCAGGTTCCCGGCCAGGGTCAGCAGCAAGCCCAGGGCGCTGGTGAGAATGCTGATGCGCAGGGTATTTCGCCGTCCAGCCTTGGCGACGAGTTTGCTGCTGGCCACCGAGGTGTAGGTTCCAGAAAGGTAGGCCAAGAAGACCAGTGCCGCCCACGAAGCCGGAATCAGGTAGGGCGGTGCTTCCAGCCGGAAAGCCAGGTAGTTGTAGACGGCCACGAATCCGCCCATGAGCAAGAATCCCTGGGCATAGACCAGTGCCATTTTGCCGTGCAATGCATGTGCGAACTTCTTGGCGATGCTGCGCAGGTTCTGGCCGTGGATGGGGTCGAAGCCCTGGGCGCTGGGCGCCTTGAACAGGAAGAAGAGCGTCGCCAGGCCAGCCATGATGCTCACTGCCGCGACCCCCCAGCGCCAGCCGGCGGGGTCTGCGACAAAGCTGGCGACCAAGCGTCCGGCCAGCCCGCCAAGGGTGGTGCCGGAGATATAGGTGCCGCTGGCCACGGCAACGGCTCGCGGATTGACCTCGTCAACGAGGAAGGCCAGTGCAGAGCCGGGAACACCTGCCAAGGCAATTCCCTCGAAGAACCGGATCGCCACCAGGAACTCGAAGCTTGGCGACAGGCAGCTGAGCAGTCCCAGGGCAACCGAAGAGATCAGGGCGATGCTGATGACCTTGCGGCGCCCGACGCGGTCGGAAATGATGGCCCATGGAGTCACGGCCAATGCCAGTCCCAGGGTCGCTGATGAAACGGCAAGTGCCGTGTGCGAAGAGGTGATGTGGAAATAGCCGGCGATCACCGGCAGCAGCCCCTGCACCGCATAGAGCTGGGAGAACGTGGCGACGCCGCCGGCAAAAAGCGCCAGCAGCATGCCCCGATAGGCGGGGGTGTTCGGTTCGAGTCCGGTAAATGCCACTGCCTAGGCTCCCACAGGAAGCAGCGGGTAGATCAGGTACACCACCAGCAGCGCTACGGCATTGTTAATGACATGCAGCATGTAGGAGTAGGCCAGCGACTTGCCGCTGAGGATGTAGGCAACACCCATCATGACGCCCAGCATGAAGTACGGCACGACCTCCAGCCACGAGCCGATGCCCGCGCCAATGAAGTGGATGCTGGCGAACAGCACCGTGGAGATCAGTGCGCAAAGCCAGACGTTGAGCTTGCGTGAAAGCTTGCCGATGAGCAGATGGCGGAACAGGTATTCCTCGACGAATGGGCCGAAGAGCGCAGTGACCACCAGCATGACCGGCAGCGGCACCGTTCCGGCCATGGATTCCAGGGCCGCCTGGTTCTCGCTGGTGGCCGCTTGGCCCGTCAAGGCGGCGATGATTCCGTTGGCCATGATGGTCAGGAACCAGCCACCGGGCAGCATCAGCCATTTGGCCCAGGGGTGGTAGCGCATGGTCTTGAACGACTCGAAGAACTGCGGACCGCACTGGATCATCGCGAGAATGAAGAAGGTGACATACAGGATCAGGTTGATCCCGAACAGCGCCTGTTCCTGGGTGGAGAAGGCGCCCATGTAGCCAGGGATCAAGCCGATGAGGCCTGCTGCGCCCCCGACAAAGAAGACGAGGTAGGCAAGAACTGTCCAGAAGTCGCCCTTGGTGAATTGCCCGGCGTTGAAGACGCGTTGCTTGGGCCGCGGAGCCGAATAGGGGTTCATGTACTCTGGCCGTTGTTGCATATGACAAGCCTAATCGCCTTCCATGTGGATTTCCCAAGTTCATCGTTCCACGTGAAAGGACGAACCCAGTCCAGCCGACGTCGAAGTCTATTGGACTGGGTTCAGCGAGCTGCGGTAACCGCGAGCTCCCATCATCTGCTAGTTCTTGTCGAAACCTTCGCGACCCTTGTCCACGAAGGCCGGGAAGAGCACCTTGTAGCTGACACCGGCAATGGCCGCACCGATAACCGGTGCCAGGATAAACAGCCATACCTGGCCCAAGGCTTCCGGGCCGGCGAACCATGCGACGCCCAGGGAACGTGCCGGGTTGACCGAGGTATTGGTGATGGGAATGGACACCAGGTGGATCAGGGTCAATGACAGGCCGATAGCGATCGGCGCGAAACCCTGCGGCGCGCGCTTGTCGGTGGAGCCGAGGATCACGTACAGGAAGATCGCAGTCAAAACGATCTCTGCGACCAGTGCCGCAACCAGCGAATAGCCATCTGGCGATCGCTCCCCATAGCCATTGGAAGCGAAACCGGATTCGACTGCGTTGAATCCGTCCTTGCCCGAAGCGATCCAGAACAGCACGGCACCCGCCACCGAAGCAGCGACGATCTGCGTGACGATGTACGGGAGGACATCCTTCCACGGGGTGCGCCCGGCAAAGGCCGTGCCCAGGGTGACGGCAGGGTTGAAATGGCCGCCGGAGATATGCCCTACTGCGTACGCCATGATCAGCACAGTGAAACCGAAAGCCAGAGCTACGCCCAGGAATCCGATGCCCATGTTCACGGTTTCATCTGCGATGACCTTGGCTGCGAAGATCGCTGAACCACAGCCACCGAAGACCAGCACGAATGTGCCCAAGAATTCTGCCGATAGTTTTGCGCCAACAGTTGGCACAGCTGCATCTGACATGCTTTTTCCTTATCCTCGATGAATTATGCGAGTTCAAGGCCAGCTTATGTCCTGCCGATGGGGCTGCGGTAGGCCTGCGGCTACTTAATAGATCTCGTTCGTCTTATTTTTCTTCTGGGTTCATGCTTCTGATCTGCCGCGCCGCAGTTGCGGCGTTTCTAGATCGTGGTTCGGGGCTGCCGTTCGAAAATTGAAGCGGCCGCAATGCCGACAACGACACCGAGAAGATTTCCCATAGCGCAGTCCCACACCATCTGGGATCCGCTCTTCGGATTAGCCAGCTGAAGCATCAGGATAATCAGCGGCGTGAAAAAGCTGAGGGCAAGGCCGTAGTTCCGGACCATATAGGCCTCGGTTGGGAACATCAGCAAGATGATGCAGCAGCCGATCACCAGTTCGCTGGGAGTCAGGGCCGTGATCCCAAACAACACGCCTATACCGGCCAGGGTTCCCCCGATGCGGTGAGCCCCACGTCGCAACCGTCCCCGGGCGTTGCCGACGGCAAGCGGAACGGCCGCCCCGGCCATGGTCCATTGGAGATGCTCGACCTGCAGAGTAATCCCGACAGCTCCAGCCAGGAAAACAACTATCAGGTAGGTGCATGCCCTGCGCAGGATGCGGGGCCATGGAATCGCGAGGCCTTCCGAGCTGCACTCTTCCACTCGTCCGAAGCGTGCGGCTTGGCCGAGCAGGATGCTGAACAGAGCGGTGGCGACGAACGCGGCCACGCCATCAAGGGCGGGAAGCTCCCCCACCGGCAAAGTTCCCAACGCACCAAACGCAAAGAGCGGAAAGAAGGCACCGCCGGGCTTGAGCCCATATCGATCAGCGATCAATGAGCTGAAGGCCGCCCAGAACATTCCTCCGGCAAGCAGCGTCCACCCGCGCATACCCAAGGGGGCCATGGCGATCCCGCAAATTCCCGCACACAGCATCAGTGCAGCTCCGAGCACCTGGTCCTTCAGTCGCTGCGAGCGATGCGGATTTCGGCCGTACATCCCGACAATGGAGCCGAAAACAGCGTAGGCAAGGAGGTCCGTTCTGCCAATCAGCAGCAGTGCAATCCCCGGAAGTCCCAATCCGAGGCCTACGCGCAGGGCCGGGCGGATCTCTGGGCTGTGCGAAATGGCGAAGAGCTGCCAATTCACGAGCGAACCGCGCGTGAATTTGAACTTACCAATGGCTGTGGAGACCGGAGCTGCTCTGCCTGCCGTCATCATGGAATCCCGAGTCGTCCTGGCAATTATCTGATTGCTTGCATCCCTCGGATCCCATGGTGCCTCAAGATGGTCAGGTTCCACTGTTCTCTCCGCTCCCAGTTGCACGGCCCAATTCCTAAGCGACTTGGGGTCTGGTTCTAGGTTCAGGGATTACCATTGATCAGATCCAATAATTAGATCCGATGATTCAGTAAGTGCTACTTATGATTCCTGCTGAGATGCATATCGACCGCAGGGAATGTGCTAGAAATTATCTTTTCGAGCGCCTGCGACATCAGGGTTAATGGACTGCTGTCTTCCATTACAAGAGAAATTTGCGAGGTAACTTGCGGATCATCCAGCCTGTAAAGCTCAATACCAGGCAGAGCTCCCAAGGGTGGCAACCACTGGCGCGGAACTATGCTGGCCCAGTTCCCGGTGGACACATGCGCGAGCAACGTGACTATCGAGTCGCATTCGATTCGCGGCGAGACTACCAGATCGTGCCGGCTGAGCGTCTGGTCGAGGACCTGGCGCCCTCGAAGAGATGAGTCGAGGAGGCATAAGGGCAACTCCAACGCCGTCGCCCAAGCCGTCGTTGCGCCCTCGGGGAGCATCCCCGGCGCAGTGAGCAGCACATGTTCCTCGGCATAGAGCGGATAGACCAGCAGTCCAGCTAGGTCCTGCGGCTCCGCGTAGATAAGGCCCGCGTCAAGCTCGTAGTTCCTGATCTGACGGACGATGTCCGCCGAATGGAGACTCGCCTGGACGTTGATGCCCACTTGCGGATGCGCACGGGCAAACTTGTCGGTGAGGGTTGCAACAGTTGAAGAGGCAGCAGGAACCGTTCCCAATCGAAGTGTTCCGTTCAGGCCATTCTCGTAATGGGAGATTTCCTGTCTCAGCGAGGCATGGTCTTTCAGGATTTTCCGAGCCCATTTGAGAACCGTCTCGCCTTCAACGGTCAGTCCTTGGAAGGCATGGCCCCGGCGGACCAATGGCGCGCCCAGTTCCTTTTCGAGTTTTCGAATGCCCTCTGATAATGCTGGCTGGGAGACCGCGCATTCTTCAGCTGCCCGGGCAAAATGTCCCTCATTGGCCAGTGCCACCAGATATTCCAACTGTCTAAGCATCATGTTCATATTGCATCATTTCCTGCAGGAACAAGTGCTATCGATGGCCTGGGGGCGTGCCGCAGCGGTTCGATCAGAAGCAGGCCTGGCAATGCAAAAAGACCCCGGCACCGGCAGTGAAAATCTGCCAGATGCCGGGGTCTTCGCGACTCAAGGTCCTACTCGGTTTCTTCCTTTGCTTCCGGTGCCATGTCACTGGCCACCGTGGCTCCGGCCGCTACCGCGGGCACCGCAGCCGTATCCGGATTCGCATCCACATCCTCGGCCGGACCGGCGAACTGCGACTGGTACAGCCGGTAGTAGGCGCCCTGGGTCCCCAGCAGGTGCTCGTGGTTGCCCTGCTCCACGATCCGGCCGGACTCCATCACCAAGATGGTGTCCGCGTCGCGGATCGTGGACAGCCGGTGGGCAATCACGAAGCTGGTGCGGTCGCTGCGCAGCGCGGCCATCGCCTGCTGCACCAGCAATTCGGTACGGGTATCCACCGAGCTGGTCGCCTCGTCCAGGATCAGCAGCGACGGGTTGGCCACGAACGCGCGGGCGATGGTGATCAGCTGCTTCTCGCCGGCCGACACGTTGGTGCCTTCCTCGTCGATGATGGTGTCGTAGCCATCGGGCAGCGCGCGCACGAAACGGTCCACGAAGGTCGCCTTCGCGGCCGCGATCACTTCCTCATCGGTCGCATCCAGCCGGCCGTAGCGGATGTTCTCCATGATGCTTCCGCCGAACAGCCATGCGTCCTGCAGCACCATGCCCACCTTCGAGCGGAGGTCAGCGCGGGAAAGGTCGGTGATATCGCGGTTATCGAGCATGATCTTCCCGGAGTTCAGCTCGTAGAAGCGCATCACCAGGTTCACCAGCGTGGTCTTGCCCGCGCCGGTCGGGCCGACAATCGCCACCGTGTGCCCCGGATCCGCGTCGAAGGACAGGTCCTCAATCAGCGGCTTGTCCGGGGAGTAGGAGAAGGACACGTTCTTGAAGGAGACATGCCCGTCGGCACGGGCAGGAAGGCTGTCCTGCGCGTCGTCCGGTTCCTGTTCCTCGGCGTCCAGCAGCTCGAAGGTGCGTTCAGCCGAAGCCACGCCGGACTGCAGCATGTTCGCCACGCCGGCAATCTGGCCCAGCGGCTGGGTGAACTCGCGGCTGTACTGGATGAACGCGGTCGCGTCGCCCAGGCTCATCGTGCCCGAAGCCACGCGCAGCCCGCCCACCACGGCGATGCCCACGTAGGCCAGGTAGGACACGAAGTTCATCACCGGCATGATCATGCCCGAGACGAACTGGGCGCCGAAGCTGGCCTTGTACAGTTCCTCGTTGCGGGCGGTGAAGCGGTCCACCATGTCCGCTTCGCGGCCGAAGACCTTCATCAGCTCGTGGCCGGAGAAGGATTCCTCGATCTGCCCGTTCAGCGCGCCGGTGTTCTTCCACTGCGCGGTGAACAGCTTCTGCGCCCGGGTGCCGATAATGCCCGCGGCAGCTGCCGACAGCGGCAGGGCCACCAGCGCGATCAGCGCCATCTGCCAGGAGACCACGAACATCATGATCACGATGCCGATAACGGTCATGGCCGAGGAGACCAGCTGGCTCAGCGCCTGCTGCAGCGCATTCTGGATGTTGTCCACGTCGTTGGTCACGCGCGAGAGCAGATCGCCCCGCTGGCGCGTGTCGAAGTAGTTCAGCGGCAGCTTGTTGATCTTGTCCTCGACGTCCTTGCGCAGGTTGTAGACCACGCGCATGACCAGCTTGTTCAGCAGCCAGCCCGAGGCCCACGAGAAGAGCGAGGCGACGAAGTACATGGAGAGCACGATCAGGATGTACTGCGAAAGCTGGGTGAAGTCGATGCCCTGCCCGGGGACGAAGTCCACCTTGGAGAGCATGTCGGCCTGGGTTCCCTGCCCGGAGTCGCGCAGCTGCTGGATCACCAGCTCCGCGGGCGTGCCGGCCGGGATGTTCTTGCCGATCAGCCCGGCGAAGATCACGTCCATGGCCTTGCCCAGGATCCGCGGTGCGATCACCGAGAGCACCACGTACACGGTGATCAGCGCGAACACCAGGACCATGCCCAGCTTGTACGGGGACATCAGCCCGACCAGGCGCTTGGCCGATGGCCAGAAATGCTCGGCCTTGCGCACCGGGGCGCCGCCGCTCCAGTCGTCGGCTCCCGCCGCGGCATCGAATTCATTGACGTCCGCAAGCTCGCTTTCGAGCTGCTCCGGATCGATATTCTTCTGCTTCTTCGCCATTTAGGCCACCTCCTCCACGCTCAGCTGGGATGCCACGATTTCCTGATAGGTTTCCGAGGTTTCGAGCAGTTGCTCGTGGGTACCCCGGGCCACGATTTCGCCATGGTCCAGGACCAGGATCTGGTCCGCACCGGTAATGGTCGATACGCGCTGGGCCACGATGATCACCGCGGCGTCCTTGGTCGGTTCGGCCAGGGCCGCACGCAGCCTGGCATCGGTGTTCACATCCAGGGCCGAGAAGGAATCATCGAACAGGTAGGTGCTCGGCTTCGCGGCCAGGGCCCGGGCAATGCACAGGCGCTGGCGCTGGCCGCCGGACACGTTGGTGCCGCCCTGGGAGATCTTCGAATCCAGCTGGCCTTCGCGTTCGGCTACGAAGCCGTCGGCCTGGGCCACCCTCAGCGCATCCCACAGGTCTTCTTCGGTAGCGTCCTGTGCGCCGAAGCGCAGGTTGCTGGCGATGGTCCCGGAGAACAGGTAGGGGCGCTGGGGCACCGCGGAGATGTTCCGCGAAATGGTGTCTCGTCCCAGTTCCCTCAGCGGCACCCCGCCGATCAGGATTTCGCCTTCGGTGGCGTCGTAGAGCCGCGGGATCAGGTTCAGCAAGGTGGTCTTGCCGGCACCGGTGGAACCGATGATGGCAGTGGTCTGCCCCGGCTTGGCGGTGAAGGAGATATCGTTGAGCACCGGCGCCTCGGCGCCGGGGTATCCGAAGCTGACGTTCTTGAATTCCACGGTGCCCGGGGTGGGCAGCGCGATTTGCCGTTCGGCGGCGTCGAGCATGCTCGGCTCGCTATCGAGCACCTCGGAGATGCGGTCGGCCGAGACCATGGCACGGGGAATCATCATGGCCATGAAGGTACCCATCATGACCGCCATCAGGATCTGCAGCAGGTACTGCAGGAAGGCGGTCAGCGCGCCGACCTCCACCTGGTTGTTATCCACCCGGTGCCCGCCGAACCACAGCACGGCGGCGGTGGACAGGTGCAGGATCATGGTGATCGCCGGGAACATCAGCACGAACAGGTTGCCGACCTTGACACCGAGGTCGGTCAGCTTCTGGTTGGCATCGGCATAGCGCTGCGTCTCATGCTCTTCGCGCACGAAGGCGCGCACCACGCGGATGCCGGTGATCTGCTCGCGCAGCACGCCGTTGATCCCGTCGATGCGGGTCTGCATATCGCGGAACAGCGGCATGAGCTTGATGACCAGCAGGCCCACGACAATGAGCACCAGCGGTACCGAAACCCAAACGAGCCAGGACAGTCCGGGATCTTCGCGGATCGCCATGATCACGCCGCCGATGGACATGATCGGCGCGGTGATCATGAAGTTCAACGCCATCAAGGTGAGCATCTGGATCTGCTGCACGTCGTTGGTGCCGCGGGTGATCAAGGTGGCGGCGCCGAATTTGTTGACGTCCTGTGCCGAGAAGGTCGAGACCTTCTCGAAGACCGACTGGCGGATGTCGCGGCCCACGCTCATGGAGGTCTTGGCCCCGAAGTAGACGGCGGCAACCGCGGTGGCTACCTGGATGAGGGCCACCACCAGCATCAGTCCGCCGGTGCGCCAGATGTAGTCGATATCGGCTTCGACCACGCCGACGTCGATGATCCTGGCGTTCAGGCTAGGGAGATAAAGAGTGGCCACGGTGGTGGCCAGTTGCAAAATGACTACGGCAATGATCCACCCCGTGTACGGCTTGGAGTGTTTCAAGATGAGCTTGAGAAGCATGTGGAAAATCCTCGCTGGCATCAAGCTCTCCGGCATGCTGGACCTTCGGATTAAGGGCAGCGTGATTGAAGAGCGATTGCCAGTCTAGCGCTCGCCTTGGACACTTTGAATCATCCTTGCGATTGATTTTTATCAATCACTGGCAAGTACCCGTATTCCCGCAGGATCCCGGGCATGGTGGCGTTAATCATAAACCGTGTATTTACCGGCAGGACAGGTGCCGGTTACTTGCCACCAGCTCCTCTTGCGGCGGACATCACCGTACTGCCTAGTCCGGTGCCCCGTGGCCCAGATAGGCCAAGGCGGCCACCACCTGGGCGCGGGTTCCGGTTTCCAGGGTCGGATGGATCACCGGGGCGAAGAATGGCGAGTGGTTCGCCGGGATCTTCGAGGCAACGGTGCCCTCGGCGACCGCCGCCCGATAGGCGTCCGGATCCGCGCAGCCCACCGTCCAGTAGGTGTACGGGATGCCGAAGGAATCGGGGATGATGCTGAAGTCCTCCGAGGCGGTGGCCGGTTCGGCCTGGTAGACCTGGCCCTGGTCGAAGTGGGCTTCGAAAGCCTTGGTGATCCGGTCGTTGGCCACCGCGTCATTGCTGGTCAGCGGGAACTGGTCGTAGAACTCGAAGTCCGGTTCCTTGGGCGAGCCGGCCGCGGCGCATTCGCCGCGCACGATGCGTTCGATGGAGTCGATGACGTGCTGGCGCAGCTGGAGATCATAGGTGCGAATGTTCAGCAGCAGCTGGGCCCGGTCCGGGATGATGTTCGCCGCGCTACCGGCATTTAACGCGCCGACGGTCAATACTGCGAACTGCCCGGGCCGGGTTTCACGCGAAACAATGGTCTGCAGCTTGAGCACGATGGACGAGGCCAGGACTACCGGGTCCACCGAATTATGCGGCATCGAGCCGTGCGCACCGCGCCCGTAGACGGTGATGCGCAGGCTGTCGCCGGCGGAAAGGATCGGTCCCGCGGTGGTGCCGATCCTCCCCGCTTCGACGGGCATCACGTGCTGAGCCAGCGCCACATCGGGCTTCGGTATCCTCTCCACCAGCCCATCGGCCACCATGGCCTTGGCCCCTGCGGCGGTCTCCTCGGCTGGCTGGAACAACGCCAGATAGGTGCCGGACCAGCGCTCGCGGTTCCCGGCCAGGAACTTGGCCGCGCCCAGCAGGGTGGCCATGTGCATGTCATGGCCGCAGGCGTGCATGGCACCGGGGACCGTGGAGGAATATTCCAGCCCGGTGCCCTCGGCGACCGGCAGGGCATCCATGTCGGCCCGGGCCAGTACCACAGGCCCCTCGCCATTGCGCAGGATTCCGACGATTCCGGTACCGCCGATCAGGCAGGTTTCATAGCCCAGATCCTCAAGTTCCTCGCAGATTCGCGCCGAGGTCTCGTGCTCGGCCAGGCCCAGTTCCGGGTGCCGGTGGAAATGCTTATAGAGCGCCTCCTGCCAGGGCAGCTGCTCCAAGATCGAGGCGGTGATTTCCTGTGCAGTGCCCATCGGGTTCCTTCCATCGCGCCCAGCATCCGAGCCGCCAAGGCCCCGCTGGCTTATCCGCTGTCAATCTATCCCCTGGCCGGCAGGACAGTCCAGAATCCGGCCGATTGCAACGGGAGAAATCGCCGGCTCATGCCAAGGCCGCTAGCGGTCCTGCTCGGTGCAGATGCAGAAGCGGTTGCCCTGGTGGTCGCTGGCTATGGTGAAACCCGGAGCGCTGCGCTCATCGAGCACCGCACCTTGGCTCTCCAGCCGCGAAAGCACGCCAGCGCTTTCGGCGTGGGGAACCCACACATCAAGATGCAGCCGGGAGGGATGAGGCGTCGGGGTGTCCTGGAACCAGATGGCCGGCAATCTGCCCGCTGGATCGGCAAGGCTGCCGTCGGGCTGCTCGCGGTAGCCCAGTCCAGCGGCCCACTGCCCGGATATGGCTTGGGCGTCGTCGGTGTCGATGCCGATTTCCACCACCTTGATCAAATCCAGTCGCGCTTTGGCATGCAAGGCGGCGGCCCGCTGCGTGATTTCCGAGGCCAGCGCGAGGTCCCTTTCGGTGATGTCGCCACCGGCGTCGTGGGACACGGTCGAAACGAACAAGAGGTTGTAGCGCCAGTCCACATCAGGATGGTGGTTGGCCATCTGCGCTGCGCCAGCGATGTCGCTGAACAATTCGATGGCTTCTGCCGAGCTCTTGGTCTCGTACACGGTGCAGAGCTTCCCGGCCAGCTTGCGCCACTGCGGCAGAGCCTCCAGCCGAGAGGCCAATTCGGTGCTTTCAATGCGGTCGTTTACGGTCATGATCTCCTCCTCCTGGTGCAACTGTGGCACCACTTCCGGGCCGGCTCAAGCGGTCGGCCGCAACGCACAGGTTGGCGCCAGCGCCAGCCGCTGCGAACTGGATGCCGCCTGTGAACCGGAACTCGGCTGGTCCTGGCGCAGACGAATCGGCTTAGCCTCGATAGCAAGAGCGCAAGGAGGGCCCCATCCCATGCTGAATATCTTCCAGGCCAAGATCAGCGACTCGACGCTGGATGACATCACCTCGGAGGACAGCAATCGCAGACGCCGGCTGCTGAGCCTCGCCGCCCTGCTCGTGATTGCAGCCTTCGTGCTGGCGGCTCTGCTCGGCGCATTCGACCAGAAGAAGAGCATCGAACAACAGGCCGACGGCTTCGCGGTCCAGCTGCAGTTTCCCGCGGTGGTCCGTGCCGGCAATGAAATCCAGCTGAGGGTTGGGATCAGCTCTGCCGACCCTTTGCCCGAGACCATCACGCTGGACCTGAGCGAGGACTATCTCATGCTCTTCGAGGACTTCTCGGCCTTTCCCGAACCGGAGTCCGAGTCGAGCCGAGCTGACGGAACCATTGAATTCGAGGTGGCCCCGGCACCGGGGTCGCGGCACATGGTTGCCACCCTCACGGGTCGGGCTTCGGACGAATGGTCGCCGAGCGCCAAGGGCGTGCTCGGAATTACTGCCAACGGCGAAAGCACCGACCTGAAGATCAGAACTTGGAGGATCCCCTGATGGAAATAGTCATCCGCGCAGCCACCGCCTTCATCATCCTGTGGCTGGTCACGCGCGCCGCCGGCAGATCGACCCTGGGCGAGCTCAGTTCCTTCGAGCTGGTGCTGTTCGTCGTCCTGGGCGACCTGGTGCAGCAGGGCATCACCATGGAGGACCGTTCGCTCACCGGAAGCCTGCTGGCAGTATTCACCATGGTGGTCCTGGCCGCTGCGCTGAACTTCGCCAATATGCGCTGGCCCAAGCTGGGCAAGCTGATGCAGGGCCGCCCGATTGTGCTGGTCCGCGACGGGGTCCTGGACCGCAAGGCCCTGCACAACGAGCGCATTGGGCTGGACGAATTGAGCATGCTCGCCCGCCAGGCTGGCATCGAGAACTACAGCAGCATCCGGCTGGCGATACTGGAAGCCAGCGGCAAGATTTCCTTCTTCACCCAGGAAGCTGAATCCCGTCCGTGACCACGCGATGGCAATGGCAGAAGGGGCATCCC
>NZ_JBLVOC010000025.1:28453-30558 GCF_053543575.1 Glutamicibacter sp. AGC84
CCCCTTCGGCGGTTCTCAGCCCACCGGTGCGCTACTGCTGATCGGGTGTTTCGCGCTGGTCCGGCAGGTTGGCGGTCCGCTCGGCGTCCAGGCCTTGCTCGTCATCCTGGTCGGGGTAGTCCAGCAGCGTATCGTCGACCGGACGCTGCCCGTCAATCGGTTCGGGAAGCAGCGTTTTGGGATTGAGTGCCAAGGGATCGCCGTCGTTTTCCTCCAGCACCCGGTCTGCTCCGCGCAATGGATCCTCGGCGTCCTGGGCCTGGGGTGCATCCGATGACCCAGCCGCCGGCTGGCTATCGCGCCCATCCAACGGCTCGTCCGTGTCCGAGTCCTTGCGCACGTCGTCGAATTCAGAATTATTCAGTGACATTCCAGCTCCTTCTCGTGTTTCCAATCGGTAATGATTTCCAAGGTGGTCTTCAGCTTCTGCCGATGCTGCTTGCGCATGAATTCCAAGGTAGTCCCTTCGAAATCCGGGTCGGCCGATGCGGTGGCGTCGGTGGCCACCGCCACCGGCAAGTTCGCAGCGAAGGCATCGGCCGCGGTGGCGGAGATGCACGTCTCGGAGGAGACCCCGGCGAGCACCAGCGAACTGGCGCGGTGCTGCAGCAGCAGGTCCTTGAGCTCCGTATCCCAGAACGCGCTGTCCCTGCGCTTGACCACCTCGATGGCCCCGTCCAGTTCCAGCTCCGCCAGGTACGCGGCCTGCCCCGTTCCTTCGAACAGGTAGCCCTGGTCGTCTTCGAGCATCTTCAGCGTCCATGTGGATTTATCTTCCTTGTGCACGGTGCGCACGCTGATCACCGGGTATCCGGACGCTCTCGCCGCCACGGCCAGCTGGTTGCAGCGGGCTGCCAGATCCTGGCGGGCCAGTGCCAGAGCCGGATCCTCGAAGAATCCTTCTTGCAGGTCAATGAGCAGCAGCGCAGGGTGGCTGAAGTCGCTTGTCGCGCTCATGGCTCAGCGTGTTCGGCGCAGTGCTGGCAGCAGTACGCCTCCTGGCCGTGGTGGACGGCGTGGCCCAGAATGGCGCAACCGCAGTGCGTGCATCTTTCGGCCATGGCGTGGATGGCGCATTCGAAACTGTCGAAGCGGCCCGAATGCCCGTTCCGGCTGAGCGTGAACACCGTTTCGCTCGCATTTCCGCAGATATCGCAGGTCTGCATAGTTTGCCTCCTGAACTCGGTTTGGCCATGGGACAGCTAGCGGTCCCCGTCGCCTTCGGAATACTGGTCTTCCGGGGAATCGTCGAGGTCCGGGTCGGCTCCTTGGACAGGAGGCAGGTGATTGCCGGGCTGCTCCAAGCCCTCTTCTGCCGGTTCCCCGGAATCGGCTGGCAGGTGCTCGTCGTCGGGTTGCCCCAGCGGCCAGAGATTCTCAACCAGGTCCTTGTCGGGATCCTTGAATCTGTCGGCAGCATGCGAAATGGCATCTTTGGCTTTGTCGATGAATCCCATGGTCATTCTCCTCACGTTGCGTTTCCCGGTGCTCTACCAACTACCAGCTATCGGCTGCACAAGTACATGATTAATCGGCTGTTGCCAGAGTCGAGGGGGCGCATCTGCAAGCTCGCTGGCAATGGTTGAAGACGTGCTTGCTGTGCTGGAGCGTGGAGGGTGTCCCACAAAAATACGCGAAAGGAGCACGATCATGGTTGCAGCCAAGGAACTAATGACCTCGCCTGCCAAATGCGTCAAGGAGCAGGACTCGATTCAAGTGGCCGCCCAGATGATGAAGGACTTGCAGGTCGGCATGCTGCCCATCTGCGGCAAGGATGACCGGTTGGCCGGCACGATCACCGACCGGGACATCGTCATCAACGCCGTGGCCGACGGTGTGGTCACTTCCAGCACCAAGGTCGCCGATTACGCCCAGGGCAAGCCGGTCACCATCGGAGCCGATGATTCGGTCGAAGAAGCCATCCGCACCATGCAGGAGCACCAGGTGCGCAGGCTTCCGGTCATCGACGGGCATTCGCTGGTCGGAATGCTCGCCCAGGCGGATATTGCCCGCTATTACGACCAGCAGAGCACCGGCAACCTGGTCGAAGGGATTTCCCAGGACTAGGATCTCCCAGCCCAGCCGGACCACAACGCAGAGGGGGC
>NZ_JBLVOC010000025.1:30581-61134 GCF_053543575.1 Glutamicibacter sp. AGC84
CCCGGACGCTCTGCCCTTGTTCTGCTGCGATTCTCCTGGAGGGAGCGCCGTCACCGTCCGTTGGCGTCGGTGCCGGCGCGTGGATCATCCAGGGAGCTCGGTCCGCGAATGATGCGGTACAGGCCGTAGATGAAGACCAATGCGCCCCAGCCGGCCACGATCCATAGCGGCCCCGAGGTGCTGTCCGGCGCTGCGAGCAGCGCATAGATGGCGAATCCTACTGCCACCAGTCCGCCCACAATCGCCAGCCATAGACCAGGCCGACGCCTGCGGGTGCTGTCCACTGGTTTGCCAGTCATGGCTTTTCCCTTCGCTGGAGGGAAAGTTCAGCCCGCGTCATAGCGTTCTTCCCTTTCCTCGGATTCATCTTCGGTGTTCTCGTTGATGCTGCCGCGGCGAACCACGCGCTCGTCCCCTGGCTGGGCATCCTCATCCGGTTGGGTGGTGCGAGCCGGATTTTCAGGCTTCTCGCGTTCACTCATTGCTTCTCCTTCCATGGCGGTCTGCTACGAATTACGCAGGGCTTCGATGAGTCCGGCCTTGCGCATTTTCGAACGGCCATTAATCCCGATTTCCTTGGCCCGGTCCTGCAGTTCCCCGACCGTCCAGTCCTCGTAGTCTCCGGCTTTGCCTCCGCGCTTGCCCACTGCTGACCGGCCGTCGCGGGCGGCGGCGTTGGCGATGCGCGCCGACTTCTGCTTGGAGTTCCCCTCCTCGCGCAGCTCCTCGTAGAGTTCTTCATCCTTGATCCGGCTCTTGCCTGCCATGGGTTTCCTCCCTCGTACGCTTCGCCAGCTGGCCCTTTGCAGTGCCAGCACTGTGCGTTCCACGCTAGCCACTTCACTGATCAGGGGACAGTGCCCCTGCCGGACTTTGCGCTGAATCCCAGACTTCAGCGGTAGCACAATTCATGCAGCGGGGTGCGAAACTGGATCTTCGCAGAAAAAAGTCTGGCTGTTGCCGCCGAAGGTGGAGGGGACCCTCGCGCAGCGGAAGGCCCGGAGCACACTGGATGTGAACCCGGACGCCGCTGAGCGCACCGCGCCGGCGTCCTGCCGCAACAGCAGGAGGAAATCCCATGCCCGAGAAGAATCCCCAGGACCGCACTGAGCCGCTCGGTACCGAAAGCGAAGACCGCGCCGGCAAGGAAAAGATCAGCCCGCCCGAACAGCGCCAGGAGGAACCCGGCCTGGACCGGGACCTGAAGCCCAAGGCGGATCATGGCGAGCGCAGCTACAAGGGCCGGGACCGGCTGGCCGGAAAACGCGCTCTGGTCACCGGCGGCGACTCCGGCATTGGCGCGGCGGTGGCCATCGCCTTTGCCCGCGAAGGGGCCAAGGTCGCCTTGGCCTATCTGCCCGCCGAACAGCCTGATGCCGATGCCATCGCCGGGGTTCTGGAAGATGCCGGAGTCGAAGTCCACCTGCTGCCCGGGGACCTGCGGGACCGCAATTACCGCGATTCATTGATCGATGAGGCGGTGACCGCCCTGGATGGCTTGGACATCCTGGTGAACAACGCGGGCAAGCAGATCAGCGTCGAGTCCCTGGAAGAGCTGAGCGACGAGCAGGTCGAAGCCACCTTCGATGTGAACATTTTCGCGATGTTCGCCTTGAGCCGCGCAGCCCTGCAGGTGCTTCCCGAAGGCGGCTCCATCATCAACACCACCTCCATCCAGGCCTTCGATCCCTCAGATCACCTGATGGACTATGCCGCCACCAAGGGCGCGATCAGCAACTTCACCAAGTCGCTGGCTTCCCAAGCCGCGAAGAAGGGCATCCGGGTCAATGCCGTGGCGCCCGGCCCCATCTGGACTCCATTGCAGCCTTCGGATGGCCAGCCGATCGAGGCGCTGCCTGAGTTCGGCCACGATACCTGGCTTGGCCGGGCCGGCCAGCCGGTGGAAGTGGCCCCGGCCTATGTGTTCCTGGCCAGCGATGAGGCTTCCTACGTGGTCGGTTCCACGGTGCACGTGAACGGCGGCAAGAACCAGCCGTAGGACGGTGAACCGGTCCCCGGGCGATTGGGCCCGGGGATCATTCCACGTCATCCTTGCTGATGGTGAATTCCATATTCCTCCGCTCGTATTCGCGCTGGCTGAAGGTGGCGCGCTGGACTTCCTTGACTTCGTCAAAGCTGGAGCCGATGGCCCCGCCCATGGTTCCCAGCGAGGATGCCAGCCAGGCAAGGTTGATGTATTCGGCCAGCGTGACATCATGGCGCAGCTGGTAGGCGAGATATTCCTGGTCAATGACAATCAGCGAGCCTGCCAGCAAGGCAAGGAACAAGAGCAGGTACATGACCGTCGCGGCAAACCCGACCGTCAGCACGGTGGCCGCGTTGTAGACGACCATCCGCTCGCGGCGGCGGTTGCCCTTGGGCCTCTCCCACAACCGGTTGTGCAGCAGCAGCCAGAGCGTGAGGATCAGGATGCTTGAGACCGTGATCAGCGAAAGCCGCCCGGCAGGCAGGTAGTCGGCCATGGCCCAGATGCTCGTGTAGAACACGCCGAAGGCACCGGTGGCCACCGCACCTGCCATCGCGGAGGAAAGCCGCGGCACCAGTTTCCACGGCTGGTTGCTGCGCACCATCCCGGCGATCAGCAGCAACCGCCCGCGCAAACCCTCGATGCTCGAGATGCGGTTCTGCTCGTTCTGCCCGTCCTGCCGGCTGGCATGCACGCTCATCGCCCGTCCCAGCGGGGTCGGAGGCGGAGCCGGCTGCTTGCCGGTAGCCAATTCCCTGACCAGTTCGGCCAGTTCCCGTGCCACGGTGCGCGGCCGGGCCAACCCGAGGCTGGGCATGGAAAGCACGGCCGAGGCATCCTCGACGGAAATCACCGAACGCACGGGCCGGTTCTGCACATAGTGCGGGGCATCGGTGAGGTAGATGATGAAGTCCCAGCCATGCTTTTCCCGGAGCCTGGGCACCTTGTCGTTCAGCGCGACCCGTCCGCTCTCCCCCAAGGGCAGGGAAAAGGGAGCTACCTGCACGTCCCATTGCTGCTCGTGCTCCTGCAGCTTCTCCATGACCCCTTCCAGCCGGGCAACGATCCGATTGGCCATCGCGTCGGCTATGCCAGGGTCGGCAATTAATCCCACCGTGCGCTTCTCGGGCTCTTGCACGCTCATCAGCACCTCGCAGCTCTCAGGGCAGCAGTTTGGCCCGCTCCCACAGCTCACACTAGGAAGTCGCGCCCGGGCCTGCAGTGCCGTTCAGCAACCTTGCAGGAATCAGCCCCGGCAGTGCACGCTTGATCCCCGGAATTCCGGGGATCCCCGACTCACAGGCAATGCCCATCAAACTTGCCTTGTTGCCTGCTGCCCGGTGTGGAATGGTCGGTGCCATCGCCCATCTGATGAAGAAAGGACCATCCATGGAATCCAACCAGCCAGAAGAAGAGCGGCACGCGGGGATCACTCCAACGCCCGATGAGCCCGCGGAGGAAAAGGAGAATTCTGTCGGGGACCACGAAGACGCGTTCGAGCAGCCAGCCGAGGAGCAGGACCCGGACCAGGTTGACACCGACCAGTTCAATACCGACTGATCCGCGTTTGTGTTCCGCCGGCAACGATACGACTAGGAGATAACCTCTTGAAAGCATTGACATGGCAAGGCAAGCGAAAGATCGGTTTCAGCGATGTCCCGGATCCGGTGATCCAAGATCCCGGGGACATCATCATCAAGGTCACTTCCACCGCGATTTGCGGATCGGACCTGCATCTCTATGAGCTGCTGGGCCCCTACATGCATGCCGGCGACGTGCTGGGCCACGAAACCATGGGCATCGTCCAGGAAGTTGGCAGCGGCATCACCAAGCTGTCGGTAGGCGACCGGGTAGTCATCCCGTTCAACATCTCCTGCGGCCACTGCTGGATGTGCCAGCACGACCTGCAGTCGCAGTGCGAGACCACCCAGGTGCGCAAGCACGGCAAGGGCGCCCAATTCTTCGGATACTCCGAACTCTACGGACAGGTGCCCGGCGGCCAAGCCGAATACCTGCGCGTGCCCCATGCCGATTACGGTGCGGTAAAAGTTGGCGACCAGCTGCCCGACCACCGCTACCTTTTCCTCTCCGATATCCTGCCCACCGCGTGGCAGGGCGTGCACTACGCCAATGTCCCCGACGGCGGAACCCTCGCGGTCTACGGGCTCGGGCCGGTGGGGCAGCTCGCCGCGCGCATCGGCCGGCACCTGGGCTATGAGGTGCTGGGCATCGACCCGGTGGCAGAACGCCGCGCCATGGCCGAGCGCCACGGCATCCAGACCCTGGACTTCACCAAGGACACCGTGGGCGAATTGCGCGGGCGCACCGGTCGCGGCCCCGATGCCGTGCTCGATGCGGTGGGCATGGAAGCCCATGGTTCCCCGGTCTCCTCGATGTTCCAGCAAGCCACCGGGTTGCTGCCGGACAAGGCCGCGCAGCTGGCCATGGAGAACGTCTCCGCGGACCGCACCAGCGTGCTGGATTCGGCCATCGATGCCGTGCGCCGCGGCGGCACCCTGTCGATCAGCGGCGTCTATGCCGGGGCCGCCACCCCGGTGCCGATGGTGAAGCTGTTCGACAAGCAGATCCAGATCCGACAGGGCCAATGCAATGTGCGCTCATGGACCCAGAAGCTGCTGCCGCTGGCCGAGGATGCAGCCGACCCGCTGGGCCTGGACGACTTGGTCACGCACGAGCAGCCGCTCTCGAACGGCCCGCAGATGTACGAGACCTTCCAGAAGAAGCAGGATGCGTGCATCAAGGTGGTGCTCAAGCCCTAGCGGCTAGGCGCTTTTCTTCCCGGAACCGGAGGCCTTCTTCTTGTGTGGCGAGGAGGAGGCCTCCTTTGCCGTTGCCTTCTTCGTGGCTGGTTTCTTCGTGGCTGGCTTCTTGGCTGCCGCCGTTTTCTTCGCCGCTGGTTTCTTCGCCGCTGGTTTCTTCGCCGCCGTTTTCTTCGCCGCTGGTTTCTTCGCCGCCGCGGCCTTCCCATCCTTGGCTGCCTTGGCCGGGGCCTTGGCCTTGCGCCCATCAATGCTGCGCTTGAGCGCCTCCATCAGATCGATGACCTCCCCGGACTCGCTGCCCTGGTCCGGGGAACCGAAGGTCGCCTCGGTATCCAGGTCCTCACCCTGCTCGATTTTCGCTTCGATCAGCGCCTGCAGCTGGACCTGATAGTCATCCTGGAACTCGTGCGGCGTGAAATCACTGCTGTACTGGTCTACCAGAGCGGCAGACATCTTCAGTTCCTGCTCGCTGATCCGCGGTGATTTCTCCGGTGCCACTGCCTCGGCATCGCGCAGCTCGTCCGCCCACATGACCGCTTGCAGCACCATCACCTTGGATCGGACACGCAAGATGCCCAGCCGGGTCTTCTGGCGCAGGGCGAAGCGCACCACTGCCAGCTTCTCGGTGTCCTGAAGCGTTCGGCGCAATAGCTCGTAGGCCTTGGGCGATTTGGAGTCCGCCTGGAGATAGTAGCTCTTCTCCAGCATCAGGGGATCTACTTGGCTGGCCGGGACGAACTGGACCACCTCGATTTCGCGGCTCTTCTCCGCAGGCAACGCGTCCATGTCCTCATCGGTGAGCACAATGGTCCGTTCTCCGTCCTCATAGGCCTTGTCCAGATCCTTGTAGGCGATTTTCTTCCCGCACACTTCGCATCGGCGCTCGTAGCGGATCCGTCCGCCGTCCTTGTCATGGACCTGGTGCAGGTCGATGTCGTGGTCCTCGGTGGCGCCGTAGGCCTTGACCGGCACGTTCACCAGGCCGAAGGCAATTGATCCAGTCCAGATAGCTCGCATGGGCATAGTGAAGCATCTTTCCAGCCAGTGTGTCACTGCCCTAGTGATTCTGGCAGGCGGCGCTGAGGTTCGGCAGCGCGAAACGCAAAGCTTGCTTGGAACGCTGGATTCCCCGGCGCCGCTCGGGAAGATTGGTCCTCATAAGGCAAAGCAAAGGACAGCGCATGGCACGCAGGGAGCAAACCGTCACCGTCGCGGGGCACACGCTGAAGGTCAGCAATCTGGATAAGGTCCTGTACCCGCAGACCGGGACCACCAAGGGCGAAGTCATGGACTACTTCCAGCAGGTGGCCCCGGTGCTGATTCCGCATGCCGCGTGGCGCCCGGCCACCCGCAAGCGCTGGGTGGACGGCGTGGGGACCCCCGAAGAACCGGGCAAGGTGTTTTTCCGCAAGGATCTCGAGGACTCTGCCCCAGGCTGGATTCCCTCGGCCAAGCTGCAGCACAAGACCCACTCCAATATCTATCCGCTAGTCAACAACGAGGCGGTGCTGGCCTGGATGGCCCAGGTGGCTGCGCTGGAAATCCATGTTCCCCAGTGGCGCTTCGATTCCTCGCTGGAACCTGCCAATCCGGACCGGCTGGTGCTGGACCTGGATCCCGGTCCGGGCGCCGGCTTGGAGCAGTGCGCTGAAGTCGCCCTGATCTGCCGGGAGATTCTCGACGGCATGGACCTGCCCAGCTTTCCAGTGACCTCCGGTTCCAAGGGCATCCACCTCTATGCCGGACTGGATGGCAAATACACCTCGGAGCAAGTCAACGAGGTGGCCAAGGAATTGGCCTCCACCTTGCAGAAGGAGCATCCGCAACTGGTTCTCGCCAGCATGAAGCGCTCGCTGCGCGAAAACAAGGTGTTCGTGGACTGGAGCCAGAATAACGCCTCGAAGACTACCGTCTGTCCGTACTCGCTGCGCGGCCGGGCACGGCCCACTGTCGCGGCCCCGCGGACCTGGGAAGAAATCGAAGCGCCGGGTTTGGAGCAGCTGGACTTCCACGAGGTGCTGGACCGCCTTGCTGATGGAATCGATCCGCTGGGGCAGCTGGCCTCGGGACAACAGCAGGACCCCGATCGCCTAGCGGTCTACCGCTCCAAGCGCGATGCGGCGCTGACACCTGAACCGGTGCCGGAGCAATCCGGGAATTCCCAGTCCGTGCAGCCGGGCGGAAAGGACGGCACCGGGCTGTCCTTTGTCATCCAGGAACATCATGCCCGCGCGCTGCATTGGGATTTCCGCCTGGAGCACGACGGAGTGCTGGTCTCCTGGGCGGTGCCCAAAGGCCCACCCCTGGAACCAGGAATCCAGCGCTTGGCGGTCATGACCGAAGACCATCCGCTCTCCTACGCAAGCTTCGAAGGCAGTATCCCCAAGGGCCAATACGGTGCCGGGGAAGTATCGATCTGGGATTCGGGCAGTTGCACCATCGAGAAGTGGCGCGAAGGCAAAGAAGTCATCGCCGTGCTCATCGGCTCCCGCGAGGGCGGGCTGGGCGGAGTGGACCGGCGGTTCGTGCTGATCCAGGCCGCAGGGATGGGCGGCAAGGACAATTGGTTGCTGCAGCTGGCCAAGGAACAGCCGGTAGGAGCCGATGCGGGAACGTCCGCTGATTCCGGTGACGGAGAACCGGAGGCTGCTCGCGAGCCTAGCGCCAAGCAGGCCGTGGCTGATCTGTCGGGCCAAGCGTTGCGCCCCATGCTGGCCACTGCCGGCACTGCTCGGGAGATCTCCGGCGAGCGGGATTGGAGCTTTGAAATGAAATGGGACGGCTACCGCGCGTTGGCAGTAGTCGATGGCGCCAAAACCAAGCTGATCAGCCGCAACGGCCACGACCTGACCGGAGACTTCCCGGAACTCGAAATCCTCGGTTCGCTGCTGCCGGAACGCTGTGTGGTGGACGGGGAAATCGTCGCCCTGGATTCTTCGGGCCGCCCTGACTTCTCGCTGCTCCAGCAACGGGTGGCCCACCAGCGGAAGAAACGCACGAAGCAGGCCTCGGCCATCAGGATCCAGTACCTGGTCTTCGACGTGCTGCAGCTGCCATATGACAAGGATGCAGGACTGGTGGATCTGACTGCTCTGCCCTACGAGCAACGCCGCCAACGGCTTGCGGGCCTGGATCTCGACCACCAGTACCTGCAGGTGCCACCGGCCCACACCGGGACCTTGGAGCAGGCCATCGAGACCAGCCGTGCGCTGGGCCTGGAAGGCGTGGTGGCCAAGGAACGCGACTCCGTCTACGAGCTGGGCCGGCGCAGCACCAGCTGGGTGAAGCTCAAGCACCAGCGGCACCAGGAAGCTGTGGTGATTGGCTGGCGGTCTGGACAGGGGTCGCGTCGCCGCAGCCTGGCCTCGCTGCTGCTGGCCATTCCGGGAAATGGCGGCTTGGAATACGCCGGCCGGGTGGGCACCGGATTCAGCGACGCGCAACTGGCCGAAATCCGCGAGCGGCTTGAAAAGATCGAACGCAAGACTCCCCCGGCCAAGAACATCCCGGCAGCGCATCAAAGCGATGCGCACTGGGTGAGCCCGAAATACGTGGCAGAAGTCCGATACAGCGAACTGACCTCGGACCGCCTTCTGCGCCATCCGGTGTGGCGCGGCTGGCGCGATGAGAAGCAACCGGATGAGGTCCGCTGGGAACAGGCGGATCCGACCGGGAACCAAACTCCAACTAACCGCTAACAGAGGAGCAGAACATGAAATTGCTGGTAAAGATCTTCGGAACCCTGATTTCGCTCGGTGCAGGCTGGCTCGGAGCCAAGCTCGTCTCCGGGGTCTGGCATAAAGCCATGGGTGAAGAACCGCCATCGCTGGCCAACCCCGAAAAGCAGCAGCAGGCCGCCGTAGGCAAGGTGCTGGCGTTCGCCGTGATCTCGGGGGCAAGCGCTTCTGCCATCCAGGCCATGGCCAAACGGTGGACGCGTTCCCTCGAAGCCAAGGCCGCCAACCGCTAGCAGGCCGCATTCTGGCCGGTAACCGGATGCACCGGGTCGCGCAGCTGTTGCCAGTTGCCCGCCTCGGTGTTTTCGTTGGTGCAGGGCAGCTTTCTGCGCGGTGTCCACTGCCCTAGTGCATCGCAGATGGCTGAAGGCCTGCGGAAATCGCAAAGTGATTAACTGGCCGGTCGGCAGTTTCGCCAGCAGGCAGAACTGCCAACGGGAACGCAGGCTTTTGCATCAGCCGGTTCCGTTGCCAGGAGCTGGATCAGGTCTTGGCAGCCGCCAAGTCCTTTCTGCCTGCGGTGAAAGCGTGCAGCACGGTCCATGGCGAGGTTATTGCCCTCCAGAAGACGTCGGATCGCTCTCGACCGGAATTCCGCTCTGGCAGGCAGGAACACCCCGGAAAATCCGGTAAGCACGAGGACACCAGAACACCAGGGCGCGAATGCGCCGTGGTCCAGTCCATTGGAAATATATCCCAGAAGTCTCTGGCATTGAGTGCATCCACTGAATTAGAATGAAAACAAAATATCACTATATGAAAGTTGAATCGATGACTGCCCATTCTTCTCCGCTCACCGCCGGCCAGCCAGCGCCAGCCTTCTCCCTGCAAGATGCCAAGGGAGAGACCATCTCGCTTTCGGATTATTCAGGGCAGAAAGTCATCGTGTATTTCTACCCCAAGGCCGCGACTCCCGGCTGCACCACCGAGGCCTGCGATTTCCGCGACAACCTCAATTCGCTGCAGGCCGCAGGATTCTCCGTTCTGGGCATCTCCCCGGACGCGCCAGAAGAGCTGGCAGCCTTCGCTAGCGATGAATCGCTGAACTTCCCGCTGCTTTCCGACCCGGGCAACGAAGTTGCCAAAGCCTACGGCTCCTACGGTGAAAAGAACATCGGGGAAAAGACCGTCGTGGGCACCCTGCGCTCCACCGCTGTCATCGATGAAGACGGCAGCATCCGCCAAATTGAATATGCCGTGGATGCCCAGGGGCATGTGGCGCGACTTCGCGATTCCCTCGGAATCTAGAGGATTCCGCACCCGGATCTTTCCGGTGCCAGCCCGGATGCTTCGAGCCGGGGCCAGCTTTCACCGGCCCCGGCCACACCCTGCAGTCTGCAGTCTGCGTTGAGGATCCCTGGACGGCAAGCTACATCTGCATCTCGGAATGGGCATTGGCCAACAGATGCGTGAAAGCACCACGCTCGAATGCAGCCCGCTGGCGGACCGCTCCATTGCCTGTCTCCAGCATGTTCCTGAGTGAAATCACGGCATAGTCGTAATCTCCATGAGCCCTCAATGCGTCCTCAATGAGTCGGAGCATTCTGCGGGCCAGTTCCTCCACAGCGACCTGCTCTCCGGTTCGCGTGTCCACGTGCACTCCGGTGATTCCGTTCTTGGCCGCTTGCCACAATGAGAGGTCCAGGACTTCGGGCAGATACTCGATCGCATCGAATTCGCCGGCCACCGCAGTCTCGACCAGCCCTCGCATGAGCACGGCCAGCAATACCGAATCCTGCGCTCTCAACTGCGAGTCCGCGACCCGAATTTCGAGTGTCGGGTACTTTTCCGACAACCGGGCGGACCATCCGATGTGGCCTGGGTCGGGAACTGCATCGGTTCCATTGATTCGCGCAAGCCGAGTCCCATAGTCTTTCGAATCCTTGAAGTACGGCGGAATTCCCTGGACGGACCACTTTCGATAGTGAATGGTTCTCCACGATGAAAAGTTGCTGTCGACCCCTCTCCAATACGGAGAATTGGCGCCCAGGGCGCAAAGAAATGGCAGCCATCCGCGCAAGAAGTTGAGCGCACGAATTCCCGCTTCGGAATCCGGGATGGACACATGGACGTGCAAACCGCACATGTAATGCTCTGACGCTATTCCGGAAACGAAGTTGCCGATTTCCCGATACCTTGCATTATCGGTCAGCTCCGGAGCCTGCTGGGCAATCATCGGCGCCGCGCCCAAACCCGCGACCAGCAGGCCGCGGGAGGCCGCTTCGCTTGCCAGAGCACTGCGGAAACTTCCCAGCTCATGCAGGGCCTGATCCCGGTCTTCGCAGATGGCGCTGGCATGTTCTATTTGGCAAGCAAGCAGTTCGTTCTGCACTTCGCCATTGCGTTGCGAATCCAGCGCTTGCCGTAACGCTTCTTTATCCGTGCTGGCCGGCAACCCTGTTTCTGCGTCGAACATGAAGAATTCTTCTTCAATGCCAAAGGTGCTCATTTCGTGCCTCCCGGAACATGGCTGCTAGGGCGTCGGACCAGCAACCGGCCTGTGTTGACTTACTGCTGGCTAACCTGGTCTGCCTGATGCGAACTAGCGGGGAACTGCTCATCATTCTTCTTGCGCGGAACGGATTGCCGCATGATCAATCCCCTTTCAGCTAGGCTGCGAATATCCGGATGGCCGCAGCTTCATCCGCCTCGGCGGCTTGCGTTCTGCGTAAGCGGATTCTGAAACAGTAGATCCCGTAGCCTGGCTGCATCTGCTTGCCCGATGGATTCTCATGGTTTTCCCATCAACCCAGAATGAATCGGACATGAAATCTGAACTAGCTGTGAGGTTCAGGGACATTGTTTAGTCGGGCGAAGGGTGCGCAGCCAATCGCTGAGTGGTGTCGGTGGTGGTTGTAGAAGTGGAGCCAGCCGGGCAGAGCCAGGCGTCGCTCGGCGTTTGAACCGTAAAACTTGGCATAAGCCCACCCGCCCCCGAGTGTGCGGTGGAACCGCTCGATCGTCCCGTTCGTCTGCGGCTGATAGGGAGGTGCTCGCTTGTGTCTGATGCCAAGCCGAGCGCAGAAGTCCCTCCAAAGGTGGGATCTGTAGGCCGACCCGTTGTCGGATAGGACTCGCTCGACGGTCACGCCCCGTTCAGCGAACCAGGCCACAGCGCGTTCGAGAACTCCCACCGCTGTGCTTGCCCGCTCGTCCATGCAGATCTCTGCATAAGCGGCTCGGGGGTGGTCGTCGATCACTGTGTGAACGAACGCCGTTCCGGTCCGCGGCTTGTGGTCTTTGCCTCTGGGCAGTCCCGGAGTGGCGGTTCTGTTCCGTGCGCCTTGCTGCCGACCAACGTAACGATGTCCACCACCGTCGGGGATATTCCCGAACTTCGTGACATCGACATGGATCAACGATCCCGGATAAGGGTGCCCATGTCGCCGCAAGGGCTCACCAGTGACACGATCGATATGGGAGAGGCGGTTCACGCGGCAACGGGCGAGGACCGCTTGAACCCTGGACGCCGGGAGACAAAGTCACGCAGCGATCTGGGCTGGACCAGCCGAAGTCGCAAGCGCAGATTGATGATCTGCTTCTTCTTGGCATGCTCGGGCGTCCTGCCTGGACTGCAATGCGGCCTGCTGGAGCGATGCTGCATCCCATGCCCACCCTCTTCCCGTCAACGACCGGCCCCCTTCCGGGCAGTGATCGGAGAGAGCATATACATCTTCGCTGCCATCGTGGCCGGATAGCCGTCTTCAACAATCAGACGGGCTATCCGGAGACGGGTACGAGGCGTGAGCAGCGCATTTGGATCAGTCATCGATTGGCCTCCGCAGTGGTTTCCAAAAGCGTGTGCCGGCTCAGCACCATGGTCAAGAGCGCGGCCGCCGCCAATGCCGCGGCCACCCAGACCGGCGCGAGCACCCCCAACCCTGCCGCGAGCCCGAACGCGCCAAGCACAGGACCCGCCGCGGCACCGAGGTTCAAAGCCGCGGTTGCGTACGAACCGCCCATCGTTGGAGCAGCCGACGCTGCATACAGCACACGCGTGATCAAGGTGATGCCAATGCCGAACGACAGGAAGCCCTGAACGAAGACGAGGACGATAAGCGCAACGGGATGCGACGCGACCAATGCCAATCCGATCCATCCTGTCAGCAGCAGCGGGCCGCCGACTGCAAGCACGACGCCGGGGCGTTGATCTGACAGTCGCCCAGCGATCGTGACGCCAAGGAATGATCCGACGCCGAACATCACCAGTGCGAAGGACACCCACCCATCAGCCATCCCCGCAGTCTCGGTCACTACGGGGGCGAGGAAGGTGAACGCCGCAAAGGTCCCTCCGTTGATCAGCGCTCCAAGTGCCATGGCCAGGATGAGCCGCGGCGTCGCCAACTGGCTGAGCTCGGCACGAAGCCTTGGCGAGGACCCGGCAGTTGCGGTCTGACCGGCATTGTTCGTGATCCCTCGAACGACTCCGAAGACCGCCGGAATACAGAGGATGGCGACTGCCCAGAACGTCGTTCGCCAGCCCAACGCTGTGCCGAGCAGAGACCCAGCGGGGACACCCGCGACGGTTGCGATCGTCGTGCCGGAGAGCAGGATCGACAGTGCACGCCCCTTCTGGTTCGCTGGCACGAGAGTAGTGGCCGTGCTCAGTGCTACGGCGAGGAATCCTGCGTTTGCAAGAGCGCTGAGCACCCGGGTAATGAGGAGGAGAGCGAACACGGGTGTCATCGCTCCGATGACGTGGCTTCCCGCGAACACGAGAAGGCAGACGATCAACGTGAGCCGCGGTGGCCAACGGCGAGCGAATGCCGCCATCACTGGCGCGCCGATGACCATACCGATCGCGAAGGCCGAAGTCAGCAGGCCCGCCGTGCCGACCGAGACGTCAAGCTCGGTCGCGATCGCGGGGAGCAATCCCGCGAGCATGAATTCTGAAGTGCCCATGACGAAAACCGCCAAGGCAAGCATGTAGAGAGCAAAAGGCATCGAGTACTCCGAAGTAAGAAATCAAGAAATGGTTCTTCTTGTCACCACGGCCAGCACCCCGGGTACGCCAGACATACGCCCACACAGATCGTGGGCGTCGTAACTACTGGTTGAAGGGGCTGGCGGTGTGACCGACAACCCCGGACTTGTCTGACTCGGGACTCGACATATCCCGAACTCTACAGCGCTCGACTGCGCGTGGTGTGGATAGACGCGTCCCTAATCGGCACGACGTCGTTGCGCGCGGGGGCAGAACACTGTCCCTGGACATCACAACTGGCTCTGGAAGCGGCAACGATCTGCCCGCATCTGCGGGGAACAGCAAGCACGGCTGTGGACGTTGGAAATGCGGTCCGTTCCGGCGTACATACGAAGCCTAGCGACGGGCAGTCCGCGGCAGACCAAACAAACTACTGACTAGGCCGGAAGCTAAGTTCAAAAAGCTCTCCTCTGAGCCTGAAAATTAGCTGAGAACCCAGGGCCACCCCTCCCGGTCGCAGATCAAGTGGCCTAGGTTTGAAACACACTCCGCTTCTCAACGACGGCGAGCCTTGCCTGCCGGCAGGCTAATCCGCAATCTGCGAAGTGGCGTGACTTATGGGGTGCACTCGAGAGTTACGAACAAAGTGGAGGTAGTACTAATGCCAGGACGTATAGTCAGGTCCAAGACTGCTGAACGTGTCGCCGAACTCCTGGGGTCGCGCGAAGGACGCTCCCATCTGAGCGAGTACGGGTGGATCCAAGGAATGCCCGTGATCATTGCACAACTCAACGAGCCGGTAGACGACGTCATGGGCCTCGCTTCCGTTCACAATTGCGCTGTTCTCGTGGCGATACTGGACGCCCAGGGCGAGCAGCTTCGTTTCATCCATGTCTCGCCTCCCAACGGTGCTCTCCGGATCGTCGATGAGACTCCTGCGAATACCCGGATCTGCACGCTCTTCGAGCAAGCGGAGGAAAGCGGCATGCTGGCCTTCCGAGTTCGGTATTGGACCCACACGGCAATCGCCAACGCCCTGCCAGTCTTCACCCCGGAAGAACAGTGGCCGCTGGCGATGACGCGCAGCTAGCTGCCGGGGCACTGGAGGCCCCGCCCAGGTGCCGCTGATTCAACGGCTCGCTGCTAACCGCATATAGGCCATTTTCGACTGACGGTCCTGGCTTACCCGGAATTCTCCGGGGAAGCCAGGACCGCTGCCGCAATCCCCTGTCTTAGCGCCCAGCGATCTTCACCAGCTTGTGGTTGATGAATTCGTCCATGCCGTACTTGCCCAGCTCGCGGCCGATGCCCGAGCGCTTCACGCCGCCAAAAGGCAGCTCAGGGTAGGAAGCCGAAGGCTCGTTGACGGCCACCATGCCGCTTTGCAGCTGCACGGAAACGCGCTCTGCGCGTTCCATGTCCTGGGTGTGGATGGAAGCTCCCAGCCCGTAGTCGGTGTTGTTGGCCAGGGCCACGGCTTCTTCTTCGCCATCTACCTTGTAGAGCACGGCGACCGGGCCGAATAGCTCCTCGGAGAAGGCACGCATCTCGGGGGTCACCCCGGCAAGGATGGTCGGCTCGTAGAATGCGCCCTCGCCCTGGATCGGCTTGCCGCCGGCCAGGACCTGGGCACCCTTGTCGATGGCATCCTGCACCTGTGCGGCCAAGCCGTCGCGGGCTGCGGCCGAAGACAGCGGGCCGAGGAAGTTCTCCGGCTGGGCCGGGTCGCCCACCTTGATTCCGGCCACCTGCTCCACTAGCGCCTGGGAGAAGTCCTCGTAAACCGAGGAATCGATAATGAAGCGCTTGGCCGCGTTGCAGGCCTGGCCGGTGTTCCCGAAGCGGGCGCGCATGCCCAGCTTGGCGGTGCGCGCCACGTCCGCGTCGTCGAAGACCACGAATGGATCCGAGCCGCCCAGCTCCAGCACCACCTTCTTCAGGTTGCGCCCGGCAATTTCTGCCACGGCCGCTCCGGCGCGCTCGGAACCGGTCAGGGATACTCCCTGCACCCGGCGGTCGGCGATGATGTCCGCGACCTGGTCATTGGTGGCGAAGATGTTCACATACGCGCCTTGCGGGGCTCCTGCTTCCTTGAAGATCTCCTCCATGGCCAGCGCCGACTCCGGGCACTGCGGCGCGTGCTTGAGCAGGATGGTGTTGCCGTTCATCAGGTTCGGACCGGCGAAGCGTGCCACTTGGTAGTACGGGAAATTCCACGGCATGATGCCCAGCAGCGCGCCGACCGCTTCCTTGCGCACCAGCGCCTTGCCGCCCGAAGCGATTTCCAGCTCTTCGTCTTCCAGGTACTTCGGGCCGTTCTTGGCGTAGTAGCGGTAGATCGCCGCCACGATGCCGATTTCCCCCAGCGACTGCTTGATGGGCTTGCCCATCTCGCGGGTGATGATCGCGGCCAGCTGATCGGCGCGTGCCTCGTAGATGTCAGCCACGCGCTCCAGCAGGGCGACGCGTTCCTGAAGCGCGGAGACCGACCACTGGGTGTAGGCGTTGTGCGCCTCGGCGATGGCATCCTGGATCTGCGCATCGGTGGCAGTCGGGTAGGTTGCTTCGACTACGCCGGTGGCGGGATTGGTAACGGCATAAGTGGACATGGTGCTCCTTCGAAGATTCGCTTGTTGGACACTTAGCGCCCAGTCTTCCAGCTCCCGTCGCCAATGCCCCGGACTCGTCGGGTATTGGCGTGTTCGCCACGGAAAGTGCCGCTGCTCCTCCAAAGCTGCGAACTGGGCCGCAGCAGGGATTGCAGTACTGCTGGACTCCTCGCAGCTGCGCCGGGTGGTGCGCTGGACGCTCGGGATCCGGCTCGATCCTACTCGCTTGCCTCCTGCTTTCCTGGAAGCTCCGAGCTGTCGCCACCGAACCTGAATGCTTCCTGCGGATTGGCCGCGATCTGTGACCTGCGGCGCGCTCTTGCCTAGCGTCGTAGGCAACCAGCAGCGCTCCGCACGGACTGCGGAGCCGGATGCGCGGCCACCTGCCGCGCCACCCGCAGCTGACGACAGCAGCAGAGGAAGGGAAGACATGAGCACCAACGATCACACCAGTTCGAATCCATTCCCCGATGACCCGCGCAGCACCCCGCAACCCGGAACCGTCCGCCACGGCCTGAACGATCCGGATCCGTTGACCGAGCCGCAAACCGACCTGTTCCCGTCGGGCACTGTCGAACCGGTACCGGCCGACACGCATGATTCCGATGACCTGCAGTCCGCAGGAAGCGGCAATACCTCGGGTAAAGCGCAGGCAGCCCAGGATCTGGCGCGCGAGGGCCAGGAATCCGCCACCCACGTGCTTGACAGCGCCAAGCAGGAAGCCTCGATGCTCGCTGAGCAGGCCAAGGACCAGGCCACCCACCTATGGGATGAACTCGGCTCCGACCTGAAGGAGCAGACCTCCGCGCAGCAACGGAAGGTCGCGGCCAACCTGCGCGACATCAGCGATGAGTTCCGCGCCATGCTCGACCAGTCCAGCGCGAGCGGAACCGCCTCCATGCTGGTGGACCAGGCTTCGCATCACAGCGGACAGGCCGCCGATTGGCTCGAACAGCGCGAACCGCACGACTTGCTGGACGAGGTCAAGGGCTTTGCACGCAAGCGTCCTGCGGCCTTCTTGGGACTGGCGCTGGGCGCTGGGCTGCTGGCAGGACGCATGACGCGAAATGCCAGCGAGCCGAAAAACACCACAGGGCACCGCGACCAGGAACCGCGTCCCGGCGCCACCAGCGCACCGAACGTCGCGGCCGGAGACGGACCTGGCCCGGTGCGGGTTGACCCGTCCTTCCACGGAACCACCCGCGTGGATTCTGCAGGCAACCCGGTCCATGCCGATTCGGTGGACGTTGACCCGCTGCGCTCCTACCCTCCTGGAGATCCGCGCAGCACCGACTACCGCTAGGAGCATTCGATGACTCACACGACGCCAGATCCCGATTCCGATTCCGCAGAACATGAACGCAGTTCCCTCGGCGCCCTGTTCAATGACCTGACCCAGAACGTATCGCTGCTGGTTCGCCAAGAGATCGAGCTGGCAAAGACGGAGTTGAAGGAGTCGGCCAGCTCCGCCGGCAAGGGTGCGGGCATGTACGCCGGTGCCGGTGTTGCCGGCCATTTCGTCTTGCTGTTCCTTTCCGTTGCGGCTTTCTTCGGATTGTCGCTCTGGATTGGCTACGGCTTCTCGGCCTTGGTGGTCGCCGCCCTCTGGGCGGTGATCGGTCTGGTCTTGGCAAGCGCAGCCAAGAAGAAGATGCAAGAGATCAAGGGACTGCCTAATACGGCCGAGACAGTCAAGAGGATTCCATCAGCTTTTACTCCGAAGGATGATGCACCATGAGCAAGAATTCAGAAGAACTCCGCGCGGAAATCGCCCAGACACGAGGCGACATGCAACAGGATGTGGATGCGATTGCCGACAGGGTCAGTCCCAGCCACATTGCCCACCGACAATCCGAAAAGGTCAAGGACTCATTCAGGAAGGTGAAGGACTCAGTCATGGGAACCGGTGAATCAACAAGTGACCAGCTGCACCACTACAGTGAAGACGCCGCGGAAGCCGTCAGGGACGCACCGCACAGGGTGGTGGAGCAGACCACGGGCAATCCGCTGGCCGCCGGAATCATCGCCTTCGGGGCGGGACTGCTGGCCTCGTCGCTGCTTCCGGGGACCCAGAAAGAAGCCGAGCTGGTCCAGCGGGTCAAGGACAAGGCAGAACCGCTGGCCGAAGAGGCCAAGGATGCGGCGAAGCGGATTGCCGAAGACCTGCGGGAGCCTGCGCGGCAGGCCGCCGAGGACCTGCGGGATTCCGCGCAGGAATCCGTGCAGACCGTGAAATCCGAAGCCAACTCCGAAGCCGAGCATCTGCACGGCGAAGCGAAGGACACGGCCAAGGAGATGGGTAACGGCTCCTGATCCCTAGGCGCGGCAAGAGGCTGGTGCGTGCAATCACTGATTGGAACCACCAGCCTCTTGCTCTGCCCGGTAGGCGCTGAGCCAGTCGGGGAATCCACCGTGATTTAGCTAGCTAAGCTAAATAACCACTAGGATGAGTCCATGGAGAATCCCAAATGACTCAGTCTGCTTTGCCTACGCAGCTGGTATGGTTCCGCGATGATCTGCGCACCAGCGATCACCCAGCGTTGGATGCCGCGCTTTCTTCCGGTCCGGTGATCGCGGTGTATGTCCTGGACCAGGAATCTGCCGGCATCCGCCCGCTGGGCGGCGCGGCCAAATGGTGGCTGCATCAGGCGCTGGAGGACCTTCGCAGATCGCTGGAAAAACTGGGAATCCCGCTCATCCTGCGCCAAGGCCCGGCCGCCGGGATCATCAGCGAATTCGCGCACGAAGGCAACGTGCAGACCGTGCACTGGAACCGCCGCTACGGCCACGCCGAACGCGCCGTCGACATGCAGATCAAGCAGGAGCTGCAGGCGCGAGGCGTCCACGCCCGCAGCTACAGCGGGACGCTCTTGCATGAGCCCTGGGAGCTGCTGACCAAGAACAACACCGGCTACAAGGTCTTCACGCCCTTCTACAACGCGTTGCGCGACAGCAAGATCCGGCCTCCGTTGCCCGCGCCACAGGCACAAGAACCCCTCCCGAACACTAATCTTCCCGCCAGCGACGAGTTGGAGAGCTTGGAATTATTGCCGGCTTTGGACTGGATTCACGGGCTCGCCGCGCAATGGGAACCCGGAGAAGCGCCTGCGCGCCAGCGCCTGGAGCAGGTGCTGGAATCAATCGCCGAAGACTACCCGGAGCACCATGACCGCCCCGATCTGGACGGAACGTCTGCCCTCTCCCCCGCCTTGCGCTGGGGGCATGTCAGCGCAAGCCAGATGTGGGAGGCGCTGGGCCGTCTGGCCGCCGTAAATCCCGAGGCTTCCGACGGTGCCACCGCTATGCGCCGCCAGCTCGCCTGGCGGGATTTCTGCTGGCACCTGTACTACCATCACCCGCAGCTTCCGGAGCGGAATCTGCGTGCGCAGTTCGATCATTTCGACTGGGCCTGGCCTGAGGCAGACCCGCAGGCCGCGGAATATATGAGCTGTTGGCAACAAGGACGCACCGGTTTCGGTCTAGTGGACGCCGGCATGCAGCAGCTTTGGCAGACCGGATGGATGCATAACCGGGTGCGGATGGTGGCAGCCAGCCTGCTGGTCAAGAACCTGCAAGTGCATTGGAAGGTCGGCGAGCGCTGGTTCTGGGACACCTTGGTAGATGCGGATCTCGCCAGCAATACTGCCAATTGGCAGTGGGTCGCTGGAAGCGGCGCCGACGCGGCACCTTACTTCAGGGTGTTCAACCCGGAACTGCAGGCCAAGAAATTCGATCCCCAGGGAAGCTACACGGCTCGATTCGCGCCGCTGGCCGCGGAGCCCATTGTGGACCTGAAGCAATCGCGGCAGGCTGCATTGGATGCTTACGAGCAGATGAAACTCAGCTCATAGTCGCGAAGCGTCTGGCAGCGAGAAGATGAAGCCCGCAGATCCACGATGACCTGCTATTCGCTGTTTCGGCCCAGCGCATCTTCGGCTCGCTCTCTCAACGCATCAGCTTCCTTGCCGAGGGATCCAGAGCGTCCCCAACCGAACACCAATGCGAAAACGCCTACCGCATCCTTGGGTGCCTCCGGTGCCGGCAAATAAGTCCAATCAAGACCAATCCGCCTTCCGTCCTTCTCCGAAGAACTTCTACAGGGTTCCTTCCGGAACCCGCAGAACTCGACACGGACTAGAATCCGTGTCCCAGGAAGGACTGATTGCCATGCGCACATCGCCTAACCGCTTGCTCGCAACGATTTTCGGGGCCGTGTACCTCCTTGTCGGCCTGCTCGGGTTCCTTGTCACTGCCGGCGTGGATTTCTTCGCAACAGAGGGCGGGAAGCTGATCATTTTCGAGGTCAATCCACTTCACAACGTCATCCACCTGGCCATCGGCGCAGCACTGCTCATCGCTGGGCTCGGATCCGTGCGTGCTTCCAAGCTCGCCAACACCACGGTGGGCGCCGTCTACCTCCTGGTTGGCATCCTCGGCCTCTTCTTGGCCTCTACAGCACTGAACATCATTGCCCTGAACGGTGCGGATAACGTCCTGCATCTAGCCAGCGCGATTGTCCTGCTGTCGGTAGGCCTGTCCCAGGACCGGACGCCAGCAGCCCATACTGCACGGTCATGATTTCCCATGAGGCCATGGAGCCTGCCACCGAACCTGCCATGCAAGGGCGAGATGCAGTTGCGGGCTCCATTGCCTTCGGCGGCCTCTATGCCGGGATCGCCGGACTGGGAGTTGCGGCGCTGGCCGCGGCCTCCTCCGCCAGCCTGGCCTCGGCATTCGGGGTCGGGTCCGCCCCGGCACCGTGGTGGGCGTGGCTCGGCGTGATAGCATCCGCAGCCTGGGCTGGGGTGGCGCTGGTGTACGCCGTTGCCAGCCTGCTGAAGGCAGCGGCCCCTGCCGTGAAGCTTGCGGTCCCCTGCCTGGCGCTCGTCTCCTCCGTGCATTTAGCCAGCATTGTTGCCGGCCTTTGGGGGTTCCCGGAGGGAACGAAGAATCTGGATCTCACGATTGCTTCCTTGCTGCTGCTTGAGCTGTCGGTGCTGGCGGTATTCCTGTGGCAGCGCAAGCGGCGGAAGAACTATCCGCACCGGGCAGTGCGTTCCAGCAGCCTAGTTGTCCTCGGGAGCATGTTTGCCGGTTCGGTTGCGGTTGCGGCGGTTGCCAGTTTGGGGTTGGCAGCTTCGTCCGCTGGAGAACTCGCGGTACCGCATTCCGAGCACGGCGCTCATCGTTCGGGAGACATCGACCCGGGAATCATTGGCAAGATGAAACAGGCAGAACACCACCACTAGCCGCAGCCAGGGGGCCAGTGCCAGTGATCCAACTGGCCCCGATAGCTGCAGGCTAGGCCCGCGGATCAACAATGATTTTCACGTGTTCCTCATTGTTGTTGATCAGCTGGTCGAACCCTTCGGAAACCAGCTCGTCGAGCCCGATGCGCCCGGTGATGAACGGGGCCAGGTCCAGTTTGCCGCTTTGCACCAGGGCAATGGTGTCCGGATGGTCATTGGCGTAGCCGATGGTGCCGCGCAGGTCGATTTCCTTCAAGACCAGCTTGGGCATGTCCACTTGCGGCTTATGCCCCCAAATCGAAACGTTGACGATCACCCCGCCGGGAGCCACCGCGTCCAGGAGCATATCCAGCACCACCGGGACCGAGGAACACTCGAATCCGGTATCCGCACCCCGGCCGCCGGTCGCTTCGCGCACCCGTTCGGCCACGTCCCCTTCCCTGGGATCGAAAATCCCGTCGGCAATTCCGGTTTCCCGGGCCTTGGCTTTGCGGGCCTCGGAGAGTTCCGAGATGTAGACTGTCAGCCCCTTGGCCTTGAGCACCGCTGCGGTCAGCAGGCCGATCGGGCCGGCACCTCCCACGATCGCCACCTGCCCGGCCTTCGCCCCGGAGCGGACGAAGGCGTGGTGGGCCACCGACAGCGGCTCGATCAGCGCGGCCTCATCCAGGGGGATCTTGCCGATGGGATGCACCCAGCGGCGTTCCACTACGATTTTCTCGGACAGCCCTCCCCCGCGGCCGCCCAGGCCGATGAAGTTCATGTCCTGGGAGAGCTGGTACTGCTGGCCCTTGCTGGTGTCCACATCCCCATGGATGATGTACGGTTCCACCACGACGTTCTCGCCGATTTCAAGGCCGGTGACGCCCTCGCCCAGGGCGGTGATGGTTCCAGAGAATTCATGGCCCATGGTCACCGGCGCGCTTTCTCCCGAGATCGGGTGCGGATGCCCGGCCGGCGGGATGAAGATCGGGCCCTCCAGGTACTCGTGCAGATCGGTGCCGCAGATGCCGCACCAGGCCACGTCGATGGCCACCGTTCCGGGCTTCAGCTGCGGTTCATCGATGTCTTCGATCCGGATGTCCTTCTGGTCGTAGTACCGTGCTGCGCGCATGGTTCCCCCTCGAATCTTCCTGCCTGTTCCCGACCGGCCCAATGCCGATCGGTGCTTCCAGCACCCAAGCTACTGCGGCCGCCAGGATTTGAGAACCGTTGCAAGAGGTTTCACCCGGTGGCCCCAGCAAGCCATCCAGTCAATGCCCAGCCAGCAACGCACGGCCTGGTTAGCGGCGCACAATGGACTATGGACATCATGTCGGCGGCGCAGCGTTCGCGGCTCATGTCGCGCATTTCCAGCAAGAACACCGGGCCGGAACTGGCCTTGCGCCGATTGCTGCATGCCGCCGGGTACCGCTACCGCGTGCACGGCATCCTGCCTGCACAGCAAGTTGCCCAGCTGCGCTCTTTGCATCCCGGGATCCCGTTGCGGGGCGGGAAACTCCCCGGTTCCCCGGATCTGGTCTTCAGTGCCCGGCGCAAGGCGATCTTCGTCAACGGCTGCTTCTGGCACGGCCATGATTGCCCGGTGGGCCAGCGCCGCCCCGCATCCAATACGGGTTATTGGAATCCCAAGCTGGATGCCAATATCGCCCGGGACCAGCGCAACCGCGATAGCCTGGCCGCACTTGGCTGGGAATCGCTGACGCTCTGGGAGTGCGAGCTGAAGTCGATGGATGGCATCTTGCGCAGGGCGGCAAGCTTCCTCGGCCCGGCGCGCATCCTGCCGCGCGGCGCCACCGTGCAAGACCCGTCCAAGGGCACCGGGGTTGGCTAAGATCGAAGAGTCCAAGCCCGCCATGGGTACTGCCGCCGCTGACGGCTCGAACCATGAGGCCTGCCATGGCCTGCCCGCAGCAAACCAACACGTTCCCCGAGGTCCATGAAAAACAGCACGTCCCGCTTCGAAGTCCCCGTACTGCTGGGAACCCAGACGCTGTTCAATATCGGTTTCTACGCTGTGGTTCCTTTCCTTGCTGTAGTGCTGGCCAACGACTTCCTGCTGGCCGGCACCGCGGTGGGCCTGATCCTTGGCATCCGGACCTTCGCCCAGCAAGGGCTCTTCCTGGCCGGAGGCAGCCTGGCCGATCGCTTCGGTGCCCGGCGCATGATCCTCATTGGTTGCGCGGTGCGCGCCGCAGGGTTCTTCACGCTGGCGGCCTCGCTGTCCTACGGCGACCCGAAGCTCTGGTTGTTCATCCTCGGCACATTGCTCACCGGATTCGGCGGAGCGCTCTTCTCCCCGGGCCTGAGCATCCTGGTGGGCGCGGCCCAAACCGCGCGCGACAGGGGCCAGCCCACGGGAGCCAAACGGGCCTCGCTCTTCGCCTGGCTGAGCATCACCGGCGAAATCGGCGCGGTCACCGGACCGCTGGTTGGAGCAGCGCTGTGGGACTGGGGGTTCGCAACCGTTGCAGGCTTCGGGGCGATCTTCTTCATCGCCATTGGCCTGTTCCTCGCTGCGGCCTTGCGTCGTCCCGTTGCGGAAAGCACTTCGCGCGATCACCCGGTAAGCCCGGCTCCGCCGAAGCTCCAGCCCGGCAGCCTGCGCCGCTGCCTGGCGGACCGGAAGTTCGTGGCGTTCTGCGCCTTGCATGCCTCGGACTTGCTGGCATACAACCAGCTCTATTTAGCCATCCCGCTGGAACTGGAACGCACGGGCATGCCCACCCAGTGGCTGGGACTGGTTTTCGCTTGGATCTCCGTACTGACCTTGGGCTTGCAATTGCCCGTCGCATGGATCGCTGCACGGATCGGCGCGGCGGCGACCCTGCGTTGCGGATACTTCTGCAGTGCCTTGGGCTTTGGCGTGCTCGCTTTTCTCCCGGCCTCGGCCTTCGGCGAGCAGACTGGTCCGATTCGCATCTTGTGCGCGGTGACCCTGCTGGCCTTGGGGCATATGAGCGTGCATCCCACGGCCTTGTCATTGGTTCCCAAATTCGCCGGGCACCGGGCCACTGGATCCTATTTCGGCCTGCTCGCCAGCTGCGGCGGCCTTGCTGTGCTGCTCGGGAACATGCTGGTCGGGTGGCTGCTGGCACAGGCCGGCCAGGGTCTCATCCCCGGCTTCCTGCCTTGGCTGTTCCTCATGCTGCCCCTGGGCCTTGCTGCCTGGTATGCTGCATCGCTCGTGCGACGCTCAGCCATCCTTGCCCACGTAGCGTGAACTGCGACACATGACGCACTGTCCTCGCAGAATTTCCACGTGGCACCGCAACTTTGCACTACTCAGCTTCCACTCTTTCGAGGCATCGCGCGGGGGCTTTTCCTCCGGTTATCCCACCGGGTCATAATCAGCAAAACTAGGCAACTAATTAGGGTACGCTTACCAAGGCTCTAACGCATTAGATGCCAATCCATCACGTAATGCCGAAGGATTTCCATGAAACTTGGACGATTGAGCGCAGCCGCAGGATTCGCGGCCATTGCCCTCGCGCTGACCGCCTGCAGCTCCACCCCCGCCAGCTCCGCCCCGGAAAAAGCAGCGGACCCGGAAGCCCGCGTGGTCGTGGCCAATTTCCGCGCCCCGGTTTCCAATTGGGCGCTGGAAAGCGACGACGCCTACGTGCTCTCCATCGCCGGCTGCCTGGAAACCCTGGCCAAATACGACCAGACCACCAAAAAGGTCGAGCCGATGCTCGCTACTTCCTGGAAGCAGTCCTCGGACACCGAATGGGACTTCGAGTTGCGCAAGAACGTGCAATTCCAGGATGGAACGGCCCTGGATGCCGAGGCCGTAGCCGCTTCGCTCAACCACGTGCTCAAGGCCACCGCCCCGGCCCGCGCCGTGAACCCCAAGACCATCAAGAAGGTAGAAGCCCTCGACGCTGATACCGTGCGTGTCACCACCCCCGCCGCGGATCCGCTGCTGCCCTACCGCATGGCCAGCGTGAATGCAGGCGTGCTCTCCCCTGCGGCGTACACCGGCAAGGGCATCGATCCGATGAATCACTGCACCGGACCTTTCGCCCCGGTCTCCGAGAAGGCCGGGCAGTCCCTGACCTTGGACCGCAATGAGAATTACTGGGACGGCGAGGTGAAGCTGGCTGGCGGCGAAATCCGCTACATCACCGAAGGCGCCACCCGTTCCACCCAGGTGCAGACCGGCGAAGCGGACATCTCCATGTCCATCCCTGCCACCAGCCTGGCGGCCTTGGAAGCTGATGACAAGATCAGCGTGCTCAAGGCCGATTCGCCCCGCACCTCGACCCTGTACCTGAACAACTCGCGCGCTCCATTCGAGAACCTGGACCTGCGCAAGGCCGCCACCATGGCCTTGGATCTGCCGGCCATGGCCGCAAGCATCTACGAAGGTGCTGCTCAGCCCGCCACCGGGCCCTTCGCCCCGAGCGAAAGCTGGGCTAATACGGATCTGGCTGTACCGCAAGTGAATATCGAAGAAGCCAAGAAGCTGGTGGAAGCTTCCGGATACATGCAGGACAAGCCGCTGGAAATTATTGCGATCACCGAACGCGCGGAGTTCGCCGGGGTAGGCGCCATCATCCAGGAGCAGTTCAAGCAGATCGGCTTGCAGGCCAATGTGGTGACCAAGTCCTATGGCGCTGCGGAGCCCGATGTGCTGGCCGGCAAGTACGACATGATCCTCAGCCAGCGCAACCGGATGATCGACATTGCCGATCCGATCGGCTTCCTCCAGTCCGACTACACCTGCGAGGGCGGCTACAACCTGAGCCACTACTGCAACGAGGACTATGACAAGCTGGTCGGCCAGGCACTGGTGGAGAAGGATGAAACCAAGCGCCACGACCTGTACCGCAAGGCAGGCGATATCCTCGCCGAAGACGCCGCGAACGTCTGGCTGGTCAACGAGCAGGCTATCGACGGCGTGGGAGCCAAGGTCCAGGGCTACGTCCAGGACCCGCTGACCCGCTACGTGCTGACCAAGGATCTGGCGAAGACCAGCTAGCGTGTCACCTCTAGCCATCATGCTGCGCCGGGCCATTGGACTCGGCGCAGCAGTTCTGCTTTCATCCTTCGCGGTATTCCTGGTCCCCTTCGTTTCCCCCGGGGACCCCGTGCGGTCCTTGCTGCGCGCCCGCATGGACATCGGGGCCGCCGACGAGGCAACGGTGCAGGCCTACGCACAGCAATTCGGCCTGCACGACCCGATGCTGGTGCAGTTCGGACGGTGGCTGGGCCGGTTCGCCACTGGAGACATGGGCATCTCGCATATCAGCGGCACCCCGGTAGCCGACCAGGTGCTGCCGGCCATTGGCGTCACCCTGTCCTTGGCCGGCAGCGCGCTGGTGGTGGCCATCGCCGTGTCCATTGTCTTGGGAGTGCTGTCGGCCACCCGTGCCGGGAGGTGGCCCGATAGGCTGATCACCTCGGCGACCCATGCGTTGATTGCCATCCCCGAATACGCGCTGGCTCCGCTGCTGGTCCTGCTCTTCGCGGTGCGCTTCTCGCTGCTTCCCTCGGCCGGTTTCGAATCCCCGGCCTCGATGGTGCTGCCGGTCTTCATTCTGGCCTTGCGCCCCATCAGCTTCTTCACCGTCGCGGTGCGCTCGGGGGTGCGCCAGGCATTGGACTCCGAGCATGTGCTGGCCGCCCGCGCCCGCGGGCTGAGCAGCACCCAAGCCCTGGTTCGCCATGTGGTTCCCCACGGATTGCTGCCTTTGTGGACCATGGTGGGTGTCTGGTTTGCCGGGCTGCTGGGCGGGTCGGTCATTGTGGAAGTCATCTTCGCCATTCCCGGAATGGGCCGGCTGATCTTCGACTCCATCGTCGATGCCGATATCCCGGTCGCCCAGGGTGGCGTGGTGGTGGTCGTCACCTGTGCCGTACTGGTGACCGGAATCGTTGACCTGGTGCACAGGATCAGCGATCCCAATGTGAGGATTGGTGTACGACATGACTAGGAATCATTCCAGGGAAATCCTGTTTTCCCCTCCCGCGTTCATCTTGCTGGCGGTGGTCATCCTGACCATTGCCGCCCCGTGGATTTCCCCCTACAACCCCGACGCCCAGAACCTGGCGGACCGGTTGCAGGGACCCAGCCTGTCCCATCTGCTGGGCACCGATGCCCTAGGCCGCGACACCTTGAGCCGCGTGCTGCACGGTGGCCGGTTCTCGCTATCGGTAGCGCTGATCACCACGCTGTTCGCGCTGCTGGTTGGCACGGCACTGGGCCTGCTCAGCGCGGTGCGCGGCGGATGGCTGGATGAGCTCTTCCTGCGCGTAAACGACTTGCTGCTCGCGTTGCCCGAAATCGTGATTGCGCTGCTGATCATCGCAGTCATGGGTCCCGGATTCTTCACCATGGTGCTTTCCGTAGGCGTCGTGGCATGGACTCCCACCGCACGGTTGGTGCGTTCCATGGCAGCCCAGGCCTTATCCACCCACCATGTCGAAGCCTCCAGGCATGTCGGTGCTTCGCGCTGGTTCATCCTGCGCCACCATGTACTTCCCTTCGTGGCTGGACCGGTGCTGGCCCAGGCGGCATTGCGCTTCGGGCTGCTGCTGGTATTGCTCGGCTCCTTGTCCTATCTGGGCATCGGCGTCCAACCGCCGCAGTCCGACTGGGGTTCAATGCTGGCCGAAGCCCAGCCTCATGCCATCCGCTCCCCTTGGGGCCTGATTGCGCCGGGCGCGGCCATCTTCCTGGTCAGCTTCTGCGTCACCTTGCTGGGCAATCGAATCACCCACGTGCTGGGCGGGCAGGACGTGCTGGCCACCGAAGCCAAGGCGGAAGCCCATGACTAGAGAACTTGAATTCATTGATCTTTCGGTCAGCTCCGGCGATCAGCGATTGCTTTCCGAAGCACGCGGCGCCCTGCGAGCCGGCGAATTGGTGGCGGTTGTCGGACGTTCCGGTTCCGGCAAGACGCTGCTCACCAAGGCGATCATCGGCCTGCTGCCCCAGCAGCTGCGTGCCGAGGGCCAGATCCTGCTTGACGGCCAGCGCCTTGACCAGCTGGGCGAGAAGGCCATGGACTCGGTGCGCGGACGGCGCATCAGCATGCTGTTCCAGCAGCCCAAGCGCGTGATGAACCCGCGGCTGACCATCCGCGCGCATCTGCTTGAAGCCCTGGGAGCCCACGGCTGGGGCAAAGCCCGCCAGCACGAGCAGCAGGTACTGTCCTTGCTCGAAGAAGTAGGCCTGTCCCCTGCCCAGCAGATTGCCGGCCAGCGCCCGGACCAGCTTTCCGGCGGGATGGCCCAACGCGCCATGCTGGCCATCGCCTTGGCCGCTGACCCGGAGTTCATTTTGGCTGATGAACCAACGTCATCCTTGGACTCGATTCTCAAGGCCGAAGTGCTGCAATTGTTGCGCCGCAAGCAGCAGGAACGTGGCGTGGGCGTCCTGTTCATCACCCACGACATTGCCAGCATCCAGCACATTGCCGACCGCGTCGTGGTGGTCAGCGACGGGCAAATTGTGGACCAGTGCCCCACCGCGCACATCTTCTCCAAGGACCGCCATTCCAAGACACGCGAGCTGGTGGAAGCCAGCTTGCCTCCCCTGCGCACGCCACGCGTTAAGGATTCCGCATGCTTGCTGGAAGCAGTGGATGCGGGCAAGAACTACACGCGCCGCGCAAAGGGACCGGCAGCATTGAAGCCCACCAGCTTGCGCCTGCACGGCGGCCAGGTCCTGGGAGTGGTGGGCCGCTCCGGTTCGGGCAAGAGCACCTTCGCCAGGCTGCTGGCCGGGTTGGAAGAGCCGACGACCGGACGGATCATCAATACGCACCACAATGGCGAAGCGACGCGGGTGCAGGTCATTGCCCAGGAACCGTACTCTTCCTTCGATCCCCGGCTTTCCATCCGCACGTCGATGAGCGCGGCGGTGCACCGGCTGCCGGCAATCCAGGCCGGCGAACGCATGGCGCAAGCCATGGCCCAGGTGGGATTAGCCGAGCAATTACTGGATCGCCGGCCCGGCCAGTGCTCCGGCGGCCAGCTCCAGCGCCTGGCCATCGCGCGGGCGCTGCTGACCGACCCCCAGGTATTGATTTGCGATGAGTCCACCTCGGCACTGGATTCGGTAGCCCAGCGCCACATCCTGGACCTGCTGCTTGATTTGCGCGAGCGAATGGGGCTGAGCCTGGTGGTCATCTCCCACGACATGGACGTGATCCGCTACGTGAGTGACGACGTGGCAGTGTTCTACGAGGGCGAGCTGGTGGAGCATCGTCCGCTCAACGAGTTCCTGGGCAATGCGGAACACCAGCACAGCAAGGATCTCGTGACCGCACTGGATATCACTGCGGCGGTTCCTGCTGCCGGCTGATTTCTGCTCGCGTAAGAAAACCCGGAACTCTTGTGCCCTGACTTGGACCGCTTATAGATTGATGGACTATGACCGACAGTTCGCAGAAGAATCCGTCCATTACCCGCCGGTTGCCATTGCTGGCCCTATGCGCAGCCTTGTTCCTTGCAGGCTGTTCGGCTCCAGCCCCGGATTCCGGCGACGCCCAGGAGCCAGCTTCCGAGAGCACCCGACTGGCCAGCGTAGCTGAAGCCGGAACGCTGAAGGTCTGCACCACCGGGGACTACCGGCCGTTCACCTATCTTGACCCGGACACCGGGCAATGGTCGGGAATCGACATCACGATGGCCAAGAATCTTGCCGAGTCGATGGGCGCAGAGCCCGAGTTCATCCAGACCTCCTGGATGGACTTGATGCCGGACTTCCTCTCCGAATGCGATATCGCCGTGGGCGGAGTATCCATTTCCATGGAACGCGCCCAGCAGGCCTACTACAGCGAAGCCACCCTGGACGAGGGCAAGACGCCAATCACCTTGTGCGAGAACGTGGAGAAGTACGACACGGTCAAGGAAATCAACCAGCCCGGGGTCCGTTCCATCACCCCGATTGGCGGGACCAACGAGAAGTTCGCTGATGCGAACTACCCGAAGGGCGAGATCATCCGTTTCGAGGACAACAACAAGATCTTCGATGAGATCATTGCCGGGCGTGCCGATGTGATGACCACCGATGCCGCGGAGACCCGCTGGGTGGCCAACGAGCACCCCGAGCTGTGCGCGGTTCACCCGGATCAGCCATTCAATTTCTCCCAGAAGGCGTACCTGCTGCCGCTGGGCGATGACGAGTTCCAGGAATACGTGAACCAGTGGCTGAACATGGCCAAGAACGATGAAACTCTCGCGGCTGCCGAGAAGCCCTGGTTCGGATAGCCGCCGCCAGAACATGACAATAGGCCAGCGGCCCCCCCCCCC
>NZ_JBLVOC010000025.1:61159-115097 GCF_053543575.1 Glutamicibacter sp. AGC84
CGGGGGGGGGCCGCTGGCTTCTTCTAGTCCTTGGACTGGCCCAAGCCAGGAACTGCTAATGCATGTGGCTGCCACCGTTGATGTCAATGGTGGTGCCGGTCAGGTAGGAAGCACCTTCTGAGGCTAGGAAGCCAATGACCGATGCGACTTCCCCGGTGGCTGCGGTGCGCCCAATGGGGATGCCCGCGGCAATGGCCGCCTCCTGCTCGTCGGTGCTGCCAACACGGATGTTGGTATCCACAGCGCCCGGCGCAATCGCATTGACGGTGACGCCGCTGGCCGAGATTTCGCGGGCCAGCGCCTTGGTGAACCCGAGGATTGCCGCTTTCGCCGAGGAATAGGGGACTTTGCCGAAGACTCCGCCGCCCCGCTGGGCAGAAACAGAGGACATGTTGATCACACGTCCCCATCCGCTCTCGATCATTTCCGGCAGGAATGCCTTAGTCACCAGGTACGTGCCCGTGGCGTTGACGTTCATGATCTTGTTCCAGATCTCCAAAGTCGTATCCAGGAAATCCACCGGGGAGGTAATCCCCGCGATGTTCACGACGGCACCGGTAGGAGGCAATTCCCCCGCGGCGACGCGGGCTGCCACCGCCGCCTGGGCCGCGGCGACCGAGGATTCGTCGGCAACGTCGATCTGGTGGCCGAATGCCGGCACGCCAAATTCCTCTGCAATCTCCGTGGCTACGCGCTCGGATGCGGAGTGGTCCAGATCCAGAATTGCTATGCCCCAGCCTTCCCGGGCCAGGTGCCGGGCGGTTTCGATGCCGATCCCCTGTGTCGAGGTGGCACCGGTTAGTACTGCAGTGCGCTGGGTTTGATTCATCGGATTCCTGCTTTCAATACGGCCCGCCCGAACAACGATGAGGCGAACTTGGTGGTTGCGGTGCTCAGCCTTGGACAAACGCACCAGAAGTTTGTGGTGCACACCACGATAGTTTTGTTTACTGTTGACAGTCAACTGTTAAATTTTCTCTTGACAGAACTTGTGCCGTCGCTCACACTTCTATTAGTGTTGACTGTCAACAATGAAAATTGCCCGCATCCCACAACTCACGAAGGGAGCCACTCATGAGCAGCGAAGCTCTAGAAATGCGTGGCCCGATCCACGGCACCAAGGACGCCAAGCGCGTCGCGATAGGCTCCAGCGTTGGAGCCACCATTGAAACCTACGATTTCATCGGCTTCGGCACCGCGGCCGCCCTGTATTTCGGACATGCATTCTTCCCCGGCGCTGACCCGCTCACGGGAACGCTTGCATCCTTCGCCACCTTGGGCGTAGGTTTCGCTGCCCGTCCCTTGGGCGGGATCATCGGCGGCCATCTCGGTGACAAGATCGGGCGCAAGCCGGTGCTTGTCACTTCGCTGATCGTCATGGGTCTTGCCACATTCTTCATCGGCGTGCTGCCCACCTACGAGCAGGTCGGCGTGCTGGCTCCAGCGCTTCTGGTCTTCGTGCGCATCGTCCAGGGCCTGGCCTTCGGCGCCGAATGGGGCGGGGCAATCCTGATGACCTACGAACACGCGCCATGGAAGCACAAGGGCAGGTTCACCGGGATTGTCCAGTCCGGATTCCCGGTAGGGCTGCTGCTGGCCAATCTGGTGTTCCTGGTCAGCGTGCAGTTGCCTGGCGACTGGGGATGGCGTGTTCCGTTCCTGGCCAGCCTGCTGCTGGTGATCGTGGGACTGGTCATCCGTTCGAAGGTCCCGGAGTCCCCGGTCTTCGATGACGTGAAGAAATCAGGGCAGATCGTCAAGTCGCCGATCAAGGATGTCATTCGCACCGACTGGCGCAATATCCTGCGCGGCATCGGGCTTCGCATTGCCGAGACCGCGGGCTACGCGGTCTCCATCACCTACATGATCTCCTACCTGCACACCACTGGCTTGGCCGCGAACTGGCAGACGCTGACCGCCTTGAGCATCGCCTCGGCCATCGGCATCTACGCGACCTACCGCTGGGGCCGGCTCACCGACCGCGTTGGACGTCGCACCGTCTACCTCTTCGCTTGCGCCTTTGCCGCGCTCTTCGGCATTCCGATGTTCCTCATGGTCAACACCGGCTCGTTCCTGATGATCATCGCCACGATCGTGATCTCCTATGCCATCTGCCAGAACTCCATGGCAGGTGCCCAGGGGGCCTGGTTCCCGGAGCTCTTCCAGGCCAAGACCCGCTCCTCCGGCGCCTCACTGGCTTACCAGATTTCGGCCATGGTTTCCGGTTTCACCCCGTTCATCACCACCTTGCTTTTCATGCAGTTCGGCTGGATGGGCCCGGCCGCGCTCTTCATCGGCTACGCGCTAATCGGCTTGTGGGCGGCTCTGGTAACCAAGGAAACCTGGGGCCCTCGCGAACGCCACCTTGCTGACCAAGCCATCGCCGAGAATCCGCAGAAAAGCTGCGTCTGACTCGGTTAGCCAACCCGAACCCCGACCCGTTGAATTCCTGAAAGGACTTCCCATGGCAATTGCAGCCACCGACAACCAAACGCTGACTTTGGGCCAGCGCACCGAAAGGGTCCGCGACGCCGCGTACCGCATCCGCCACCACTCGCTGAATATGGGCGAGGTGCAGGGCCAAGGCTATGTAGGGCAGGCATTGGGCGCCGCGGACATGTTCGCCGCCGTCTACGCGGACCAGCTGGACTTCCGTCCGGCAGAACCGGACTGGGAAGACCGCGACCGCTTCCTGCTTTCCACCGGCCACTACGCCATCGGCTTCTATGCCGCATTGGCCGAAGCGGGCATCATCCCGGTGGAAGAGCTGGAAACCTACGGGTCGGACGATTCGAGGCTTCCGATGTCCGGAATGTCCACCTACACCCCGGGCATGGAAATCTCCGGCGGCTCGCTGGGCCACGGCCTGTCCATCGCTGTGGGCATGACCCTGGGGCTGCGCCACCAGAACAGGACGCAGCGGGTGATCAATTTCCTCTCAGATGGCGAACTGGATGAAGGCTCCACGTGGGAAGCGGCCATGGGTGCCGCCCACCACCAGCTGGGCCAGCTGACGGCCATGGTGGACATCAATGCCCTGCAGGCCGATGGCGCGACCGCCGGGGTCCTGCGCACCGAACCGGTCGCCGAAAAGTGGGAGGCCTTCGGCTGGTATGCCCAGCGGATCAACGGCAATGACCCGCGAGCGCTGCTGCAGGCCTTCGACAACATCGCGGCCCAAGCGGCCCTCGCCTCGCGCCCCTCGGTCATCCTGTGCGACACCAAGGTAGGCCGCGGCGTTCCGCTGCTGGAAAACCGCGAGAAAGCCCACTTCATGCGCATTGAAGACAACGAATGGCAGATCTGCCGCGACCAACTCACCGAAGGCTTCGAAGGGAGCAACTCCTAAATGTCTGCCACCGCCAAACCACGCTTGAAAACCTCGGCCATGATTGCCTCCTTCGCGGAGCCGGGCCAGAAGACCGCACCAGCTCCTTTCGGCCATGCCCTGGCCAAGGCGGCCGACCAGGATCCGCGCATCGTGGGCCTGACTGCCGATCTGGGCAAGTACACGGATATGCACATCTTCGCCCAGCAGCATCCCGAGCGCTTCTTCCAGATGGGCATGGCCGAGCAGCTGCTGTTCGGGGCCGCCGCGGGATTTGCCGAAACGGGCATGATTCCCTTTGCTTCCACCTATTCGGTGTTCGCGGCCCGGCGGGCCTATGACTTCCTGTGCCTGGATATCGCCGAGCCGAACCTCAATGTGAATATCGTGGGCGGCCTGCCCGGGCTGACCACCGGCTATGGCCCGAGCCACCAGGCCACCGAGGACATTGCCATCTTCCGCGGGATGCCGAACCTGACCATCGTGGATCCCTGCGATTCGGTGGACATCGAGCAATCGGTGCCGCAGCTAGCGGCTTCTGAAGGGCCAACCTACCTGCGCCTGCTGCGCGGCAAGGTGCCTACCGTCCTGGATGAATACGACTACAGCTTCGAATTGGGCAAGGCAAAAGTACTACGCGGTGGACGTGACGTCGTCTTCGTCTCCAGCGGCCTGATGACCATGCGCGCACTGGATGCCGCGAAGGAACTGTCCAAGCACAACGTGGACGTTTCCGTGGTCCACTCCCCCACCATCAAGCCCTTCGACTCGGAAACAGTTCTGAAGGAGGTGGCCGGGGACCGTCTGGTAGTCACGCTGGAAAACCACTCGGTCATCGGCGGGTTGTTCGAAACTCTGGCTTCCACCATGATCCGCGGCGGTGTTTCCTCTAAGGTCGTTCCCATCGGCCTGCCCGATGAGTTCTTGGATGCGGGCGCGTTGCCAACACTCCATGACCGCTATGGGTTGTCGATCAGCGCGATTGTGTCCAAGGTCCTCTCCGAACTCGGCTAGCTCGCCGGGTAATCCACCAGAACGATCGCCTTTGGCGGGTGCGTTGCTCTCGACGCACCCGCCAAAGGCGCTAAAATCAACAGTTAACAATCAACAGTTGATCTCCAAGATTGAGGGGCGCTTTATGGCTATGGCCGATTCTTCCTTGGTGGGGCTTCGGAAAAAGAGCCTGCGCGAGCAGGCTCTGATCGCCCTGCGCCGCGCCATCACGACCGGTGAACTGGAGCAAGGCACCCATCTGGTGGAAACAGAGCTGTCTGCCTCCATGCAGATCAGCCGCGGCACCTTGCGCGAAGCCTTGCGCCAGCTGGAGCAGGAAGGCCTGGTCTCCGCAGGCGAACGCGGCCGGTTGTCAGTTCGCCACCTGGACAACAAGGAAATCCAGGACATCTTCGCGGTGCGTGCCTCGCTGGAAACCCTGGCGGCAACGACGTTGCTGCAGCGCGAAGACCTTTCAGACGCTCTCGCGCAACTGCGCTCCGCGGTCAGCACCATGGAGCAACTCGAGGGCCATGAAATCGAGGAGCGGATCGAAGCGGATCTCGAGTTCCACCGCACTCTGTGCCGGCTGTCCGAGAATGACACCTTGCTGCATGCCTGGGAGCAGCTTGAGGGCTCCATCCGCATGTCCATCATGTTCGGCGGCTACGAACGCGGGGTGCGCAATATGGATGTCGCACGGCATTTCAAGCTGGTGGACACCATCGAAGCTGGCGACAGGGCCGCGGTCAGCGCGGAAATCTCCGAGCATATGCGCATTGCCGCCGAAACCCTGATGGGCTCATAGGAATCTTCTGCGGTCTGCCCATCTCGCTCCTCGAGGTGTTTGTGCTACGCCTCGATGCGGCGGGGCCCAACCGGACTTGTACCGGTTACGGTAATACGGTCCGGAAAGCCGGACGTTCATCGAACAAAGCGTTCAGTCGCCCCTGACAATGGTGCCGGACGGGATCGTTGATCCGCTCCTTTTTCCACGTGCTGCTCCTCGACTGGTTACGTCGCCACCACGAACCACCAAGCGGATAGTGATAGCAACACGGATCCTTACTATCATTTTCTAAGAAAGTGATAGTAAGGGGAATTCATACCATCGCTTTGGAGGGACCCATAGCCGGCTCCCTTTACGCCTGGCCTGCGTTCAGCTCCCCTATTTTGAGGTACCAAGAGCACTTCTGACTGCCGAAAATCCTCATACTCTTTTCCGGTGCTGAAGTTCGGCGATCGAGATGACCTGGACTTTGCGCAAATGAAAAAGCTCATCAAGAGCGATTTGACGCAAAAGCTTTCGCTATTGAAACCTCCCTGTTGCCCAGTGACCTAAGCCTACGCGCACGTTCATTCACATTAATCAATGTGAACAAACGTATACTTTCGTAAAAGTGTACGTATATTCACCTTCTTGATTGTGCACGTACGTTCACTTATAATAATGTGTATATACGTGCACAACAGGAGGTTTCATGAATCGCGACGTTTCGACCCAAAAGGAACTCGGAGCATTCGTGCATGATGCCCGGATGAAACTCGGCCTCACTCAAGAAGCCCTAGCCGACCGCGCAGGCGTTTCGCGCAAATGGCTTATAGGCCTGGAGCAGGGTGTACGCACGAGAGCTGAACTCGGCAAGGTGTTAGATACCTTTGAAGCACTCGGGATATCAATAAATCTTTCTTTCAATGCTGAACCCGAAATCGAGTCATCAGATGAAGACCGCTACCATTCGATAGCTCGTATCTCTCCGGCCGCGTCGGAAGCAATTAGAAAAGCCTCGAGTTTGGATCAGTCCTCTTTCCCAAGATTGGCACCCTCGAACATAGGTCAATCGGCCTTCCGAAAACTAGCCGCATCGGGGCTCGGCGAATCCTCATTCCAAAAGTTCGCCAAAGAACTGCGCAACCAAACAGGCATCCGAAACCTAGCCGCCTCCGATCTCGGTCAATCGGCGTTGCAACAGTCACTTAGAAAAGGGTTGCCTAGTTCAGATGCTTCGACTTTCGATCGCAACTCAAGCACCGCGAACGACGTAGAAAGCGAGCAGGATCAAGCACTTCTTGATAATGACGAATGCAATGAACCGGACAATAAAGATGAGAACAACGAACAGGGCCCGCGATGAAAGAACTCGTGACCTTTTTATACGGGCAGCCTGTCGGAATCCTTCAACAAGATCATTCCGGTAACAGAAAATTTCAATTCGTCCCACAAGATTCTAGACAAGCCAGATTATCCCTGGCAATGCCCTATCGAGAGACCCCTTACCAGCGCTCTATTACTGATCCGTTCATCGAGGGGCTAATTCCGGAAGGCGAAGCTGTCCGCCAGTCGTTCGCTGATGACTTTGGCATTTCGGCAAAGAATCCCTTCGCCTTACTTGAGCATATTGGGTTTGAATGTGCAGGAGCAGTGCAGTTCGTACGGCCGGATGAAATTGACGAGTTAACGCGTTCCGCAGGTGAACTCGTGGCTTGCAACGACAATGAAATCGGTCAACGCATCAGGGTTTTATCTTCGTCTCCGAAAGGATCGTGGACTGTCGGTCGTGAAAGGTGGTCACTAGCTGGAGCTCAAAGCAAATTCGCTTTGAGATGGCAGGACGGATGGCATGAAGCCACTGGCAGCGAACCGACAACCCACATTTTCAAGCCCGGCATCCAAGATTTTCGAGATCAAGCACTCAATGAGCACCTATGCCTGAAGACTTTGGGACGCATGGGATTACAAGTTGCCGAAACCAACTTCACGCAGTTTGACGGGCAATCGACAATCGTGGTGAAACGGTACGATCGGCTTATTGAGGGAAACAACGTCTATCGGGTCCATCAAGAAGACTTCTGCCAGGCCACTTCGACCTTACCTACAAACAAGTACGAGTCGAACCGAGGACCCAGCGCACTCAAGATCATTAAGACCCTTCGAGAAGCTCGTGCTCCTGAAACTGAAGTTCAAAAATTCATTGAAGGCCTAATAGGAAATTACCTTTTGGGAGCTCCCGACGCACACGGCAAGAACTACTCGATACTCCATCTCCCTGATGGCCGTGTGCAGCTTGCGCCATTTTATGACATCGCATCTGGCTTGCCCTACGAACACGTTAGTAACGACGGTTTTCCGAAGAAAAACGATGGATTGCGGAAGGCCGCCATGTCCATCGGGGGCGAGCGACAGTTCGGGAGAGTCTCATCAAAGCATTGGTCAAGATTTGCTCGTGAAGCAAAAATAGATGAAGAGTGGTTGCGGATGACAGTGAGTGCGATGACGTACGCTCTGCCTATCGCCATGGCAGAAGTTTTCGAAAACGAATCCGAGGCCATAGGCAACAGCGAACTACCGAGCAAGCTTTATCCAAAGGTCGAACATCTCTGTGCGACAACTCAAACTCTTCTAGAGCATGACGTGTAGCTCGCTGGATCTGGAGAAGCCACCGCTTCCGTTTACGAACGGAAGCGGTGGCTTCATCTAAACTAAGTCAGAAGTTTTAGAGGCTAGTTCTCCCAGAAGGGGTAGTCGATGTAGCCCTTGGGACCTTCAGTGTAGAAGGTCGCGAAATCTGGTTCGTTCAGCGGCAGCTGTTCCTTCCAGCGGCGCACCAGATCCGGGTTGGCAATCGCAGGGCGGCCCACAACAACCGCTTCGCCCCAACCTTCGGCAGCCACGCGAGCGGCTTCCTCATAAGTGGTGATCTCCGCGAAGCCGGTGTTCAGCAGCACCGGTCCGCCAAAGGCCTTGCGCAGCGACTGGACCAGCTCGCCGGCTGGGTCATGGTGCAGGATGCTCAGGTTGGCCAGCCCCAGTGGCGCGATGCCCTGGACCAGCGCGGTGTAGGTAGCCAGCACATCCGCACGATCATTTTCTACCGCGCCCTGGACATTGTGTTCCGGCGAAATGCGCAGGCCGGTCTTGCCAGCGCCAATTGCTTCAGCGACAGCGGTAACTACCTCGATGACGAAGCGGGCCCGGTTCTCCGGGGAGCCACCGTAGTTGTCGGTGCGGGTGTTGGCCGAAGGCGCCAGGAACTCGTGCAGCAGGTAGCCGTTGGCCCCGTGAAGCTCCACGCCGTCGAATCCGGCGGCGATGGCGTTGCGCGAAGCGGCAACAAATTCCTCGATGATCCTTGGGAGTTCTTCGGTGTCCAGGGCATGCGGAACCGGGTACGCATGCTTTCCGGTATAGGTGCGTGACTCGCCTTCAACCGCGATGGCGCTTGGTGCCTCGACGTAGTCTGCACCGGTGGTTTCCGGGTGGGTGACCCGTCCGGCGTGCATGACCTGGGCAACGATGAGGCCACCTTCGGCGTGCACCGCGTCGGTAACCTTCTTCCAGCCGGCAATCTGCTCCTCGGTGACCAGGCCCGGCTGGCGGACAAAGCCCTGGCCAGCAAAGCTCGGGTAGGTGCCCTCGCTGACGATCAGGCCCAGGGACGCGCGCTGGCGGTAGTACTCGACGACATCTGCGTTGGGCACGCCGTCCTTGCCAGAGCGAGAGCGGGTGAGCGGTGCCATGACCAGGCGGTTGGACAGCTTGAGGTCGCCGAGGGCGAGAGGGGAAAACAGATCCATGGGGCGGGACTCCTGAATTGGAAATTGTAGTTGCACAGCGTAACTACCTCCGCAAGCAACTTATTCCGTTTCGGCTAAAAACATGAGCTGGCTAACGGCTCCAAGGCATTGGAATCGCCTGAGGCTCATTGCTTGGATTCGCGGGCTCGCCAGGAGCAATAAACCAGCGGATGCGGCACAGCTCCGCACCGCATCCGCTTGATCCGACGGGCTATACGGCGGTGTAGCCGCCGTCGACCAGGTGGTAGCTGCCGGTCACGAAGGACGCGGCATCGCTGGCCAGGAAGGCCACTAGCGCCGCCACTTCTTCCGGCTTGCCCAAGCGGGCAATCGGGTGCTTGTCGACCAGCGCGTCATAGGCTTTCTTGGGCATCTGCTGCAGCAGCGGGGTGTCGATGAAGCCCGGGGCCACGCTGTTCACGCGTACCCCTGAGGTGGCATACTCCACGGCGGCCGTCTTGCTCAGGCCCACCACGGCATGCTTCGTGGAAACGTAGGCGGAGCTGCCGGCGAAGCCCACCGAGCCGAGGATCGAGGCCATGTTCACGATGGACCCTCCCCCGTTCTCGCTCATGGCGTTGGCCTGGGCGCGGGTTCCGCGGAAGACGGCGTTGAGGTTCACGGAGATGACCTTGTCCCAGTCCTCGTCGGTCAGCTCGCCCACCTTGGCGGCGCGGCCGCCGATGCCTGCGTTGTTGACGCCGATCTTCAATGGAGCCATGGCGTTGGCGGCCTTGATGGTTTCGTCGATGACAGCCGAAGTGCTGGCATCTCCTGCAACAGCTACAGCTTCTCCGCCTGCGGCCTTGATGGTTTCCACGGTAGCGTCAGCGGCCTCGGCATTGAGGTCCTGGACCACCACTTTGGTTCCGTTGGCGGCTAAGAGGATGGCGATAGCCTGGCCGATGCCCGAACCGGCGCCGGTGACTACTGCCGAACGATCTGCTACATCATACTGAGCCATGATGGACCCACTTTCCGTTTCAAGATGGTCACGGGATTTCCGTTGGCCTCATACCTTGGACGCTACTCCGATCCATCTCGAAAGTCGATGACGTGTCAATCAAAGGTCTATGAGCTCAGTCACTGCTCCGCAGAGCCAACCAGGCGACGCAGGTTGCTGCACGCCAGCATTTCCCGGACCTATTCCCCGGTCATCGAAACGATGCGTCGGCGGACCATCTTGGCGCCTTCAAGCAGGCCCTCGATCTTCTGCACTTCCAGCTTTTCGGTGTCCACGCGGTGGCGCGGCGCCATGTAGGCGAGCATTCCGATGAGATCGTTGCCAGCGCCGCGGATCGGGACGGCCACGGAAATGATTCCCACTTCCAATTCATCAATGGTGCTTGCCCAGCCGCGTTCGCGAATCTGATCCAGCTCGGCATCCAAGGCTTTCCATGTGGTGATCGTCTGGCCCGTCAGCTTTTCCAGTTTGCTGCCGGTAGCAATGCGGATCGATTCCTTATCCAATTCGGAGAGGAGCAGCTTTCCAGTAGCCGAGGCGTGCAATGGCCAGCGCTGGCCCTGCAGCTCGGTCATCGACATGCCAATGGCGCGGGGAGACGCTTGCTGCACGAGATCCAGGTCGTACTTCCCGTGGCGCACGCTCAGCGTTACCGTTTCGTTGAGCATCTCGGCGATCTCCACCACCACGTCGCTGACTCGGGATAGCAGTCCAGGGGTGGGATCAACGTCCTGGGCAATGCGGGCCAGATCCCACCCAAGGGTGTAGTGCGTGTCCTGGCGGTCGACGAACCCTTCTTCTTCCAGGGTCAGCAAGAGGCGGAAGACCGTGGCCCGGGCCAAGCCGATCCGCTTGGCGATCTCCGTGACCGTCAAGGGTTCCCCCCTGGCGGCAAGGGCGCGCAGCACCGCGATTGCCCGTGAAACCGACCGGTTTGCCGCCATGCCGCCAGAGGATTTTCCACTTGTTTCTCCCATGGAGGGGAACCAGCCTTTCGAATAGTCTTCTATTCAGCCTAGCCGGTTGACCGCAGGGTGAACACTCTGCCCATAAATCGAGCCAAGGCCCGATTACCCTTCGAGTGCGGCGCGCACCTCACGGGATACCCGCAACCCGCTCTCGATAGCACCGTCGAAGAAGCCGGCCCAAAGGTTGGCCAGGTCGCTGCCGGCCAGGTGCACTGCCCCTTCGGCACGCTGCAGCTCGGCTTGGCCCGTGGTGTAGGCCTGCGGCCGGTGGATGAGCCAGGTTTCCTTGGCGTAGGGATCCGCGTTCCAGTCGTGGGCCGCGATTTCCAGGACTTCCAGGTCATCGCGCCAGGCACGCAGCGCTTCCTGCACGTCCTCGATACTGGTGATGTCCAAGCGTGAGGCGTCGGCGCCGAAGGAGACCAGTACTGCATCCTCTTCGCCCACGAATTCCGTGCGTACCACCGAGAGCGGGTGCTCCTGCGTGGAGTACGCGAAGAATGGCTTGATCGGACCCTTCACCCGGATCCAGAGCTTGAGCCCCTGTGATGCGGTACCTGCCTGGCTCACCTCGCGCTTGACCGGCGACAGCGCAGGCTGGATATCCAGCTCGTGCAGGATGTTCAGCGGAACGGTGACAATGACCCGGCGAGCGCGCAAGCTCTCGCCGCTTGCCAGTACCACGGTGGCGCCCTGCTCATCGTGGGCAATCGAGGCCACTGGCGCATTCAGGCGGATCTCTCCGGGAACGTCGGATGCAATGGCCTTGACCAGCTGGTCATTGCCATCTTCCAGCCGGTAGACGGCGCTGGCCTCATGCATGACGCGCCATGCTCCGGAGGTGGCCGCGGTCCAGCGGATCGCTGCGCTGAAGCCGACCTGGTCCAGCGGCCCATTGCAATGCCCCACCCAGGCCGCTTCATTGGCCTGCCGCTCGTCATCGCTCAGATCCAGGCGGTCAAGGGCCTGCTGCAAGGTCAACTGGTCAGCCTGCGCGAACTCCACGTCAGTGGAGACCAGGTCGGGGCGCGGCAGGAGCTTCCCGCTCTCGCCTACCAGGGCGTGCATGCCGTGGTCGATCAGGTCCATGAAGCCGGCCAGGTCCCCGCGCTGCACCTTGCCATCGGCATACCAGAAGGTCTCCTCGGACTTCGGGCCGCGGCCCGCGCGCAGGCCGTAGCGGGTGACCTCGGCCCACACATGCGGCTGGGTCCAATGCAGCCAGTTTCCGCCCAGCTCCAGGTGCTTGCCCAGGCGGTCCTCGGTGTAGAGACGGCCGCCCATGCGGTCGCGTGCTTCGAGCACGGTGACCGAGTAGTCGGCTGCGCCCAGTTCGCGGGCGGCGGTCAATCCGGCCAGGCCCGAGCCGATGATGATGACGTCTGAGTCGTAGGTGTTGTCCATGGTGTTCCGATCCCTTGGTGTGTGCCAGTCGTGTACTGGTAGCCACTGTATGGTGCAATGTCTTGTAGATCACTTATGCAGATGTATGATATTCATACTGTTTTCATCACTGTGCACAAAAGGCTGGGGGCAAGATGGCGGAACTGCTCACCATCGCCAAACTCATTTCCGATCCGGCCCTGGACACCAAGGTGATTGCCGGCCAGACAGGGCTTGGCCGCATCGTGCGCTGGGCGCAGACCAGCGAATCCGCCGAGCCGTGGCGCTGGCTGGGCAACGATGAACTGCTGATGGCCTTGGGCCTGAATATCCCCGCCGATGCCCAAGACCAGGCCGATTTCATCCGCCAAGCGGACGCCGCGGGGATTGCGGGACTGATCATCGGCCAGGACGGACTCGCGCCCGAACTCACGACCCAAATGCTGCAGGCGGCCGATGAACTGGCCTTCCCGGTGCTGTCCACCGGCCCGCAAACCCCCTTCGTGGTGATCGCCCGGACAGTGGCCGCCGTGACCACCAACCAGCTGAACCGCTCGGTCCTGCTGCTCTCCCGGATGTACCAGGAAGCCGGATCGCAGAACCGGAAGGGCAAGCGCAGCGGCGACTGGGTGGAGAAGCTGTGCTCGGTGGGCATCGCGGTCCAGGACACGATGACCGGATGCCCGGTGATCGGCAGGCTGCCCAAGAAGGCGCATCGCCGCCATTCGCTGTCCACCATCCGCCCCACCCAATTGCTTGTCCCGGCCGACGCGCAACTGGATGCCCTGCTGCTGTTGCACCTCAAGCAGATCCTGGCGGTCGATGCCAATTCGCTGCTCCAGGATGCCGGCAATGCCGTCGCAGCGGCCGAAACTTCCCTGCGGCTGGGCCTGGCCGGCAAGCTGGGCGAACAGGATATCGATGGCGGTGCATGGATCGCTGGGGAGCCCGGATTCCGGGTCGCCTGCGCCCCGGGAAAGCTGCTCGATGCCGTGGCGATGTCCCTGTCCTTGCACGGGTTGATGCCGCTAGCCACGTCGTGGAAGAACAACTCCATCGCCGTAGTGCGCGAGAAGGATCTTCCGGTGCTACGGGCGATCGCCAGCGAATTGCAGGCCACTTTCGGACTAAGCTCACCGCAGCAGCGCTTCGCGGACCTCGAAGGCGCGGCGCAAGAAGCGCAGGGGGCGATTCCTTCTGAACCCCGGCCCGGAGAACTCGTTGAATTCTCCGGACTGCAGGTGTCACTGCTGGCCCGATCCGCCTCGGAAGCCGAGCGAATCGTCAGCATGGTGCTCGGCCCGCTGGCAGGCTCCAGCAACCAGGTAGCCGTGTACCGGGATTCCCTTTTCGCCTTGCTGGACCGCGACCTGCAATGGCAGCACACCGCGAATTTCTTGGGCATCCACCGGCAGACCTTGGCTTACCGCATCAAGCAAGCCGAATTGCTGACCGGGCGCAGCGTACGCAAAGTAGTGGATATCTCGGACTTCTACCTCGCGCGCAAGGCCTGGCCCGTGGTGCAGGCCTAGCCAGTACGCACCGGCTCCAGCGGATAATTCCCGCAATGCAAACCGCCCGGTGCGCGTTCCCTCCATCGGGAACGCCCACCGGGCGGTTGCTGCGAGGCATATCGAAGCTAGCTGCTTGTTTCCGGAGCACGCGCTGGCACTGGGGCGAGAAGCATGGTGGAGGTATCCAGCAGCTCATTTTCATCCTGTCCCTTGGCCAGGGCCAGCGCTTCTTCGCGCGTGCGCACCACGGGCACCGAACCTAGCAGCGGACGAGATGCCGTCTCGCGCAGCTTGAAGGTGGCAAAAAGCGCGATGACCGAGAAGAACATGATGTAGTAGGCCGGCGCGAAGTGGTTGCCGGTGGTGTTCACCAGGATCTGGCTGACCAGCGGCGTGGTTCCGCCGAATATGGAAATCGACAGGTTGTGCGTGACGCCCATGCCGCCGTACCGCGAAGCGGTGGGGAACAGCTCGGACATGACCGAGCCGGTCAGGGCCAGGAAGAAGGCGCTGGGCAGGGCCACCATGAACAGCGAGAGGTACAGCGACCACATGGTTCCCACATGCATCAGCGCGAAGGCGGGCACCAGCAGAACCAGGTTGCCGATGGTTGCCATCATGTAGATCGGGCGCCGCCCGATCTTGTCGGACCAGATGGCCACCAGCGGGATCAGCGCTGCCTGCAGGACCAGCACAATTACCGCAGCCACTGCGGTGTGGACCGCCGGCGACTCGATTTCCGCTTCGAGGTAGGTGGGCATGTAGCTGGTGAGCATGTAGGAGGAGGTGCCATCCGCGGCGATCAGCGCGCAGCCGATGAGAATCTGTGGCCAGTAGTGGCGGAAGATGTTCGGCAGATTGTGGCGGACGAACATTGGATGGACCTTGCCGACCTCGGCAGCCTCGCGGGCCGCTTCGAAGGTCGGGGATTCCGGGATCTTGCTGCGCAGCGAAATCGCCACGATTCCCAGCGGCAGTGCCACCAGGAACGGGATGCGCCAGCCGCCGGCGAGCATCGCATTCTCGCCCCACGCCGAGGTGGTGATCGCGGAGGTGGCAGCGACAACTGCCGCACCGGCAGCGAAGCCGAGCATCGATCCCGAGTTCAGCAGGGAGGTCATGAATCCGCGGCGGTCATCCGGGGAGAACTCAGCCACGTAGGTTGCGGCGCCGGAGTACTCGCCGCCGGTGGAGAAGCCCTGCAGCATCTTGAGCAGGTACAGCGGGACGATCACCCACAGGCCAACCTTCCCAGCGGTGGGAAGCAAGCCAATCAGCGTGGTGGCTCCGGCCATCAGGGCGATGGTGAAGAACATGACCTTGCGCCGGCCGATCTTGTCCCCGAGCGGGCCCAGGATCATTCCGCCCAGCGGGCGGACAATGAAGGATACGGCGAAACCGAACAGCGTTACCAGCAGGCCCATGCTCTGGTCCATGCCTTCGGTGAAGACCGCGGTCATGGTCACTGCCAGATAGCCGTAGACCCCGATGTCATACCATTCGATGAAATTGCCAATGCCCGCGCCGATCTGTGCGCGGCGCAATTCCTTCTTGTCGACGACAATGCAGTCATCGGCGCGGAGCCTGCGCGATACCTTGGGCAACGCGGGGCGCTGCATTCTCGATGATTCGCTCATCGTATTCTCTTTCCTGCCGGGAATTGGTTTCGAGATCTGATGCTCTCGCTGCGCATGAACTGCTGTGGAATTTTCACTTGCAATAGCGAAACAAGAACTTCATAACGTTCACCAGATGATCATGCTAGTTATCTAGTGAACACGACACTCCGGTGATGCACAACACATTCAGCAAAACATTTCATCGTCGGACCCAGCTCCGGGGCCCGGAAATTCAATGAGTTCAGCTGCACGAACGGAGCTGACAAGGAGACTGAGATGATTTTTGCCGCCCTGGGCGTTGCGCAGAAATGTCCCGGATTAAACCCGCGATGGCGCAGGAGCATTGCCCATATGACCGGGCCCATAGCGGCACGAGGGCACCAAGGCAGCGCCACAAAGCCGCGCGAGACAGCGGGATGATCCCGCGGAGATTCGCGCGGCTTAGTTGGAGAAGGTACCAAGAATTTTGCCGACGGCGCGTCAGTGCCGCGGCGTCCAGCGCCTGGGAGCCAGGGGCCCACTCCAGCGCGCCCGGTCGCTGCAGGAAGCTACTTCCCGCTGTCCATGTAGTGGATGCAACGGCGGGCCAGGCTCTTGCTCACCCCGGCTTTTTGCGCGATGCGCTTGGCATCGCGGATCGGCACCGGGATGCCCTGGCGTTCAATGACGGTCGCCACCCGCTGCACCGCCCAGGACGGCGGCGCAGCCGGGGGCGCCATTGCGATCCCGCTCATGCAAGGACGCTTTCCCGCAGCTGTGCCGCGCGTCGCGTCTCGGCCACATCCCGATGCAGCTGCTCCACCAGGGTTCCAGCATCCGCATATTCAACTTGCGGGCGCTGGAATTCCAGTAGGCGCACCATCAGGTGCTGGCCGTAGAGGTCCCCGGAGAAGTCGAGCAGATGCGCTTCGAGCAGCACCTGCCCGCCGGTGCGGTAGAACGTGGCGCGCCGGCCGATGGACACGCAGGCAGGCACCTGGCGCCCATCGGGCAGCAGCACTTCGGCACCCCACACGCCATCGAGCTGGTCATCTTGCAGCATGGGGATATTCGCGGTGCGGAAGCCGAGTTCTCGCCCGCGGGCGTCTCCGTGCTCGACGATTCCTTCAATGGCATGCATGGGCTATTCCCTCGTGTTGGTACTTCGCGGTTCCGCTCAGCGGCCGCGCGGCTGGCCGTTGACCAGCTGCGGAACGCTATCCGGGTTGGCATCCTGCAGCTGTGCCGGGAGCAGATGCTGCGGGAAGTTCTGGTAGGCCACCGGGCGCACGAACCGCTCGATGGCGGCGGCACCGACCGAGGTGGTCCCCACCGCGGTGGTGGCCGGGTAGGGGCCGCCATGCTGCTGGGCGTAGGTCACCGAAACCCCGGTGGGCCACTGGTTCCACAGCACGCGTCCGGCCTTGTTCGCCAGCACCGCGACCAGCTCTTGGACCTGGTCGCCGTCTTCGCCGTGGATGGTTGCGGTCAGCTGGCCCTCGAAGGTGCGCGCCGCAGCCACCAGCTGCTGCTCGGAGTCGTATTCTACGACCAGTGCGGTCGGTCCGAAGCACTCGGCCTGCAAGGCCCGCGGATCTGCCAGCAGCTCGTCGATGCCGGTGATCAGCAAGGTGGGCGATGGCTGCTCGCCCAGCGGTTCGCCGCCCTGCGAGAGCACCTCGACACCGGGGTGCGCGGACAGCTGGTCCAGCACCTGCCCGTAGCCTTCGTGGATACGTTGGTTCAGCAGCCCGGCCCCGGCCGGGAGCACGGCCGCTGACAGCAACGGGCGCAAGCCCGAGCCGCGCGGGATGAACAGTGTTCCGGGCTTGGTGCACAGCTGGCCGGCGCTGGTGGTGAAGGAGCCGATGAACTCGGTGAGGAGCTGCTCCCCGCGCACGCTGGCAGCCTGCTCGGTGACGAACACCGGGTTATTGCTGCCCAGCTCCCCGTAGAAGGGAATAGGTTCATCGCGGGAAACAGCCAGGTCCATCAGGGCCCGGCCCCCGGGGATGGAACCGGTGAATCCTGCGGCCTTGATCCGCGGATCCAGCAGGACGGCGCGCCCGGCTTCGGTTCCGAAGACGACCTGGAATAGCCCGTCCGGCGCGCCAGCCCCGGCCAAGGCCTCGTTGACCACCTGGGCGGTAAGTCGCGAGAGTTCCAGATGCCCATGGTGCGCCTTGACGATGACCGGGTTGCCCGCCGCCAGCGCCGAGGCGCTGTCGCCGCCGGCCACCGAGAAGGCGAAGGGGAAGTTGCTGGCCGCGAAGACCACGACCGGACCGAGCGGAATGCGGGTGCGCCGCAAATCCGGGCGGGCGGCACCCATGGGCCACTGCGCATCGGCATGGTCGATGCGCGCGTCGAGGTATCCGCCATCGCGCAGCAGGTCCCCGAAGAAGCGCAGCTGGAAGGTGGTTCGCTTCAGTTCCCCGCGAAGGCGCGGCTCGGGCAGGTTGGTCTCGGCCATGGCTACCGGAACCAGCTGGTCCGCGGCGGCATCCAGCGCGTTGCCCACGGCGTCCAGGATATCGGCTCGCTGAGCCGGGCTGGTTGCGGCCCAGGTGCCGAAGCTGTCCTGCGCAGCGGCCAGATAGGCTTCCAGCTGCTCGGTGCTGGTGTTTTCGGTAGTTGGCGCAATGCTCACGGCCATTTTCAAGCTCTTTTCTGCTCTGTGGAGCGGTTCAGGAATGCGTTACGGAACTGGATTCCGGCGTGTAGTCGAAGGAGATTTCTCCCCAGCCTTCGAAGCGGCCGGTGATCGATGTGCCGGGAACCATCTTCTCGGCGGCCAGGCAGCTGCCGGGCAGGATGAATTGGCCGGCCTTCAGGGTGATGCCGTATTCGGCGATGCGCCGGCAGAGCCAGGCGATGGCCGACATAGGATTGCCGTGGATGGCATTGGTGTTCCCGCGGGCCACTTCTTGGCCATCGAATTCAATGCAACCGGGCTGGTTGGCGAGATTGAGCTCGGACAGCTTGCGCGGCTGCCCGCCGAGAATCACTCCGCCCACCGATCCGTTATCGGCCAGGGTATCGAACAGCCCGATCTTCCAGTCCTTGATGCGCGAGTCGATGATTTCCAGTGCGGGCACCACGAAGTCGGTGGCCGCCATGACGTCTGCCGCGGTGACATGCCTGCCACCCAGGTCCTTTTTCAGCACGAAGCCCGGTTCCAGCTCGATGAACGGCTCGATGAATCCGGCGGCGCTGATCGGCAGGTTCTCCGGGTAGAACTGGCTGGCCAGCAGGTAGCCGTAGTCCGGTTCATCCACCCCGAACTTGCTCTGCATGGCCTTGGCGATGTTGCCCAGCTTGAAGCCGGAGATGCTGTCTCCCGCTTCGACATTCAGCCGGATGATCTCCTGCTGCACGCGGAAGGCATCGGCCACCGTGGGGCCTGCGGAATGATCGATCAGGCTTTCCAATGGCTGGCGTGATTCCTTGGCGGAAATCAGGCGCTGGGCAGTCTGGGTAATGTTGATTGGCAAAGGGATCTCCATCCTCACCTCGGGCGGCGCGGGCCGCCGGAATGTCTCGGGCAGACGGGGCGGCGGCTTGCCTGCCGCCCCGTCGCTGCTGCTCGCTACTTCTTGATCCGCTGGTCGCCCAGGTGCCAGATGCTCATGGCCGAAAGCATTTCGCGTGGATCCCAGACCACCGATTCGTCGGTGACCTTGCCATCGCAGTGGCTGATGAAGGTCGCGCCGGTCACGGTCACCGTGCGGCCGGTCGGCGGGACGCCCATGAATTCGCCGGTGTGCACCCCGGTGCTGCGCCAGTGGATTGCTGCCAGGTTGTCGTCCTCGATGGCCCGCAGGATTTCCATGTTGAAGTCGCTGAAGGCCTGGTGGGATTCGGTGATCTGGTTCAACAGGTCATCGATGCGCTCTTCGCCGGTCTTGGAGTAGCGCACGTAGTCTTCGGATACCAAATCCGCAAAAGCCGCGGTATTGCCCTTGCTCCACGCCTCGGTCCAGGCGGAGGTGATGCGTTCCAGGATTGATGCCATGATGCTAGGCCTTTGCAGTTGGGGCCGGTGCCGGCCAAAGGTTGAAATCTCCGAATTTTCCGCCGCGGAAGAGCAGCGCTTCACGCTCTGTGGCTTCCATGGTTTCCACTCCGCCGACAATCATGTAGTGGTCTCCGGCGACGACTTCCGAAAGCACTTCGCAGTCGATCCAGGCCGAGGCCCCGGCGATGCGCGGGGTGCCGTTGGCACCGATCTCGTAGTCGATGCCCTCGAACTTGTCCACGCCCTTGCGGGAGAGCGCCCGGCTGACCGGAAGCTGCTCGGTGGACAGGATGTTCGCGGTGAAGCGGCCCAGAGAGCGCAGGGTCGGCCAGGTGCTCGAGCCCTTGTCGACGCAGAAGGTGACCAGTGGCGGTTCCAGCGACAGGGACATGAAGGTTCCCACGACGAAGCCCATGGGCTTGCCGGCGGCGGTCATGCCGGTGATGGCGGTGACGCCGGTGGGCAGGGCGCCGAAGACCTTGCGGTATTCGGCCGGATCAATCCCCGTGTTCTGCGGGGTCACAATGATGGACATGGGGAACTCCTAGCTGGCTTGTGCGGTGGTCTGCTGGTTCAGTGCTGCGCCTGGGTGGTCCAGGGGCAGCCGGGCGTTGCCTTCTCCGAAGAGCGTCTCGCGCAGGGTGGACCCGGCGAAGGAGGTGCGCATGGCGCCTCGGCGCTGCAGTTCGGGAACGACGAATTCGGCGAAGTCCTTGATGTCCTGGAACTTGATGGCATTGGCCAGGTTGAAGCCGCTGGCCCCGGTCTGCTCCATCCAGGAAATCAGCTCATCCGCGCAGGTTTCCGGTCCGCCCACGATGACTGGCGAGGTGCCGCCGATGCCGATGTACTCGGCGATGTCGCGGGTGGTCCAGTCCTTGGACGGGTCCATCTTCAGGAAGAAGTTCAGCATGGTCTGCCCGGCGTTCGTATCGATCTCCTTCAGCGGGACATCCGGGTCGAAGGCCGACAAGTCCACCCCCGCCCAGCTGCTGTAGCGGGCCATGGCCCCGTCGTAGGAGACCAATTTGAGGTACTCCTCGTATTTGGCCTGCGCCTCTTCATCGGTGGCAGCGCTGATGACGGTGATCATCTGCAAGGTGGCGATGCTCTCCGGGTTGCGCCCGAATTCCAGCGCCTTGGCCTTCAGCCCGTCGACCTGCTTCTTCAGCGCTTCCTTGGTCATCGCATTCAGGAAGACAGCCTCGGCTGTCTTGGCGGCCAGGGCCACGCCGCGCGGGGATCCGCCAGCCTGGAAGATCACCGGGGTGCGCTGCGGCGAAGGTTCGCACAGGTGGATGCCCGGAACGCTGAAGTGCTCGCCTTGGTGCTCGATATTGTGCACGCGACTGGGGTCCACGTAGGTGGAGGTCGCGGCATCGCGCAGCACTGCGTCTTCGTCCCACGAAGTCTCCCAGAGCTTCATGGCCACGGTGATGAATTCCTCGGCGCGGGCGTAGCGGTCGTCATGGGCTTCGGCGGCTTCGAGCCCGGCGATGTTCCGCGCTGCGCTGTTGGTGTAAGAGGTGACTACGTTCCATCCCACCCGGCCATCGGTCAGGTGATCCAGCGTGGAGAACTTGCGGGCCAGCTTGTACGGGGCGTCGTAGGCGGTAGAGGAGGTGACGCCGAAGCTCAGGTGCTTGGTTACCGCGGCCATGGCCGGGATCAAGTACGAAGGATCATTGGCCGGGATCTGCGCGGCGTCCTTCAGGGAATCGTTCACCGAGCCCTTGTAGGTCTCGTGATAGCCGTCGTTGTCGGCAAAGAAAATCCCGTCAAAGCAGGCAGCTTCGAGGAGCTTCGCATACTCGACCCAGTAGCCAAGCGACTTGTATTCACCACCCCGGTCCTTCGGGTGGCGCCAAGTGCCAGCGGAAAGATGCGCCGGGCCGTTGAAGTCGAACGCGAAAACGCGCATCTCCTTTGTCATGTTGAATCCCTTCAATGCGTTCACTAGGTGAACTATATGTTTATTCAGTGATCACAGACTAGGGTGTCGAAGGCCACACCGTCAAGCGGTAAAGGAGTTCTATTTCACATGGGTCGGCAATTGTGACAAGCAAGCGGGCAGGCGGGCTTTGCGGCAACAGCCAGCCGCTTCCGATTCCTCCACGTCACTTCGCGTACGCGTGGGTTGAAGGCATGAAATCTGGTGAGGCCAAGAGAATGTTGGTGCGAGGAGGAACCAGCGGAGCAGCCGGCGCAGTTCTCTCGATGAGCTGACCTACGACTGCGTTTTTACCTTGGTTTGGGGACCAATTCCTTGCACGGCCGGAATGATGACTCAGCTCGCGAGGTGCAATAATGGCTGACCGAATAGACGAGTACCCACAATCCACCGGGGCAGAAGGGTGTGAATTCACCGTACGGCGTGCATGGCGCAGAGACTTGATTACCTTGGAGCGCACCGGGAATAGGCTTGGCCCAGACGCGGGCGCCTATCCCGCAGCAGAAAAATTACTACGACAGCTGGCGCACCCTGTGCGCGGTGGACGACATGAACCGCTCATCGTGGGAGGAGAACAGCACCGCTCCCCCGCGTTCGAGTACCGAATCGATGGCCCCGTGCAGGCAATGAAGCCCAGCCGAATCCAGCGCCTCGGTTGGTTCGTCGAGGAGGAGCAGCTGCGGTTCGCGCACCAGCACGGTGGCCAAGGCAACGAGCCGGCGGGCCGAAGCCGGCAGCTCATAAGGGTGGGTCTGCGCGTAGGATTCCAGGCCCAGCTGAGCAAGCACCAACGGCACGCGGACACGTTGGATGCTCTTCTTGGGAAGGCCGAAGGCGACCTCCCGGGCTACGGTACGTTCGAAGAGCTGGTCCGAAGGGTTCTGCAGGAGCATCCCAGCATCACCTGCCACCCGCACTTTTCCGGCAGCTGGCTTGATTAGCCCTGCGGCGGCTTTGAGCAGTGTCGTCTTGCCCGTTCCGTTAGCGCCGGCCAGCCCCACGCATTCTCCGGCACTGACTTCGAGGTCAAGGCTGGAGAGGACCGGGGCGCTGGCGCCTTTGTATCCGAGTTGCACGCCGGAAAAGCCCACCAAGGGCTTTGCAGATGCAGCGGGGACAGATGGTCTTTTTGACTTGGAAAGCAACGCAGTGGTTGCAGCGCCTGCAGTTGCCCGCTGCAAAGTACCGTCCGCCAAGTTCCACAGTGAATCCGCTTCTGCGTCCCATGCTTCTGCCGTCCGGCTCAGCACCACAAGTGCAGTGCCTTCAGCACGCAACCTGGTGATCATCGAGGTCACGGCCTGAGTTGCCTTGGAATCCAACCCGGCCAACGGTTCATCGAGCACAATGATGGAAGGTTTGGCTGCGGACAACGCGGCCAGTGCGACCAGGCGTTCTTGGCCTCCTGAAAGCTTGGCGGGATCGCGTTCAAGCAGATGTTCCAGGGACAGCCGCGTGGATAGCTCGGCGATGAGCTCTGCCATCTCTTCACGGGGCATTCCTTCGTTCTCCCGCGCGAAGACCAGCTCTTCTGCAACCGTCTGGCGAATCCCCGAGAGGTAGAGCCCGGCATCTTGGGGCAGCAGTCCCACGTGCTTGGCCCAGCCTGCGACGTCGATTCGTGGCGAATGCTCCGGAGAATAATCGATCCGTTGCCCCGCCAGGGTGACCGTTCCCTCGCATTGGTCCGCTCCTGGCCGCGGAAGCATGCCAGCGAGTACTCCGCCCAGCGTGGACTTTCCGGATCCAGAGTCGCCGGCAATGACAGTCAGGGAACCCGGGGAGAATTCCAACTCGATCTCGCGCAAGGCCTCGGCGTGCGCCTCGGAGTAGCGGAAGCTTCCCAGCCTGAGGTGCAGCGCCGCGGTGGTTCCGGCAGGTGCACGGTGTTCCATATCCATCATGAGGCTCCCCCGAGTGGCACCAGAATCGCTACCGGCACCAGCACCGAACACAGCAGGGCAACCCAGCGGACGCCCCTCTGGATCTGCGAGTCTGCGACACGGCGCAGCCTGCTGTGCTCACCGCTGGCGGGGAAACCGCGCGCGGCCAGATGCACCGAACGGTCATGGGCATCTTGCACCGAGGAGAGCACCAGCGGTACTGCTCGCAGCCTCAGGCGCTGCAGCCAGCCGGCCAAGCCCCGGCCGGTTCCTGCTTTCCGCAAGGCCTGGGCTTGGCCAATGGCATGCTGCCTTTCCATCATCTGCGGAAGAAGGAACAGCGTGGATGCCAACAGGTATCCCGCCTGCGGCGGAGCCGGAGACAAGTCGATAGCTGCCACCAGCTGGTGCTTGTCGATCAGCAGACCGCAAAGCAAACCCGCCACCACCAGCACGGCGGTGCGCAAGGCCAGGGCCATGGCGATTTCCATTCCCCCAAGCGTCAGGCTGACTGGCCCCCAGGCCGCGATCACCGCCGAAGAATCCTGTGAAGCCAGTCCATGGATCATCAGCAAGGACAGGAGGGTCGGGAGCATGATGGCACCGCTGAGCGCCGCGAGCTTGCGGGCCTTGCCCGCAACTGCGCCAATGGCCAGGCAAAGCACTATTACCGCGCAGCTCAGCCACCAGCGGCTGGCAGCCGTGGCCACCGAAACGGTGAGCACGGCTAGGCAAAGCACGGTAAAAGGATGCAACTCAGCGATGCGGCGCTTCATAGGTGGCCTACTTGTTTCCGCTCTTGCCCAGCACCTTGTAGCGGCGGATGAATTCGAAAGAACCGCTCAAGCGCTTCGGCAAGGCGAAGACCAGTAACGCCGCGATGAGGAAGACAATTGCCTTGTCTCCCGGGTCAGAGATCAGGGCCTGTTTGGTGACCGCGGAGAGCAGCGAATCCCCCATGGAGCGGAAGGCCGCAACCACTGCGCCGGTACCGACACCCGAGGTGCCGCCGTAGACGAAGGCAGCCACCGGGGAGGAGACTACGCCAACCAGTACACCGGAAACCAGGCCCGCGATTGGGGCAAGGTATGGCCGGCGCAGGGCGCCGTAGCGAGCGGCGGTTCCCGCAAGGAAACCGACCAGTGCGGCTCCGGCAGCGAACGGCAAAACGGTGGGGGCAAACAGCGACCAGATCAGCGTGCTGAGCACACCGGTGGCGGCACCAGCACGGCGGCCGGCCAAGAAGCCCACGAGAACAGTACCGATGGAATCCAGGTAGAGCGGGACCATGACGGACCCGACGAATTGGCCCAGGATGATGTTCAGTGCCAGCGCGACCGGGATCAGTGTCAGGGCGGAGACCGGCAGATCCGGCAGCACGGCGAGCAGCAGCAGGACGGCAGCGATCAGGTAGGCGGCGAAAGTTGCCAAGGCAACTCCCTGGCCCAGGCCCTCGACGATTCCCGCGGGTTGGGTGATGACCAGGAAGAGGTAGGTTCCAACGAGCAGCAGGGTTCCAGCTGCGCCGAGCACCCTGCGGCGCAGGAGCTCGGTCGCTGATGCTTCGGGCAAGAGAAGGTTCGGTGACATGATGAGGCAATCCTGGGGATACGAGTTTGGCTGCGCGCAGGATTGCTCCCGCAACGCGCGAATGGCGGGTCTATGTCACCTCGACCCGGTAGACGATTCTAGCCCACCTGCCTGCGCTCAGGAATTCTCGTTGAGTTTCCTTGCCAGCACACCGAGGCGCTGGACCAGCTCGGCAAACCCTGCTTCGGGGTCATTTGCTACGACTATCTGGGCATTCGCCGGCTTGCCCCACAGCCCTCGGAAATCGGCCACCGTGGTACCGAAGAGCAATTGCGATTCTGTCTCTACGTCCACCGTTGCGGGGCGGGTTTGGTATTCAAGTGTCCCTGCGGCAACGCCAGCGGCAAAGAAATCGTGCACATGGGCGATATAGCCCTGGTCGTAGTGCCTGTGGAATTCGAAGTAGAAGCGCAGGGCATCGGAGAGATAACGCACCAGCGGATTGGAGGACTTGCTCAGCGTTCCTTCCGGGTCGCTGGCCTGGACTATTTCCGGTTCAGCGCATCCAGCCTCAATGGAGAGCTTCGTCAAGAAGCCCGGCTGCATTTCGAAGCGTTCCGTGGTGTCCAGCGAGCAGATAATCGGCAACTTCGAGGAATCCAATCCTTGTTCCGCGGCAGCAGTGTAGGCAGCAAAAACTTCCTTTGCCGCATGCGGGTCCACGTGAGTGTTCCACTCAGCGGTAGGCGTGGTGTTGCCTTGGTAGTAGAAGGCGCCGCCCATGATCACTACCTTGCGCAGCAACCAAGGAAGACGTGGTTCGCGTCGAAGTGCCACAGCGAAGTTTGTCAGCGGCGCAGTCAGGAGCACTGTAAGCTCTCCTGGGTTGGCGCGTGCTGCATGGATCCAATAGTCAACGGCGTCATTGTCTGTAGCTGAGCCTGAGCCAGGATCGGGAAGCGTTGCGTAGCCAACCCCCTGAGGCCCGTGGGTCTCCGGAGTGGTCACGAGCTGAATTTCAAGTGGCTCTCGCGCACCGACGAGCACCGGGACGTCTGGCTTTCCGCAGAGTTTGAGCAGAGCGCGATTATTCGCAGCGACTTGATCAACACAAATGTTCCCTGGGGTGCTGGTGACTGCCTCAATTTTCACGTGATCGAGCGAGCAGAGATACGCCAAGGCCAGAGCATCATCGATGCCGGTGTCGCAGTCGATCAGCACTTGCGTGTCAGGCTGAACCATTTCAATTACTGTGCGTCGCGAATCGCTTTTACCTCGTCATAGAAGTCTCCGGCGTTAATCCGTCCAAGAATCCGACCTGTACCCGCAGTCCAGTTTCGCCGGAGCCCCGCTGGAACGCCCTCTTCAGAATAGAAATGAATCCGCTTCTCCGAAGCCCAAGCACCTTGTTGTTCGTTTGACTCGAAACGAAATTCAACATCGTCTGACGCAACCAGGTAGTCAACAGCCTCCTGCTTATCCTGTTCGCTGTCGAATACAACTTGTCCCTTTTTGCCGTATACAAGTTTGCTCAATTCAGGCTCCATTACTCTATTGAAATTACGCACCTTACTGAAACCAATAAAATCACGTCTAAGTCCTAGCGAGGCGGGTTTTCCACCAATGTGATTGATTGTTACGTAGTTGACTCAACAGAGTTTTAGGATCAACAGACAAGACGACGGCACCATAGCGAAGCGCTTCGAACACTTTAGCAGGGTAAGATCATGACAACTTTCCCTGAGGCCAATCTCGACAGTCAACAATAGAGACGGAATCCCACACTGCAATTCATCGAAGCGCGGCTTGCGAGATCCGTCACTCCTGCGTCGACGGCAAGCGCCTTAGATAACTGTCTGTGCTTCAGGGCCCGCAACCAAAATCGGGCAATTAATCGTTCAGCAGACCCCCTTTGCCAAGGCAAAAGACACTCCATCAAATCGGGGCAGCCCAAGTGCGAGAAGAGAGAGTCGCTTGTCTTTGCCTGCCAGCCTGCGCCCAGAAACCACGGCCCCGCCCCACCAGGGTGAAAACCACAGAGGAAAGACCATTCGGTCGCTGTCCATCCCTATACTAGATATATGTCGAACAACCTCTCATACGTGTCGCTATTCAGCAGTGCCGGACTTGGCTGCTACGGCTTCAAACAGGCCGGTTTCAATTGCCTAGCGACAGTTGAATTGCTTGAACGACGAATAAACGTTCAAAGGGCGAACCAGGTCGCTGACATGCCAAGCGCATACATCTCAGGCGACATCACCAAACCCGAAATACATGGAATGGTCATGTCTCGGGTTAATGATTTTAAGTTCAGAAACCCTGGTGAGGACGTCACCGCCGTCATCGCAACGCCACCGTGCCAAGGAATGTCAGTTGCCAATCATAAGAAACACGACAATGAGATTATTCGCAATTCTCTAGTCCTGGAGTCGCTAGACCTTATCGACCAAATTAGGCCTAAGGTCTTTGTGCTTGAAAACGTACGAAGCTTTCTTTCCTCCCTGTGCAACCGAGCGGGCGAAAAACCGATCACCATCGCGCAGGCAATTCAGGAAAAGCTGGGTCCCCGTTATTTAGTCCATTCAAGAGTCGTGAATCTTCGTGACTTCGGTTCACCGTCCAGCCGCACGCGAACTTTGGTGATAGGTACACTAAAATCGATGCAAACCGTCCCGGCGGACCTGTTTCCTGCTCGGTTACACGCCGCTTCGCTGATCGACCTCATCGGCCATCTCCCCTCACTATCTACAATGGGGGAAATCTCTGACACGGACCACTTGCATGGATTCCGCCGGTACAAAGAACACATGCGCGATTGGATCCACAACTTAAACCCTGGTGAATCAGCTTTCGACAATGCCGATCCGCAAGAAAGACCGCACCAGATCATCAATGGCAACCTAGTCGAAAATAAGTCATCAAATGGCGACAAGTATCGCCGCCAGCTTTGGGATAAGGTACCTCCATGCGTCCATACGAGAAATGATATTTTAGCAAGTCAGAATACTGTTCATCCAGTTGACGACAGGGTCTTCAGCATCCGGGAACTAATGTTATTCATGGGCGTTCCTGAGACATTCCGCTGGAGTGAAGACGAATCACCAAATCCAAATGCGTGGCCCCTCGAAAAGAAGCAGGAATTCTTACGGACGCATGAGATGAACATCCGGCAATGCCTGGGAGAGGGTGTCCCAACACCAGTCTTCAGATCCATCGCAGAGAACATACGTGCAACTCTTCATGAAGCTCCGAACGTGGACGAAGAGATCTACAAGTACACCGATTCGATCGATCCCAAAAAACTTGATTCGTTCTACACTTCTCGCGTCGCTGCTTTCTGCTTATCGCAAGACCTGCCAAGTTTCACCAAAAAGAAGATCAAAATTCTTGAACCATCCGTGGGAACAGGAGCCTTACTACGTGCCATAGGGGAAAAATACAAAGATAAAACGATCGACTTGACGATTGTCGACGTCGACGTCGATGCTTTATCTATCGCACAATCCATTGCTGACTCTTACGGCAATATAACTCTGACCAGCCTAAACTCTAGTTTTCTAGACCTTGAATTCAAGGAAAACGAATTTGATCTCGTTATTGGTAATCCGCCATTCAGTGTTAAATTACCCGCTAGGCAGCTATCGGACTATAGTTCAAAGAAAGCGTTTGCCGTCTTCCTCGAAAAGGCATGCCGTGTCGGACGGAACATATCTTTCATAATCCCGAAATCGTTCTTGTCTGCACCGGATTACTGGTCCCTTCGAAACAAGCTGTCAGCTCATTTCCACGTTAGGTCAATTTTTGATTTTGGGATGTTAGCTTTTAGTGACGTTAAAATCGAAACTATCGGACTTACCCTTTACCAAAGACCGAAAGACCAGCTGGCACGCGATCTGGGCACTAGGGTCGCTTCGTTCATTATTGACCATGATTTAAACGCTCCACAGTCGTACATTACAGACCCATCATTCCCTACTTGGGTAATCTATAGAAACGATTTTTTTGATCAGATCGTTACACAATGCAATTTAGGTGCATTTGATGTTTACCGCGACAGAAGCATCACCAAGAAGAATTCTTCGTCTGAACATGGAATTCCGGTACTTAAAGCAAGAGACATCGCGAAGGGCGAAATCCATCCGGTGTCCGAACCTAGTTTTATTGCGGAAAAAGATCTCCCAAATGCGTGGAAGAAGATTGCAGACAATGAAAACCTAATTGTCGTACCAAATCTTACTTACTATCCAAGGGCAGCTTTCCTTCCGGACGGAGTGGTTCCGGACGGTTCCGCGGCTGTTCTCGTACCTCGGAACAGTGTCCCCATTTCTGGCGAAACATTACTTTGGTTCAGCAGCGAAACTTTCTATTTCTTCTACCGGATCGCTAGGAATTTTTCTACACGCACCCTTAACGTCGATAGATGCTCGGTATTCTACTGGTGCATCCCCAAGAACCTTGAATTCTCGCATATTCCGCAAATGCAGAACAACCCTCGTTCACTATTTCCTAGTCATGAAATCTATCAAAAGCAGCTCAGTCTGATTAGCTTGAAGTAACCTAAGAAAATTCTCTTGAAACAGGAGCTTTCATGTCGTCATATTGGGAAGATGCGCTAAGCGATCGGAACCTCAACCTACGTAAGCGTAATTATCGATACATGGACCAAAAGTGCGCGCCAGATGTCGTTCACAGCGTGGCCCAAATGATCAACAATCTTGATCCCGGCGAAAAATCATTTACTCGCTTCGACCTTCAATCCAGCAAGTTCTGCGAAACTGAGCTGACTTTTCGCTTTGAAAAACCAACTCCCGATTCCGCCTCCCAACGAAATGAAATCGACAAATTTATTGGTCAACCCCTCAAGACTCTCGCATTCGCAGGAATTCTTGAAGAAGACCTCTCTGCCAGAATCAATTCATACAGAGTGGCGTCTTCGGATGAAGTGCAGCTTCTCGCTGCAAGCGACTCTTCCTGTTTAGAGTTCCTGATCGCTTTCAATGAGGAAGTCGTGAAGCAAAGCGGGCTTACTCATATGTTTGAGCGATACGTACGCAGCGATCACTCAAAAGCCTCCTACGACGAGCTTCGAGACGAGTTTTTCCGTTTTTTTCGAAGCAATACTAACCTCGGAAATAGGGGCTCCAGTGGAGAAACCGAATTTCGTCGAATCTTTCCGAAAATCCTCAATCCTTTGACCGTCAAGTGGAACGTACCGGGTGCAATCGGTGGCCGACCATCAAAGGATCTGCTGACTTATTCTGATCTACGCTACAACCGAGTGAATTTTCGCGACCTCAAGAAGAAACGAAGTGAGAGCCGCACAGAATTCGCACTTCGACAAGATCGCGTAAAGACGTTCTCAAAGACATCGACGCGACTGGCTATGAATAAAGTCAGAGAATATCACCAGGGCATTTCCGAAGTTCGGGACTCGCTCTCTTCGGGAGCTGCAACACAGGTACACCACATCTTTTCGCAATCCGCCTTTCCTGAGTTAACAGACGTTCGTGAAAATCTGATTACTCTGACACCGTCACAGCACATGACGAAAGCTCATCCTATGAACAGAACTCATGTTTCAGACCCCGAATACCAACTCGTATGCCTTCTGGCAAAGTTCGATTCCGTAGAAGCATCAATGGCTTTGGGCGACGGATTTTACGGATTAGGGTCAATAAAACTACTCGTAAATGAAGCTTTAGGAATCGTCATCCCCCAAGACCTTAACTGCTCGCAGTCGAAAATATTTGTACGGGCAGAATTGAGGAACAGATCTGCGTAGCCACGCAAAGATGGGTTCTCGCAGAGCTGCGAAGTTCAGCACCTCCACGACCTCGCACGCTCTTCGAATTTGGAAGCCTAACTGCAACTATCGAGGAACGTCATTAGCCGATATCTGACGACTTTCAGAGTTATCTTAGAATCTAAATTCAGGCTTTCACCCCATGCGTGCGCTGCCGCGTCGTACCGGAAATCTGATTTTCGGAGGTTGAAGAGGTCTGCCTGAGCACAGCCTGAATCAAGACCAGTAAATACTAGCCTGATAGCATTACTCTCCCTTATTTATACGGTGGAATAATGTCTGGACCGTTGATAATCCTATGCAACGCCAATAGCCTTAGGTCGTCGCCCCGATTATCCCGTATGTCTCCTACGATGAGTCAGACTGTCTGAGCTGCATGAGCAGACTCAGGCATGACTGAACTTGCATATATGACCCGAGAAGTCTGGGCGCAGGGTGGTACTTCGATGATGGCTCAAAGCACCATTATTCGCAAATGGCTCGGAGAGCCCCCAAATTTATTCGTCACTTCCAACTCGAAAATTCTTCAAGGGCCAAACAGCGCCGTTAGAGAGTTCGTAGATTACGTTGCGCTAAAGAACGACTCTCGAGGAATCGTGAGTGTTCAGGAGCTGCGGGCTCGTACACAGCATGGCGAACGGTTCAACGGCACTCTCACTGTCATGTATCTAAACAGGATAGACGACGATGACCTGCTGAGAAAGTTGGTTGATGAAGATCTTGTTGCTCGCCTGTTCGTAATCGTATGGTCACCTTTAGACATGATTCGGTTATGGCTTGATGGCAAGCAGGCCTGCGATCTAGGTATAGGTTCGGCCCACGATGCACCCGATGCGGTCCAGTTGTAGGTTGCCATGTGCATGGTTGACGAACAGTACAACGGGCTCTCGCCCGGCATTGGGAAAGCCGTCGTTGTCCAATTAATCCGTGCCTTCATTGCGGGCGGTTACGTATTAGAAAAAGAGCCTTGGCTACGAGCATTCTTTGCTGCGGGAGGACATTTCCGACATGCTGGTTCGATCAACTGCAGAATAGCGCTAAAAGGTACTTGTGTTCTTGCAACCGGGTGTGAAATCTCGGGACATCGTGGACACTGGATCTCAATACTTTGTATGTCCTGTCTCATCACTTTGTGGACACACGATCTCATGATTTCGTGGACGGCATGTCTAAAAAGTGCGTGGACAAATCAAGACAGCTTTCTGGCACTGTCGAGAACATGACAAGTGCCCTTCGACCACGAGTGCGTTCCATGATCATCAACTTCGACCGCACACAACCAGATGCGCTGAGCATCAGCGAATTCTGCAAGACTCAGAAAATCTCCCGAAGTATTTTCTATCGACTTCGACACCGGGCAATCAACGAATCAGCGGCGGCTCTCCACCCGCAATCCAGAGCACCGAGAGAACCAGCTAGGAAATACGGCCCAGCAGTGATCAACGAGCTGGTGAAGATCCGCCAGAAACTCAAAAGGATGGTTGGGACTACGGCCCCAAAGTCATTCATTACGAAGCAACGACTAACGAAGACACGTTCCCAGGCGGCAAGATTCCGTCTATTGCTACGATAGGCCGCTTACTGGCCAGCGTCGGTCACGTGGACCGTAACCCTCGCAAGCGACCTAAATCGTCTTATGTTCCCCTCGCAAGGTCAATTGCCATAGCCTTGTGGCAACTTGATGCTTTTGAATACCGAACCGCCAAGAATCAGCTCATCACCGTGTACCAGCTCATTGATGATGCCAGCAGATTCGATGTCGGCTCCCGAGCGTTCCAACGCCACCAAAAGAGCCAGGATGCCCAAGAAATGCTCGTGCGAGCCATCGCGGAGTACGGTGCACCCCAAGAGGCCCTCAGTGATATTTCCAAAGCGTTCAACCAGTTGCGTAGCGGAAGATTCGGTTCAGTAGAAGTCTTTCTCGCATCTAAGGGAAGCATGCCGATCACTGGGCTTCCGGGACGGCCTACAACTCAGGGGAAGAACGAACGTTCACACCGTACGTTGCAGCGTTTCTTGACGGCGAATAAGCCACAGGTTCTGGCCGATGTACAGAGGCTATTGAAATGGTAACGGGAACACTACAACAAACGACGTCCACATCAATCGTTGAACCAAGCTACTCCACAGTCTGCTTGGGACCTGCTAGAGCATACGCCAGCTACCGAACCGATTCACTTATCAGTGCTGGAAGCGAAAGCCGCCGAATATCTCAGTAAACGTCGATTAGCCTAGTCTTCGGTCAGTAGGTTGGATGTGGTGGTGTCGAAGTCGGATGAAATCATGAAAAGCACTCATGACGAATCGGATCCAGCGCCCCTGTTGGAATCAAATCAGATGCTTGCGGAAGTGACGAAGGAAAACCGCAGAACGTTCTATCGAGGATTCCACATTTCGTTGCCCACATCGTTTGCTCGCCGTCAGTTCGTCAGGACGATTACGGACACAGAATTTTTGTTGTCGGACCCTGAGACTAGTGAAGTTGTCATGTCGTTCCCGTTACCGATGGTGGCCTTGAAAGTCGAGGGGAAGTTCGTTTCGTCGTATTCAATCAGAGGTATTCAGATGGCTCTGACGTCTCGTCAATGTGAGAAGAAAGCTGAGCAGTATCGTGCTGTCATCCAAGCTCGTGAGGATCAAATGCCGGCGTGCTTTGACCATCAGTAGTCGTTTGACAGCTACCAACAGTTCCGGTCTGTTGGTAGCCGTGTACAAAGTATTGAGATCGGTTGTCCACGATGTCCCGAGATTTCACACCAACAAGCAGGAATGAAGGTACCCGGTTAGGAGATGGCATCGGTACCGACTCTTAAGAACAGGAGTACCCTTTCGCGCTATTCGGCATCAAGGAATGGTTCATCCGGTGGATCAATGAGAAGAAGTACTGAGAACTAGCGTTGGACGCTGACGGTGGTCAGCGTGATGACGCGTGGGTAATCGACGAGTCCAAGGTGTTGGAGCTGAAGGACTACCCGCCAGGCACGAGGATTTATTTACGGTATGGGCCCTTGCATCCCGGGGCGAAAGCGTACTTGTTTGGTACGGACGGGAACCGGGTGACAGCGTTCTTGACCAACAGCCCGCGGTTCAACCTGGCGTTCCTTGATGCTCGGCATCGCGCGCGGGGCCGGTGCGAGAACAGGGTCAAAACGCTCAAAAGCGCGGGGTTGGGTAAGCTGCCATATTGGTCTTTCGCAGCGAACCAGGCATGGGCTGACTTGGCGATGTTCGCAGCGAATTTGGTGCTTTGGCTGCAGCTGGCTGCGCTGTCTGGTGTCCATGAGGCCAGCTGCTAATCCCGGTGAGAGCGCCTGAATCACAGTTGCTTTGCCAGTTGCAAGAACGCGTCGGTACTTTGTTCCAGCGATGGCGGCACGGTGAGCTGGCTGCTTGAATGGGTGGTGCCTGTTCTCTTGTTTCTTAGGTTTTGAAAGGCTATTTTAGTCAGGACTGGTGGGGCCTAGCATTGCGCACCGGTGGTTCAGGTGCTTTTTGGCGTGGGCGGAATTAGGAACGGCCACCGTGATTCCCCTGGGAGTGGACTTCGGTGACTTTCAGAGCCTTGATGAAAAATCTGGGTTAGGGCGATCATGTCCAAAGAACCGATCGACATGAGATTTGGCTTCCTGATGCTGTACCAAATACTTTGGTGAGATTGAAGAGTATCTCGGCATATCACGCACTAGCTCCCCAACATATTCGCACGACTTCGTACCACTGCAATATCACAATTCCACATAATGAGCAGACGATCGTGGAATAGCCATATTATTGCCATCCACAGCAGTTCGAAGATAAGTCCTAATATTCACGTTGTGCTGGTCGTCGTGGATACATCCAATAGCGAGGTTTAGTCAGATATTCATTTTCAATTAGAGCTTGGAAGACCCGCCCATATTTGCCACTGAGATTTCGGCATTCTTTTGAATATCTGAAAATGATAGTTAACTAGGAGATCTGAGATTTATTTTAAATAACTTGAACTTTTTATTAGTTCAAATATTATCCGCCCCGTCAAGCCTACGCCACAAATGCGATACCAGGCTTAAAATATCTAGGCAGTCACTGTCTGTAAGTAGATGAGTATCTTCCAAAATCGAGCGTTGATTATGGGCTGCCGGATTGCGAAATGCAGCAACTGCTCCTTTTGAGAGGAAATGTTGCCCTTCCCGAACACTATTTAGCGTATCCTCCGTAAGTACTCCAGAACCAGCAGCACGGCTAAAGACCGCTGCTACGTCCAAGACCGGAGCCGCGCCACTGAACGCCGCACTCATGATTTTCGAGTCAAGGGTAGCGTCCACTTTCGACTTCATACGAACGGCGGCTGAGTATGCTTTCATTGCTTCGTCTAGCGCACGCAAATAGTCGCCTCGCTGGTAATCGCTCTCCGCTGCGCTCTGAACTTTTGCATGCAGGTGCCGCCAGTGCAACCGCGCATACTCAGGGATAAGAGCTTCAACACTGTCAAGAATGCTGTCAAGTACCGGCTCAGACATGTCAACCTCTGATGACACAATCTTTTCCAGAAGATCATTTAGACGAGCACCGTCGCCGTCACGTTGTTTCGAAGTCCATTCTGAAAAATCACGACCCGTCCGACGCTGCGCACGTTGTGACTTGGCAGCGTCTCTTTGACGTCGCCAGTCTCTCGAAATCCACGTAAGAGCCTGAATGATGTGATTCTTTAATTCTCGTGTTGCAGACACGTCCCAATTTATTGAGGCTCGATCGCTTGCGATCACGTCTATCTCTAGATCGTCAAGGTAATCTGCTTCCAAGGTTCCCGATAAATAAGAAAAAGCGTAGCTTGATTCAGAAGCGCCGTAGAAACCGGCGGCATTGGCTCTTCGACCGTTCACAAATACTATCACGCCCCGATTTTCATCCTTTTGCGTGCGCTTCGTTCCATAAACAACACCGGTAATTCCCTTACTTTGGAAATATCGTCTAGTATCGTCGTCATTAGGCAAGCTCTCCGGGATTCGCCACGTAAATTGAATGTCATCATCATCGAATCTCAGATCGCTTGTAATGGCTTTTCGGTTCTTCCCCTTCTCCACAAACAGTTCAAAATTACCGTCGTAATTAAATAACCGCGCAAGACTTTTCGCCAGGTTGTCAACGGATATTGAGCTGCTTCTCGTCAACTCACGGATTTCGATGCGGGTTCCATGCAAACCAGATTCTTCCAAGGCCTCGGTTGCCCCTGGGTGGTATTCCCCGCTCCCTAGATCCATCATGTCGTGCCAATTGAGCACGATGTCAATACGCGAATCGCTGCCCATTCGTGTGGTTGACACCCTGATAAGTCGACCAATACCGAAGAGTGCCAACTTGCCGATGCCTTTCTTACCAGACACTTTTCGACGCCCGCTTTCACTTAGCACTCCTGTTTCTTCTGGAGCTCTGCGATTACGACCTATTCTGAGATACTTGTTGTTTAGATCATCCCTGGACATCCCATGACCGTCATCCACGACTGCTATGTATTCGCGCCCGGATTCGTGATCATGTTCAATCGAAACGACAACGGTAGTAGCATCAGCGTCATAGGCATTAGCGATCAGTTCTGCAAGTGCTGCTGGGAGTTGCGAATACATTTGCAGCCCGAGGTGCTCAATCGTGCGCGCTTCAAAAGAAAGCGTTAATTCATCAGGCATGATTTCCCCTCGATACTCGAAACACCGATAATTTAATAATATTCAATCACCGTCTGCTTCATTGATTAACCACGTTCGGCTCAAGCCAACAACTTATTGATATCTTGCCACCTTCCCTGCTTCTTGCGGTCATCGAAGTAATCAATGGTCTCTCAAGAGTGGAAACGCTTAGCAATTCGAGGCGTTACTCCGTTGAGAGATAACCGGCGCATTCATTCTCAAGGATCACCAGACCCCATGGGAGCTTGGGCAAAAATTTAGTTAGCTTACACCCGGAAATTCTCCTATGATGAGGGATCATGAATGATCGCAAGATTCGGGTAGTCGATCTCTTTGCAGGTGCAGGTGGTCTCACGGCTGGCTTTCATCAAGCATCCCCAAAATTTGAGACTGTTGCGGCAGTTGAGATGGATACAGCTGCCGCAGCTTCATTTGAAGCAACATTTGGCGACGGCATTGTATATGCTGGACCGATCCAAGAATGGTTGAAATCGACGGCGATGCCACAAGATATTGATGTCATTATTGGAGGCCCCCCGTGCCAGGGCTTCTCCACGCTTGGCAAACAAGATACTGAAGACGAGAGAAACACACTTTGGCAGCACTATGCTGCGGCGATTCGTCAGCTACGTCCAAAATATTTTGTGGTCGAAAACGTAGCAGCCTTCGCTTCCTCGCCTCAGTACCATGAATTCCTCGAGCTTACGAAGACTGGCAGCTTGAGGGACTACAAGTTTCAGCACAGGATACTGAACGCCGCGGACTACGGGGCACCTCAAGCACGCCGCCGCACAGTGATCATTGGCCACCACCGCGAATTAGAATTTCCAGGTTTCCCCGAGCCCACCCATACCGTTCACCGGACTGTCGCTGAAGTTTTCATAAACATTCCAACAGTTGTCGATGGCATCGATCTGCCAGGCGACCGCACTTACAACTTCCTCGGCAAGTTGTTCGCTGGTCCGTTTGCACCACGCGACTTACACCTTGGGCGACGTTACGAACAGCTTTCGCTGAAGCGGTTTGCTACAATTCCGGCTGGTGGAAATAGATTCGATATTCCCGAAGAATTGTTATCTAATTGCTGGAAAAATCATAAGTCGGGCTCTGGGGATGTAATGGGTCGACTCCACGCTAACAAACCGTCCGTGACCATACGGACAGAATTCTTTAAGCCTGAGAAAGGGAGATACCTTCATCCTAACCCAGCCGTCATGCGTGCAATCACTCACTTTGAAGCTGCGACACTTCAAGGATTCCCGGACGATCACCAGTTCGTCGGTTCTAAAACTGCAATCGCACGTCAAATTGGAAACGCAGTCCCCATTCCGTTGGGGAAGGCAATAGGGAAACAAATTCTCGCCAGCTTAGAACCCTGACAAAGTAGTTGCAAACTGACACCGTGCTAATTCAACGAACGTTTTCTTGTCGACTAATCCATAGTATTACAGGGATTTCAACATATTGAGTAGTGAGAGATCCCAAGCGAACTTAATCACTATGCTTAACTTGAAGAACAACGCATCACCCTTAATACACCTTCTCAATGTCGCTAAGTTACCTATTTGACGTTCCCTAAGCGGTCATTGCGGATAGTCTCTGTCTACGCGAAAAGTGCGTGGTTATTACCCCTCGACGCGCTGAACCTTTCCTGCCAAGAAGACGTAGGAGAGGACGCCAACTGCGGCGATAACCGTCATGTAAATGAAGGCTGGGCCGAAATCGGTCGCCGAGACCAGTAAGCCAATCACGATTGGGGTGGCAATCGAGGACAGGTTGCCGATGAAGTTGAACATGCCACCGGTCAAACCAATCAGCCGTGACGGTGCCAGCGCAGAAACCAACGACCAGGTAATCGATGCCAGACCATTGCCGAAGAAGACAACGGACATGAACGTGATAACCAGAGCAGTGCTGTCGGTGAAGATTGCACCGATCATGCTCATGGAGAGCAACAGCCCGGTGATGATTGGTAGTTTGCGCGAAGGCCCGAGACTTACTTCACGCTTGAGCATGAAGTCATAGAGAACACCACTGATCAATACACCCACCAACGCTGCAACAAACGGAAGCGACGTCAAGAAACCGGTTTTGATGTAGTCCATGTGGCGGTAGGTCACGAAGTAGGCTGGGAACCAGGTCAAGAAGAACCACAAGGTAGAGGTCAAGCAGAACTGACCAATGTAGATACCCCAGAGCTTGCGTCGGCCCAGTACCAGAGCGAAGTCTGCTTTGCTCAGCTTTGCTGCTGGAGCTTTGGCCTGCGCGCTGCCCAAATCAACCAGTCCGCCACCCTCTCGGATCTACTGCAGTTCAGCAGCGTTGGTCCGCTTGGAGTCCACAGGATTACGGTACATGAAGAACCAGATCAAGCCCCACACAATGCCAACAGCATCGGTGACAACAAATACCCAGTGCCAGGTCAGCGGTGTTGCAACCACAGAAGAACCGGGGTCAGCAGCGCAAGACCAATGAACTGGCCAGAGGTTTAGAAGCCAATGACTGTGGCTCGTTCAAGCTCTGGGAACGAAGCAGTGACTACCTTGTTATTGATTGGATACGCAGGTGCTTCAAAACCACCAACGGCCAAACGCAAAACGCTCAAGGCAATGAAGCTTCCAGCCATGCCCATGAAGATGGTTGCTACAGACCAGAGCACTAGGCAGATTGGGTACAGCAGGCGGGGCTGCACCCGGTCCACCAACCATCCGCCAGGCAACTGCATTGCAGCGTAGGTCCAACCAAAAGCAGAGAGCAGCAGACCTTGTTGTGCAGTATCGAGACCGAATTCCTCGGAATTCAGTGGAGCTGCAACCGAAAGGTTTGAACGATCCATGTAGTTGATTACTACGGTAAGGAACAACATCAATGCTACGGCGTAGCGTATCTCTGTTGCTTTGTCAGTGCTCCTAAGTGTGGCAGCTGACGACACTGTCGACTGAGACATTCGATTTACCATTCTGCGAAGGATCCGTCCTTGTGACGCCAAATTGGGTTGCGCCAGCGGTGACCTTCAGCTGCGCGTTCAATGACGTACTCTTCATTTACATCAAGGCCCAGGCCCGGACCCTCAGGGATGGCGACCATGTCATCCTTGTAGGCGAAGACCGACGGATCATTGACGTAATCAAGGAGATCGTAGGATTTGTTGTAGAGAATTCCCAGGGAGTGCTCCTGGATAAAGGCGTTGTGCTCACCGGCATCAATCTGCAGGTTCGTTGCCCGAGCGATTGAGCCCAGGGGGCAGTGCAAGTCGACTGCAACGTCATAGGCTTCAGTCATCGTCGCAATCTTACGGGCTTCGGTGATGCCACCGCAGTGCGAAGGATCCGGCTGGATGATGTCCACCGCTCCGCTGGCCAGTACGTCCTTTGAAGTCCCAGCACGAGAACAGGCGCTCGCCCAAGGCAATCGGAGTACTGGAATTGCGCAATGTCTCCAGCATGGGGTTCACGTTTTCACTAAGTACCGGTTCTTCAATGAACATCAGCTTGAATGGCTCTAGTCTCTTGAGCAGAACCTTGGCCATTGGCTTTGACGATTCAATTGACGCTCCTCCTCCGGACAAGCTCACGCTTGCTCGCGGGGTAGATATTCTGCGCGCTATAGGCCGTGGTGCAACTAATCTGAATGAAGTATCTGTTGCCGCGAATATCGGAATGAGCGCTGCGCAACGCATGGTGAAACTCCTGGTGCAGCGTGGATTCCTGCGCAGTACCCATGGCACCGACTTCAGCCTGGGGCCGGAACTGATATAGCTGGGTTTCCACGCCCTGTATCAAAGCCCGGTCCCTGTTATTGCGAAGCCAATCCTGGAAGAGCTCGCCCGCAAGTACCAAGACACCGTGGACCTGGCGGTGGAAGACGAAGCCCAAGTGCTTTACGTCGACAAAGTCCCCCGGTACTCGCGACGCGCATGGCGCTGGGGAGTGGGACAGCGCATGCCTCTGAGTCGCACCGGCATTGGCAAGACGCTGCTGCTTGATACTCCCCAGCGCTGGGAATCCACCTTTGATTCCGAGTCGCCTGTAGAACAGGCTTCGCATCAAACCAAGGAGGCCTTCCTGTCCAGAATGAAAGCCTATGCAAAAGAAGGTATCGCTTTGGATCGGGAAGACAATGAGACTGGCCTCCGATGCGTCGTCGCTCCGATTCGCAATGACAGCGGCCAGATCATCGCCGCTATTAGCATGTCGGCCACCAATACCTACATGCCTGACGAGCGGATGATGGTGCTCAAGTCCGTGATGGGTTCTACCGCCACACAAATTTCGCGCAAGTTGGGCTACTCGGGCAAGACCTTCTAGGACGCTTCGCATTTAGAGCGCGAAACGGTAGCCATATCTAGTTCGGCGAGGAAATGACGGGGGTGGGAGGATTCTGGATCCAACTTGGTGCGCAGCTGCTACTGAATAGGGTTTGTTGGTGCCTGTCATCCGGTTGCACGATATTTAGCGTTGGAGCTTCGTGGACATTGCGTCTCAACGCTGTCACTCCGATTCGCCGGAGCAGAGGTGTCACTTCACGCTATTCAACACGCCTCATCCGAACGCCGCATGAATATACTGAGGAAATTTCGCGCGTTCAGCCAATACCGTGCACGCAGAATGTTCTTGAGTTAAATCTAGAATTCCCAATTTAAACATGTAGATGCAGCGGGTCTAGTAGCACCGCCCCCTGCCAAAGACAACCGCGAGACAACCGCAAAACGCGTTCAGTAGACAGCTAGCAGGGTTGCCACACCTTCCAGACACTATTCCATTAGCTGCTTCGCCGACACGGCATCACTCGACCGATGCCACCGATAAGGAAGGCATCAAGGGCCAGTTCGCCACAGCCAAGGAGACCTACGGCTCGGTGGATATCGCATTCAACAACGCGGGGATTTCCCCTACAGGTGGCGCTTCCATCCTGGATACCGGCATCGATGTCTGGCGCAAGGTGCAAGAGGTCAACCTGACCAACGTGTACTACTGCTGCAAGCACGTGTTGCCTTACATGCAGGAACAGGGACGGGGCTCCATCATCGACACTGCTTCCTTCGTCGCTGTCATGGGTGCGGCTACCAGCCAGATCAGCTAGTCGGCTTCCAAAGGTGGAGTGCTGTCCATGAGCCGCGAACTCGGTGTCGAGTTCGCCCGGCAGGGCATCCGAGTCAACGCGCTTTGCCCCGGTCCGGTTAACACCCCGTTGCTCAAAGAGCTCTTTGCCAAGGACCCGGAACGAGCGGCACGCCGATTGGTGCATGTACCGCTTGGTCGCTTCGCAGAACCGGATGAGCTGGCGGCCTCGGTAGCCTTCCTTGCTTCCGATGATTCTTCCTTCATCACCGCAAGCCAGTTCCTGGTGGACGGCGGCATCGCTGGAGCCTACGTTACCCCGCTATAAATTACTTGCTTTGCTCATCCACGAGGCGTGAGCCGCAGGCAAACGGAATGCCTCCCGGAAGACCCAATCTTCCGGGAGGCTTTCAGCTGCAAAGGCGGATCTATCGGGAAGGAAAAGCGACCATTCCCCGCCAAACCATGTCAAAGGCTTTTTCAAGCCTGGCGCGGGTTTCCGGCAAGCGGAAGCTCTCGCCGCGCACCACCAGCTGGTAGTACGCGGCTCCTGCCAAGGTGTCGAAACAGGATTCGATATCCAGGTCGCTGCGCAGTATCCCGCTTTCCATCCCCGCTCGCAGCGCATCTTCAATTGGCACCCTGCGCACCTTCACGTGCGATTGCCAATAAGCGCGCTGGAGCTCGCGGTCAGCCATCACCAGGCGGATGCGCTGCCTGAATCGGGATTCCGAGTACATCTCCACTGTCTGTTCCGCTCCGTGGCCAAAGAGCGCCTCGAAGATGTTCCTTCGCAAATCCCCGTCGCCGGAAATGGCCGGCGGCACGACTCGTCCGGTGTTCAGTGCCGAAGCTATCAGCAAGGTCAGCGACGGCCACCTGCGATAGAGCGCAGCACGGCTGACTCCGCTGCGCTCCACCAGCTTGGATATCGTGATCTCCTGCTCCGCATCGATCAATTCCAGCGCTGCGTCCAGTACCTTCTGCTCCAGCTCCTCGTGCCGCGGGCGTCCCGGTCGCCGGCGCACCGGAGCCTGCCCAACTGCCGGGGCGCTCACCGTTGCACTGCGCGCTCGGACAGGCGCTGGATGGTGTCCTCGCTCAGCCCAGCGGCGCGCAGCGGAGCCAGCGGATCGCCATGGCGTGCCCGCAACTCTCCGAGCATCATTTCCATGGCCACGTCCATGGGGCCGTCGAACAGCTGCGAGGTGTCGACCTTGGAGAAGTCCATGCCCAGGGCCCGCCACATCTCGCCCATTACCGGCCGGTTGCGCTCCATGATGGCGCGCATGTTCTGCCCGGTCAGCGCGTAGTCCGCCACGATGTCCTCGTCGCTGGCACCCAGCGCGAGCAGCAGCATGGCCGCCAGCACGCCGGTGCGGTCGCGTCCTGCCGCGCAATGGAAGGCCGTGGTCCCCGGCGAATAGGCGATGATGTTCAGCGCGGTGACCAGCTGCGCCGCGGAGTTCTCCACCATGTCCAGGTACATCCGGCCCATGGCCTCATGGGTGAACCCTTCTGCGCCCTTGGGCGTCGACCGCGAGACATCGCTGATCAGCGGAAGGTTGTGATAGGCCACCGGGAACTCGGCCAGCGGTCCTCGCCCGGTGGTTGCGACTTCTGCCGGCGAGCGCAGATCGATAACTGCGGCCAATCCTGAGCCCACCAATTGCTGTGCGACTTCGCGGGTGGCATAGGCGATGTCATCGGTGCGGATGACCAGCTGCGGGCGCAGCGTGCCCCCGGCAATCCGGATTCCGCCCAGGTCCCGCAGGTTGACCGGTGCGCTGAGCTCAAGTTCGATGGCTGGTGCACTCATGTGATTCTCCTTCTTATCAGGGCACTGCCCTGGTCGATGATCGTGACGAGCACGATGATGCAGATGATGATGGCGCTCAGGTGGCCGTAGTCGTACATGCGCATGGCGGTGGTCAGTTCCAGCCCAATGCCGCCGGCACCCACCAGCCCCAGGATGGTTGCGCCGCGCACGTTGCCCTCGAAGAGCAGCAGCGTGTAGGAGACCAGCAGCGGGGCGGCCTGCGGCAGGATGCCGTATTGGATGACCTGCCGCTTGGACGCGCCGACGGCCTGCATGGCGGTCATCGGCCCCTTGTCCACCGACTCCATGGCCTCGGCGAAGATCTTGCCGATGGACCCGAGCGAGCCCAGGGTCATGGCCAAGATGCCGGCGAAAGGCCCCAAGCCCACGGCCGAGACGAACATCAGGGCGAAAACCAGGTCCGGCACGGCGCGGATCACGTTCATGGCCCAGCGCGATGGGTAGTACAGCCATGGAGGAGCGATATTGGAGGCCGCGCCGAAGGCGACCAGCAGCGAGAGCACCACGCCCAGCACGGTTCCGACGATGGCCATTTGCAGGGTTTCTAGCAGCAATTCCAGGATGGTCGAGATCTTCGAGAAGTCCGGCGGAAACAGCCGGGCGAGGAATTCTCCCATGTTCAGTGTTCCCTGGCCGAGCTTCAGGAAATCGAAGCCCACACCGCCCGCGGACCACAGCAGAATCAGCAGGGCAACGGGTATGCCCAGCAGGAAGCGTGCGCGCGGGATGGAGAAGGCACGTTCCAGGCGGGTCCTATCGGAGGCCGGCAGCTCATTGTCCGCCAGCGGAACGGTTCTGGTTTCAGTGGACATCGGTATCACCGTCCTCGTAGATCCCCTCCAGCGACTGGGCATCCAGTTCGCTGCTCTTTCCGGAAAACAGCATCTTGCCCTGGCGCAGCCCCACGATGCGATCGCTGTGGGCTAGCGCGAGCGGCACCACATGCAAGCTGACCAGCACCGGGATGCCGTCTTGCTGCGCGATATCCCGCAGCAGCTGCAGGACCGAATCGGCGAGCTTCGGGTCCAGCGACGCGACCGGCTCATCGGCGAGGATCAGCCGGGGCCTCTGCATCAGCGCCCGGGCGATGGCCACGCGCTGCTGCTGCCCGCCGCTGAGCGAACGGGCCGGTTCCTTTGCCTTGTGCGCAATGCCCACCCGGTCCAGCAGTTCCATGGCATATTTGCGATGAGCGCTGGAGAAGCCTCCCACGAGATTGATGGCCCCGGCCTGGTGCAGGGCACCGGTGAGGACGTTGGACAGCACGCTCAATCGCGGGATCAGGTTGAACTGCTGGAAGACCTGGCCCACCTCGGAACGCAGCTGGCGCAGTTCGCCGCGCTGGAGATTGCGCAGGTCATGGCCGGCCACGCGCACCGTGCCAGCTGTCGCCGGGGCGAAACCGGTCAGGCTTTTCATCAAGGTGGACTTGCCCGACCCCGAGGCACCCAGCAGGGAGACCATCTCGCCCGGGAACAAGTCCAGGTCCACGCCGTCCAGCACGGGCACCGGCATCTTCTTCTCGTAGCAGACTTCCAGCCCGCGCACGGTGGCCAACGGCAGCGCCCGGCGCAGTTCGGCGGTGCTCATCATTTCGGTGGGCTGCGCAGATGCTGCCGTTTTGAGAACGGGACTCATTTCAGGTCCTCGAGCTCAACGCCGGCCACCTCGGCAATTTCGGCGAAGGAGGCATACCGGCTGGGGTCGGGGCCGACCTCGACGTCCAGTCCGATGAATGAGGAGTAGCCGGCCAGGGCTTCCTTGTTCTCTTCGGAGAAGATCTTCGGAAGGGCTTCTTGCAGTGCGGTGCGGGTTTCCTCATCCAGCGACTGGCGGGCCAGCACGCTGCCCATGATTTCCATGGACGGGCTCTGTCCAACCCCGCGCCATTCTCCCTCGGCGAAGGGGAACATCGGTGCGCCCATTTCGGTCAGCACATTAGCGGTGCAGGCCGCGTCCACCTGGCCTTGCTCCAGGGCGGCAAAGCTGCCCTCGTGCCCTCCGGCGAAGATGGCCTCGTAGTCCTTGCCCTGCTCCAGCCCGGCCTGGTGCAGCATGTACACCGGCATGAAGTAGCCGGAGCTCGAAGCCTGGTCCGCGAAGGCGATGGTCTTGCCACGGAAGTCTTCCAGGGTCTTGACCGGCGAGTCTTCAAGCACCACGCACGTGGACACCGGTTCATCGCTGCCCTCCCATGCCAGCAGGGAATCGACTTCACCGGTGTTCAGCGCGAGCGCCGAGGGGAAACCGCTCATGATCCCCATGTCCACATGGTCAGCGCGGATGGCCTCGACCACGCTGAGATAGTCGGGCACGTCGGTGACTTCGACCTCGCGGCCGGTTTCGGCTTCGAGCAGTTCCACGAGCGCTTCATTGGGATTGACCGCGGTCGGGTCATCCGAGACGGGCAGGGTGGCGATCTTGATGGGAGCATCGGCCGCGGTGGCAGAAGCTTGGCAACCAGTGAGGGCCAGGGCGGCGAGGCCGAGCAGGCTCACGGGAACGAGTGCAGGGTAGCGCATGAGGCGGACCTTTCAAATCGGTGCGAGTGCCCTCGATTTCGAGAACACCATTACTCAAACACCGGAAAGTGACAGCGAATTACGAGACTGCCGTACTCGTTAGGAAACTTGGAATGAACGATTGGTAGCCACCCCGCCAGGCAGCACTGCGATCGGCTCAATCCTGCGCCGGGGAACTACTGATGCGCGGCGATGGCTTCGGCCAGCTCGTCGAATCCGAGCCGGCGCGCATTCTCCAGTGCGGTGCGCCCCTGCGGGTCGGTGATCCCCGGATCCGCCCCGGCGGCCAGCAGCAGCCTGGCGACCTCTTGCTGGTTCGGTCCTCCATCGCCAAGCAAGACGGCTTCATGCAGCGCGGTCCATCCCGGATTGTTCACATGGTCAAGCGGAACACCTGCCTCGATGAGCATCTTCACGGTCTCCACATGGCCGTGCTCGCTGGCCGGAATGAGCGCCGTTCCGCCATAGCGGTTCAAGCTCTCCACATCCGCGCCGTGCTCCAGCGTGAGCTCAAGGATCTCGTTGAAGCCTTCGGCCCCGGCATAGAGGAACGCCGAATCCTGGAGCGAATCCTTGGCATTCACATCCCCGCCGGCGGCGATCAGTTCCCGGACCTCATCCGCGTCATTGGCTTTGGCCGCGCGTACCAAGCGCTGGTCCAGTTCCGCCTGCGCTTGGGCGGACAGACCGGATTCCGGCACGGCAGTTTCCGGTGCCACCGAGGCAACAGAGGACGGTGCGACGGAGGCAGGTGCCGGAGTTTGCGTTTCTGATTCGGCCGCTGCGCACCCGGCCAGGACGAACGCCGTGGCAAGGCACAGAATACCCAGGGCCGGGCCGCGTCGCGCGAGCTGCGCCATGTTCGGCATCGCGGTGGCTGCTATTTTCTGGTTTGTGGTCATGGGCACTCCTTGATCGTCTTCTTCCCATCTTGCAGTACCGTTCCCGGTTGCGGAATCGGCCAAGAGGCCATGAAAACCAGCCAGATGGCGGAGCACAAGACCCGCTTCAAGTTCTAGTATGGGGAAACCACCCCTAACCGTTCCCGCGTCGGACTGCACACCGGCTCCCATCTCGACAAAGGCCCCGACATCTCTTCCGCCAACGCTGCTTCCGAACCCATGCTCGCACCCAAAACCAACATCGACGCCCTGGTGCACATCGGCTTTGCCGTGCTCATGCTCATCGCGCTGATTCGCTACGTGCTGCGGCATGACCCGGCAGAGAATCTGTGGATCATGATGCTCGCTGCCGTGGTCTGCGCCCTGTACCTGGTCACCGCCTTCCTGCTGAACCGCGGGCAGGCCCGGACCTCCTGGGTCCTCGTGCTGGTTGCGACAGCTTCGGTGCTGGTGGTGCTCGCTCCGAGCTTTGCCTGGTGTTCCTTCGGGTTGTTCTTCCTTTGCCGCCGGGCGCTGCACGGGCTCATCGGCTACCTGGCCGGCGGGCTGACGGTCGTGGCCGCCGCAGTGAGCTGGTTCCTGTTCAGCGACGGCGCCGATATCGTGATGCTTCTCGGGCCGCTGGCCATTGGCGCGATGCTGACGCTGATCTTCGACCGGATGGAACAGGATGCGGCAGAGCAGCGCCGGCTGAACGAGGAACTTTCCAGCGCGCAGCAGCAGCTCGCGGCGAGCGAGCGCCGGGCCGGGATCACCACCGAGCGTGAACGTGTTGCCCGCGAAATCCATGACACCGTCACCCAGGGCCTGGCCAGCAGCCTCTTGCTCCTGGAGGCAGCCAACCGGAATTGGCCTGCTGCGTCCGCCCGGGACGAGGTCCTGCGGGCCAGCGGAATGCTCAGGCAGAATCTCCTGGAGACCCGGCGCCTGGTCCTTGACCTTGCCTCGCCTGCCGCAGATTCCGGCCCCCTGCCCCAAATGCTGTCCGACGCGGCCTGCGCCTACGTCCCCCATGTCCAGCTGCACGTTATCGGCAGTCCGCGCAAGGTATCCACCGAGACGAGGCACGCCCTGCTCCGGGTGGTGCAAAGCGCCGCGGCCAATGTGAAGCTGCATTCCGGGGCCAAGCAGGCCACCATCACCATCGGCTTTTTCCAGGACACCGTCACGCTGGACATCCACGATAACGGCCGGGGATTCGATCCGGAGGAAATCATGTTTCCCTCCGAGTCCGGCGGTTACGGATTACGCGCCATGCGGCAACGCGTGGAGCAGCTAGGCGGCGTATTCTCGGTGGAAAGCACCCCCGGCATGGGGACCATCGTGGCAGCTCAGATTCCCAGCGAGGAGGAACTTTCATGACCGCAATTACGGTACTGCTGGTCGATGACCACCTGGTGGTCCGCAGCGGGCTCAAGGCGCTGCTCGACACCCAGCCGGATATCGAGGTTATTGCCGAGGCCGGCTCCGGCGAAGCGGCCCTGTCCATGCTCGATAGCCTCGCCCCGGAGGTGGTTGTCATGGATTTGGCGATGGGCACGGGAATGGACGGCATCGAGGCAATCAAGGAGATCCACCAGCGCAATCCCAAGCAGGCGGTCCTGGTTTTCACCACCTACGACTCGGATGCGGATATCGTCCGGGCGGTGGACGCCGGTGCCATGGGCTATCTGCTCAAGGACGCCGCGCCAGAGGAGATCTTCAGCGCGGTGCGCGGGGCATCGCGCGGCCAGAGCATCATGAGCGCACCGGTGGCCTCCAAGCTCTTCCGGCGGCTGCGCAATCCCGATGAGGCTTTGACGCCCCGGGAAGCGGAACTGCTCAGCTTGCTCGTCGAGGGGCTGGGGAACAAGGAACTGAGCCAGCGGCTGTTCATTTCCGAGGCGACGGTCAAAACCCATCTGGCCCACATCTACGCCAAGCTGGGCGTGGAGACGCGGGTCGAAGCGATCACCACGGCCATCCGCCGGGAGGGCATGCGCTAGGTTCCCGGCCTCAGGGATCTCATCTGGCAGGCAAGCAAGCCCAGCTTGATGGCCGATGCCTCGCGTGGTTCGAAAAGTCAGAATTGATTTACCACGGTGCTTCACCAGGCAACCGCGGATATCAACTTCTTTGAATCGAGGCTGGAACCATGAACAAACGCATCAACTCCCCCAAGCTGCTTGCCGCGCTGGGCAGCGCAACCCTGGCGATCGGCCTGCTGGCCGGTTGCACCGCAGGAACCGGTGCTGGCCAGTCCGGCACGGGCAACACCGCCGAAACCCAGGAGAACGCGTCGCCGGCCAGCGATCCCATGACCCCCTCAGACGTCTTGTCTTCCACCGCTTGGGAAACCACCGGTGCGCAAGACGCCGAAGGCGAGCCAGTGGAGCTCAGCGACAAGGACGTCAGCAACTTCGTGGGCAACGCCTACTTCCACGGCGATGGCACCTTCAGCATGTACACCCTGGATGGCGCGCCGAAGATGCAGGGTGATTGGACGGTCTCCGCGGATGGCAAGACCCGCACCATCATCGCCAAGGATGGTTCCGGGGCCGTCCAGTTCACCCGCGATTCGGACATCGTGAAGCTGACTGGCGACGAATTCACCTACCGGGTCTTCCCCGATCCGGAAAAGACCGACGTCTACTTCGACATCATCCACACTCCGACCGGCACCCCTGAACCAGCAACCTCCTGAGCGGCTTATCAAGCAGCCCATCAGCCCGCCACTGCCAGGAGCCCTCCGGAAATGGCGGGCCTGTGGAGGGCTGGCCCTACCAGTTGCAGAAAGCCATGGCATGGTGCTGTCTTTGCCTGAAGCGCGGCACCGCCGAATTCCGCCAGGCAGTCTTCTGCCAGTGGCTGCTCCATGAATATCCGGCAAGCAAGCGTGTTGAATTCAGACCTCGCTGTCATGCCGGCGTGGCCCGGAAACGACCGAATTTGGTGTCCTTCATGGCCTTTGGCTCTGCGGGTACAAGGATTCTTGGCAGTGCCCTGCCCAAGAGCTAGTTCAGTTCAAGGATCCGGGTCATGTAGATGCTGTTGGGGTCCTCCTGATAGGAGCCGAAGGGCTGGCACTGCTTGAAGCCGTGCTTCCGGTACAGCGAGCGTGCAGGTGCGAAGAACTCCATAGCTCCCGTTTCAAGGGATATGCGCGATAGCTTGCGCTGCGAGGCATCCTCCAGAGCATGGAGCAGCAACCGGGAAGCGACGCCTTGCCCGCGGAAGTCCGGGTCCGTCCGCATGCTCTTGAGCTCCTCGTGGCCCGGCTCCAATACCGCCAACGCACAGGTGCCCACTATGCGATGGTCCTTCTGCGCTGTCCAGAGCCGGACGGTTGGCTGGCGTAGCGCAGCCGAGTCCAAGGCATGCTGGGACTCCAGCGGCGACTGCGGCGCCATGTCAGCAAGGTGGGCTTCGAGGAAGGCTCGCAGGGAGGGATCCTCGAAGTCTGCAGGTTCAATGGACAACGTCATGAGCGACAAGATATCAGCAGTTTGTATCGGAGATGTTACACGCAGCTAGTTGCCCTTTCTCCACCAGCGCTCACAAATGCTCGGGCCCGGCTTCTTCTGTGTGGCCTCCCGCTTCTCCGGTTGACCCCTCATGCGGATACAGGTCCGCACCGGTGCGGTCCTCCAATGTCAGCGTCGCGATCAGCGAAGCGCCCACCCAGATGAACAGGTAGGTGGAGACCGCCACGGTGGTATCGAACTTGCCCACCAGCGCGGCGGCAATGGTCGGGGCGAACGCGCCACCGATCACCGAGCCCAGGGCGTAGCTGATCGAAGAACCGCTCAGGCGGATACGGGCCGGGAACAGCTCGGCATACAGCGCCGGCAACGGGCCGTAGGAGAATCCCATGAAAGCGCCGAAGACCACCAGGGACACGGTGACCCAGGCCAGGTTTCGTGTCTCGATGAGCAGGAACAGCGGGAAGAGCCAGGCCAGCAGCAGCACCCAGCCGATGATGAACATCTTCTTGCGGCCAATGCGGTCCGAGACCACTCCGCCGATCCAGGTGGAGATCAGCCAGGCCAGCGAGCCGATGGTGATGATGTTCAGGATGTCGCCAGCCTGCAGTTCCAGCTTGTTCGTTGCATAGCCCAGGATGAAGCCGCCGGTGAGCATGTACCCGGCAGTGTTGTTGCCCATGAATACCAGCGTCGCCTGGATGACTTTCTTGGGGTGCTTGCTGAACAGCGTGGACAGCGGGGCCGACTCGGTCTGCTTGGTCCGGGCCATTTCCTCGAAGACCGGGGATTCCTCCACGCGCTGGCGGATGTAGTAGCCGATGAGGATCAGGACGAAGCTGAGCAGGAACGGGATGCGCCAGCCCCAGGCCATGAACTGCTCCGGGGAGAGAACGGCGGCGATAATGGCGCTGACCGCGGAGGCCAGCAGCATTCCGGCCGGGACGCCGAGCTGAGGGAAGGCCCCGAATTTGCCGCGGGCATGATCCGGCGCGTGCTCCACTGCCATCAATGCCGCACCGCCCCACTCGCCGCCGGCGGAGAAGCCCTGGACGATGCGCAGGAAGATCAGGAGAATCGGAGCCCAGATGCCGATGCTCGCATAGGTGGGCAGCAAGCCCACCAATGTGGTGCCGACGCCCATCAGGACCAGGGTGATGATCAGCACCGCTCGGCGGCCGTACTTGTCGCCCACCCGGCCCATCACGATGGCGCCCAACGGGCGGAAGAGGAAGCTGATGCCGACGGTGGCGAAAGCGATGATGGATCCCAGTGACGCTTCGGCGGGAGTGAAGAATTGAGGGGCCAGGACCAGGGCCGCCGCATTGGCGTAGATGAAGTAGTCGTACCATTCCACGGTGGTGCCCACCATGGTCGCTCCCGCGACGCGTTTCTGCTCCTTGGTCATGCGCCCAGGTACTGCAGCTGGAGTGCTCATGATTCCCCCTCGTTGTTGCGAGTATGCAGGAATCACTTTCCTCCGCCCCAGCACCCCCGTGCTGGCCGTTCATGCAGGATCGACTCCTTGCCTTGATAGTAGGCCTCTGCCGAACCCGCTACAAGCGGTATTTCTCCTTGCGCGCCGCTCCCCTGGTTGTTCGCTTTGCTCCTGCGAAAACCTGTCAGGCTTGTGCGAACAGCTTGGCGGCATCAGCCACGACCTGCTTCGCCCCGCCCAGGTTCCAGCTCTCGAGTTGGCGCGTGGCACCATTGCCGAGATTCGCGAGCGAGTCCAGGTAATCAGCCACGAACTGTTCATCGCCATTGCGCTGCAATTGACGGCCCGCGTAATCGAGCACCCGCTGGATCATGGCCTTGGCAGGCACGGGAGTCCTGGCTTCGCTATCGAAATAGGTGCCTTCCACTCCCGACTTCGCCGCTTGCCACAGGCCCAGGTCGAGAACCTCGGACGCTGCCGTGGTGGCAGGGCTGTCCGTTTCCGAAGCGGTATCCACAATGGCCCGGATGAGCAGAGCCAGGGCCACCGATTCGCCGGCTGCCATCTGCGTGTCCGCCGCGCGGACTTCAATGGTCGGATGGTTCACCGACAAGCGGGCGAACCAGCCGATATGCCCCGGATCAAGCAACGCCCCGGAGGTGATCATGTCCTCAATGCGCTGCTGGTATTCCTGCGCTGTCGCAAAAGCCGGCGGGATGCCTGCCGCAGACCATCTGCGGTAGTGCACCGTCCGCCACGAGGCGAAGCCGGTTGGCTCCCCGTTCCAGATGGGAGAGTTCGCGCCAATTCCCGCAATCAGCGGCAGCCAGCCGCGCAAGGCATTCAGCGCCCGGACTCCGGCGGCGGCATCAGGGACATGCACATGGATGTGCAGTCCGTTGATGAAATGCTCTCGGGCGATCCCCGGGACGAACTCGTGGATGGTTGCGTAGCGCTGGCCCTTGGTGAACTCCGTAGTGCTCGGAAGCCCCAGCGCCGTTCCCGACGCAAAGGGAAGCACCTGGTGTTCGCGGCAGATCCGCTCAATGGCGGCGCGCCGCCGCACCAGCGCTTCCACGGCTTCTTGCGCGGAGGTGCAGATTCCGGTGACGATTTCCAGCTGGCTGGCCAGAAGTTCGCGGTGGACCGTGGTGCCCTGCAGTTCGAGGCCAAGCAGCTGGGCGCTGAGCTCATCGGCCATCGGCACCGGGGCGGCAGTTTCCGGATCCACGAGGAAGAACTCCTCTTCGATCCCAAAGGTCCTGGTCATGGATGCTGGTTCGCCTTCCCTGGGCAGCAATACGAACTGAACATTAGACGGCAGCTGGCCCCGACGGCCGTTCCCCGGCAGGAAACCCAGCGATTTTCCAGCTTCGCAGCAGTTGCGGACGCGGCTGTCCGCAGCCACCCGTTCATCTTCCTCGCCCTACGCCCGCTAGCTGCCCCGGGCACCTGCTGATCGCTTTTCACAGCTGCTACTGAGCTTGCGGCCATGCAAGCACAAGCCCCGGCGCAAGGGCTTGCAAAGTGTGCCACGCTCTAATCACCGCGGCTCGGCAAAGCACCGCAAGAAGCCAAGCTGGGGGCCGTCACGCCCACTTGGAGGCGCAGCTTCAGCCGGCCGGCCACTGGCCAGCCGGACTGGAATTACTGGATTGATCCGAAGTCGAACGCAGCAGGAGGACAGACCCATGATCAGCACAGAACAGCTTCAGGAACTCAGCGCAATTGGCGGCACCGTCATTGGCCCCGACGGCCAGAAGATCGGCAAATTCGGCCAGATTTTCCTTGACGACCGCAGCGGGCAGCCGGAATGGGCGACCGTCCGCACGGGCCTCTTCGGCCTCTCCGAGAGCTTCGTTCCGCTCAGCCAGGCAACCGTCGCCGGCGATACGCTCTCGGTGCCCTATGACAAGCAGACCGTCAAGGACGCCCCGAACATCGATCCGGAGGGCCAGCTCACCCCAGAGCAGGAGCAGGAGCTCTACCACTACTACAGCCTGTCCTACCAGGAAGCTGACCAGGCTGCCGTGCAGCCCGGCGTCCCGGAGACTGATACCCGCGCCGAGTATTCGCGGGAAGACGAACGTGATCCGGGGGACGGCACTTCCCAGGCCTCTGCCATCCGTTCCGAGGAGCGGCTGCATGTGGGAACCGAAAGCGTGGAAACCGGCAAGGTACGCCTGCGCAAGCACGTGGTCACCGAGGATGTGGCCACCACGGTGCCGGTGAGCCATGAGGAAGTGCGGCTTGAGCGCGAGCCCATCACGGATGCCGAAGCCACCGGCACCAGCGGAGAACTGGCTGAAGACGAGCAGGAGGTGACCTTGCACGAGGAGCGTCCCGTCGTAGAAAAGACTGTTGAGCCAGTTGAGCGGGTCAGCCTGGAAAAGGAAACAGTCATCGAGGAAGAGCGCCTCGAAGCGCAGTTGCGCAAGGAACAGGTGCAAGCCGAGGGCTGGGAAGGCGGCCGGCAAACCCGCTAGCGCCGGCGCGCTGGCTTTGCACAGGAGCCGAACCTGCACGCAGCGGGATCGGGGGGGG
>NZ_JBLVOC010000025.1:115120-126655 GCF_053543575.1 Glutamicibacter sp. AGC84
CGGGTTCCGCCCCGATCCACGCACCTCCGTTGCTGGACGTTCCCTAGGTACTGGAAGATTCCCGTGCCATCCAGCCGGCAATCCCCTAGCGTGGCTAGCATGACGGCGGCCGGCATACCGGGCCAACGTTTCCTTCCGATCGCAACAGCCAGAATGAAGGAGCAAGATCATGGAACATCCAAAAGATCCTGTCATAGCAACACGTCCGCTGGTGCAGAAGGCCGCCCTGGCGGTCGGCATCGTGTTCTTTCTGGTCGGTGTCCTCGGATTCATTCCGGGAATCACCACCAACTACGAATCGCTCTCTGGTGCCGGCCACCACTCTGAAGCCAAGCTGCTGGGCATCTTCCAGGTCTCGTACCTGCACAATGCCGTGCATCTGCTCTTCGGTGTTGCCGGCTACCTGATGGCGCGAACCGTGCCTGCTGCCCGCAGCTACCTCATTGGCGGCGGAATCATCTACCTGGCCCTGTGGGTCTACGGGCTAGTCATTGATTTCGACAGCGCCGCCAACTTCATCCCGCTGAACGATGCCGATAACTGGCTGCATCTGGGGCTCGGTGCGCTCATGATCATCTTGGGATTGCTCCTCTCCCGCAAGGCGACCGGACAGCATCGGGACCCGCACGCAGCTTGACCAGATGCTCAATTGCTGAAGCGGGGGCCCCCCCTCTGTCCACGCAGCCATGGCAAAGTCCTCAGCGTCATCGCCATACCCAATTCCTTGGAACGCCTGGATGGCCGAACGCCGGGATTCTGGGAATCCCAGGAATCTAGGCGAGTTCGCTGGCGCAGTCGCGGCAGATGACGCCTAGGCCAGTCTTCTGCACGGCTTGGCTGCGATGGCGGATAGTGAAGCAACTGGCGCAGTGGAACTCGTCCGCTGCTTGCGGGAGGACTTCAACGCTCAGCTCTTCCTCGACGATGGCGCCAGGGAGCTCCACGCCATCGGAAAGGTCGGTTTCTTCAAGCTCGGCCACAACGCTCTTCGCGTCGGGGGCATCGGCTTGTTGCACGTCCTTGAGCGTCTTCTCGGACGCCGCGGCGAAATCCGGACGAACCTCGTCATAATCTGCAGCCATGTTCCTGCCTCCACAGGTGGGAGAATACGCGACAACCACAACGTGGTGGCGTGCCCTTCGATCGCCAAAGCCCTGGATGGCGGGCTCCGGTCCAGCGCAGCGAAGCCGCCGTCCGGAAGGCTGGCTTCGACGGCGGCTTGGCCGGCTGGCGGCCAATTGCTAGGAGCTGAGCTCCGCGGCAATGGCGCTGTTGAACGCATCGAGGTCGCCTGGATTGCGCGAGGTAATCAGCACGAAGCCGTTTGCCGGGCAGCGGAAAACCTGTTCGTCCTTCCAGGTGCCGCCGGCATTGACGACATCGGTCTTGATCGAGGTGTACGAGGTCAAGGTCTTGCCCTTGGCCAATCCGGTTTCCACCAGCAGCCATGGCCCATGGCAGATGGAAGCGATCGGCCGGCCCGAACCGGCAAAGGACTTGGCAATGCGCTGGGCATCGGCATCCAAGCGGAGATTGTCGGCATTCAGCGTCCCGCCGGGGATCAGCAGCAGGTCGAAATCCTGTTCGTTCACTGCCGCCAGCGCTTCACCGGCTTCGAAGACCTCCCCCAGATCCCAATCGCCGACCAGCGACTTGACCTGGCCGGCCTCCGGGGCCGCGATCACCACTTCCGCACCGGCTTGGCGCAAGTGCTCCACTGGCTTCTTCAGCTCATCCTGCTCGACTCCGCGGTTGGAAACTGCCGCAAGAACTTTCTTGCCTGCTAGGTCTGGCATATTCACGCTCCTTTCATCGTCCACAGCCCACTGTGCTCTGGGCAGCTACCGCAGGCAAGCCGCAGTCAGGAAGCATCCAGCTGCCGGCTTCGGATCGGGCTTTCGCCGCGCTGCCATGCGCCTTGAACGCGCACAGCAGGCCTTGCCGCGGTGGAGGCGGCATGGCCTGCTGTGCTGGGAAGCAGATGATCAGGCGTTGATCAGCTCGGCATCTTCCTTGGCCTTCTTGCTAGCACGCACGTGCTTGTAGGCGGTGAATGCCAGCGTCAATGCGAGGATCGAGTACAGGGTAATCGTGATTCCGCTGGAAACCAGGATGCTCGCATCGCCTTCCGAGACGGTCAGTGCACGGCGCAGCTCGGTTTCGGCCAACGGGCCGAGGATTACTGCAATCAGTACCGGAGCCAAGGGGATCTCGTAGCGTCGCATCACGAACCCAACCAGTCCCACACCCAGCAGGATCCACAGATCCAGCAGCGCGGCGCTGATGGCGTAGACGCCGAGGACCGAGAGCACGGTAATGCCTGCGTACAGGTAGTGGCGCGGAACCAGCAGCAGCTTGGCCCACAGCACCGCGAACTGCATGTTCATGACCAACAAGATCACCAGTCCAATGAACAGCGAGGCCAGCAGGGTCCACACCATGGGGCCGCTGCGTTCGAACAGCAGCGGGCCTGGCTGCATGCCGTACTGCTGGAAGGCGGCGATCATGATGGCCGCGGTAGCACTGGTGGGCAAGCCCAGGGCCAGCAAGGCGCCCATGGCGGTGCCGGCGGTGGCATTGCCAGCGGCTTCCGGAGCAGCCACGCCTCGGATGGAACCGATCTGGCCGAATTCGATATCGCCGCGGCGCTTGGCCAGGCGCTTTTCGGTGCCGTAGGCCAAGAAGGTCGGCACCTCGGAACCGCCAGCAGGGATGATGCCGAAAGGCAGGCCGAAAGCGGTACCGCGCAGCCATGCCGGCAGGGCCTTCTTGATGTCGTGGCGGTGCAGGCGCGGACGGCCGCTTGGCTTGATTTTCACAGCTTCCGGATCGCGGTGGATGCGCGAGGCAATGTGCAGCACTTCGCCCAGGGCCAGCAGGCCCACGGTGATCACCACAATGGAGATGCCGTCGAAGAGCTGCGGCAGGCCCAGGGTGTAGCGGATGGTTCCCGAAGGCCCATCCACCCCGACCATGGCCAAGACCAGTCCGATGCCCAGGGCCACCAGGCCCTTGACGATCGAATCGGAGACTACCGAGGAGATTGCAAGGAAGGCGAAGACTGCCAGCGCGAAGTATTCAGCCGGACCGAAAGCGGTGGCCAGCTTGACCAGGGTCGGAGCGAAGAACACCACGACGGTGGTGGCCAGCAGGCCGCCAATGAAGGCGCCCATGGCCGCAGTTGCCAGGGCCTTGGCGGCCAGGCCGTTGCGGGCCATCCGGTGGCCTTCGAAGGTCGAGGCGATCGCCGAGGAATTGCCCGGCGTATTGAGCAGGATGCCCGAGGTGGAGTCGCCGAACAGCCCGCCATAGTAGACGCCGGCGAACATGATGAACGCGGCGGTGGGATCCAGCGAGAAGGTAATAGGCAGCAGCAGCGCCACGGCCATCGCCGAGCCCAGGCCGGGCAGCACGCCTACGGCGGTGCCCAGCAGGGCACCAAGCAGCACCCACAGCAAGTTCATTGGGGTCAGTGCGTTTGAGAATCCCTCAAGCAGCAGATTGAGCTGTTCCATCTAGAGCAGTCCTTCCAGGAATCCCGCAGGCAGGTTCAATCCCAGTCCGGCGTTGAAAGCCAACTGGATCACGCAGGAGAAGAGCAGTGCAATGCTCACGTCGAATAGCGCCTTCTTGCTGCCCAGTGCGCGGGCAACGACCCAGAACAGGGCTGCCGCGCTGAGGATCCAGCCGGCGTAGGGCAGGATCAGGATGAAGCCGACGACGCCGGCCACCACCATGCCCATGGTCTTCCAGTCCGACTGGGTCTTGTACTGCTTTTCTTCCGAGGCCGGCGCGGCTGCGCCGCCACGCGGGGAGCGGAAAATCTGGATGGTGTGGGCGATGACCACACCGTAGAGCAGCACGCACACAATGGTCGGGAAGAACTGCGGGCCGGGGACCGACTTGCCCAGTACCTCCATGGTGGCGGTCTGCCAAGTCAGGAAGAGCGCCAGGGCCAGTACCAGAGCCGGGACGATCAGTTCGCTGCGCCCGCTGAAGAAGTTCTGGGCAGGGGCGGCGTTACGGCGGGTGCCGGTGCCGTTGCCGGTGCCTTCTGTTGCTTGGGGTGCTTGAATGCTCATAGTCCCAGTCCCTTGACGATTTGTTCCGTGACTTCGATTTCGCTGTCCACGTAGTCTTCGAATTCCTTGCCGATCATGAAGCTGTCGGTCCAGTTATTGCGCTCCAGCGCATCTTTCCACTGCTCGGATTCATGGATTTCGTGGACCATGTCCACGAAGACCTGCTTGTCCTCTTCGGTGATGCCCGGGGCACCGACGAAGCCGCGCCAGTTGGCCATGACCGCGTCAACTCCCTGTTCCTTGAAGGTCGGGACGTCGACCCCCGGCAGCCGTTCTTCGGAGGAGATGGCCAGCGCCCGCAGGTTTCCGGCTTCGATCTGGTCAGCTACTTCGTTATAGCCGGACATGCCGCCAACGGTGGTGCCTGCCAGCATCGAGGTCAGTGCCTCGCCGCCGCCGGAGTAGGCGATGTAGTTGGCCTTGGACGGGTCGATGCCCACTTCCTGGGCCACCGCACCGGTGAGCAGGTGGTCGATCGAACCCAGCGAACCGCCGGCTATCGAGGTTTTCCCCGGGTCCTTCTTCCAGGCCGCGATGAACTCGTCCAGGGTCTTGATCTCGGACTTGGCCGGCACTACCAGCACCGCGTAGTCATCAGACATGCGTGCGATCAGCTCCACGTCCTTCATGGTGGCTTCGGAGTTGGCCAGCTCGATGGCGCCGATCATCACCCCGCCGGTGGCCATGAGCATGTCGTGGCGCCCGGTCATCTGCACGAATTGGCTCAAGCCGATGGTGCCGCCAGCTCCGGGGATGTTCGTGACCTGCACGTTGTTCACTGCGCCGATGGACTTCAGTGCCTGCTGGGCTTCACGGGCGAAGCCGTCCCAGCCGCCGCCGGGCGAGGCAGGTGCCATGATGACCAACTTGTTCCGCGCCGAGGACTCTCCGCCCGACGCTGCCGCGTTGGTGAATGCGAGTCCCGCTACCGCCACGACGACAACGCCGTACAGGGACCGGCTCAAGATGCGTTTGCTCACCATTTTCCGTAACCTCATTGTTAGTGATTCACCTCACCGATTCCCGGTGCGGCCTTTCCCAGTGTGCAGTCAAAGTGAGCCGAAACACACCGGGAATGCGGTTCTGGTCATAACGGGCAATTAAGAAAATAAAAACAACGGGAGCAAGCGGGTCCACCATGCAATGGATAAAGAACAGCCAGCGCTTCCGCGTTCGCATCCTGTTCCTGCAATTAGCCATCGTGCTGATCACGCTGCTGGCAGTTTCGGTGATCGTGATGCGCTTCGAGATCAACCGGGTGGAGGACAGCGCTTTCAGCCGCGTCGCCCTGGTGGCCGAGGAAACGGCCCAGCTGGCCCCGATTGGCCACGCGCTGGCAAAAGATCCCGAAAACGCAGCCGAAGTCGTCGCCCCGCTGGCCCACCTGGCCGAATCGGCATCCGGAGTGGACTATGTGACCATTGCCGATCTGAACGGCATCCGCGTGGCCCACCCCGATCCCGGGTCCATCGGCCAGCCGGTTTCCTCGGATCATGAATCCATCCGCAACGGCGAAACCTTCAGAGGTGTGGAGGAAGGCCCCCTGGGCGTCACCCTGCGGGTGAAGCAACCGGTCTTCGATGAGGGGAAGATCGTTGGCACCATCTCCGTGGGCATCCTGCAAAGCAAGGTGCGCGCCAGCCTGGTTGATATCGTCTGGGCATTCGCGCCGTGGATTATCCTGGCCGTGGCCATCGGCTCCCTGGCGGCCGCGCTGGTGGAACGGGCCATTCGCAGGATCTACCGGGTTGATCCCGAAGAGGTGGATTCGCTGAAGCAGGCGCAGCAGGCGGTGCTCTACGGAGTCAGCGATGGCGTGCTGGGCGTGGATGGCAATGGCCGGCTCACCTTGGTCAACGGAGAAGCGCGCCGGCTGCTGGACCTTCCCGAAGACACTGTGGGCCAGCAAGCCGAAGAGGTCCTGGACCAGAGCCTGGTAGACCTGCTGCGCAGCGACTCCCCCGAGGCCGAATCGGTGCAGAACGTGCTTTCCGGAGAACGGGTGCTGATTGCCACCCGCCGCGAGGCGATGCTGGGTCCCAAGCACTATGGACGCACCCTGACCTTGACCGACCATACCGAGCTGGAAGAGACCTTGCGCGAGTTGCGCGGCCAGAGGTCCTTGGCCGATACGCTGCGCGCCCAGGCCCACGAATTCACCAACCGCTTGCACCTGCTCTCGGGGCTGATGTCCATCGGCGAATACGAAGAAGCCAAGGAGCATATCCAGCGTTTCTCCGGCGCTCGCGGCGAGCATCCGGAAACGCATCTGGGCGACCCCACCCTGTCAGCGCTCTTCGTTGCCAAGCAGGCCGTGGCCAGCGAAGCCGGGGTCCGGCTGGAACTGCACCCGTTCTCCGCAGTGGTGCCCGGAACCGTAATTGACGACGATGCCATCACCGTCGCCGCGAACCTGCTGGCCAACGCCATCGAGGCCGCCGGCGATGGCGGCGTGGTGTCATTGCACTTGAACGCCGGGCCCACCGGCGTGCGCATCGCGGTCAGCGATTCCGGCCCGGGCATCAAGGAAGGCGAGGCGGCCCGCCTGGTGCAGCTTGGCTACAGCAGCAAGACCGGCGCGCCGGGCGCAGTCCACGGACGGGGCATCGGCCTGGCCCTGGTCGACCGCATCCGGACCCGGCGCGGTGGCGTGCTGAAGTTCGGGTCCAGCGATCTGGGCGGAGCCGAGGTCATCGCCGCCTGGCCTCCGTTGAAGGGACCTATGGTTAAGCAGAGCATTCCCATTCCCGTGCAAGGAGATTACTTCAATGATTAAGACACTCGTGGTCGATGACGACTTCGCAGTGGCCGGGCTGCACCGCCGCTATCTGCAGGGCATGGAGCATTTTGAAGTGGTCGGCGTGCTGGAGCGCGGTTCCGGCGTGGTTCCCTTTGTGCAATCCGGGCAGGTGGATCTGGTCTTGCTCGATGTGCACCTGCCGGATCTGACCGGGCTGGAAGTACTGGCCCAGCTGCGCGCAGCTGGGTCCGACGCGCACGTCATCATGATTACCGCCAACAATGAACGCGATGCGGTGCGCCAAGCAGTAGGCCACGGCGTCGAGGATTACCTGGTCAAGCCCTTCACCGTGGACGAGTTCAAGCAGCGTCTGGCGCTCTATGCCCAGCGCGTTTCGGAGCAGCCCGAAGAAGTGGCGCAGCCAGAGGAGCAGATCGACGAGCTGGGCCAGGCCGAGATCGACCAGCTGCTCCAGGCCGCCAGTGGACGAGGGGATGCCAGGATCCCCGAAGTCCTCGAACTGGCCCCCGGGGCCGTCAGCGGCGCCCAGACCGAACGATTGCCCAAGGGCTTCACCGCACCCACCATGGCACTGGTCGGAGAAGCCTTGCGCAGCGCACCTGGCCAGCCGGATGGCACCTTGTCTTCCTTGGAGGTTGCCGAAATTTGCGGGATCTCCCGGGTCAGTGCCCGGCGCTACCTGGACTTCCTGGTCACGGCGGGCAAGGCCCAGCTGCGTCCGCGCTACGGTTCGGCAGGCCGTCCCGAGCACCGGTATTCGTGGGTCGGCTGAATTTCCTGCACTCCACTGGCCTTTAATGCACATTAGTGTATACACTAATTTCGGATCCACGTTTTCCCACGTCTTCATTTCCGAAAGGCCATCTCATGACAACCCATGCTCAGGAAACCGCTGCCAACGTCGCAGACGTCATTGTGGTCGGCGGCGGCAACGCGGCCTTCACCGCAGCACACGCGGCAGTGACCCGCGGCCGCAAGGTTCTGCTCCTGGAAAAGGCTCCGCGCGACCAGTTCGGCGGCAACAGCTACTACACCGCAGGTGCAACCCGCATTGCGCACAACGGCCTGGAAGACCTGCAGGATCTGGTGGAATTCGATGAGCGCCACCCGCTCTCCGAAGTTCCGCCCTACTCCGAGGCCGACTACGCCGGCGACATCGCCAAGGTAACCGAAGGCCGCAACGACAAGGAAATGACCGAAGTCCTGGTCAAGGAAGCAGCACCCGGCCTGCGCTGGCTCAAATCCCTGGGCCTGAAGTACCGGCTGATGTACGAACGCCAGGCCTACAAGACCCCCGAGGGCGGCTACCTGTTCTGGGGCGGCCTGCACGTGGGCAACGTCGACGGCGGCGAAGGCCTGATGAAGGACCACCTGGAAGTAGCCCAGAAGCTGGGCACCGAAGTCCGTTTCGAGCAGGACGTCTACGGCCTGATCGTGGAAGAGGGCAAGGTGGTGGGCGTCAAGGTCCGCGCCAACGGCGAAGAGCAGGAACTGCGCGCCGAGTCGGTCATCCTCGGCGCTGGCGGCTTCGAATCCAGCCCGCAATGGCGCCAGGAGCACCTGGGCGAAGGCTGGCAGAACGCCAAGGTCCGCGGCACCCCATTCAACAATGGCGAGATGCTGGCCGCCGGCCTGGAAATCGGCGCCGCCAAGGGCGGGGACTGGAGCACCTGCCACTCGGTCCAATGGGACGCGCTGACCCCGAAGAACGAATCCAACCGCGAGCTGACCAATCGCCTGACCCGCCAGTCCTACCCGCTGGGGATCATCGTGAACAACCGCGGCGAGCGCTTCCTGGATGAGGGCGCGGACTTCCGCAACCTGACCTACGCCAAGTACGGCAAGGTGATCCTGCAGCAGCCGGACTCCATCGCCTACCAAGTCTTCGACGCTTCGCTGCGTCCGATGCTGCGCGCCGAAGAATACGAGATGCCGGAGATCTCCGAGGTCATCGCCGACACCGTTGAGGAATTGGCGCAGAAGATCGGCGTGGATCCAGCGGCGCTATCCAAGACCGTCTCGGAATTCAATGCTTCCATCGACACCACCATCGCCTACGACCCGAACGTGCTCGATGGGCGCGCCGCGAAGGTAACTCCGCCTAAGAGCAACTGGGCCAACCCGCTTGAGACCGGCCCGTTCTACGCCTACCCGGTCACCTGCGGCATCACGTTCACCTTCGGTGGCCTGAAGGGCAACACCGACGGCCAGGTGCTGGACGAGAACGGCGAGATCATCCAAGGCCTGTACGTCTGCGGCGAAATGCTCGGCGGCCTGTTCTCGGCCAACTACCCGGGCGGTTCCGGCCTGGCTGCCGGTGTGGTCTTCGGCCGGCGTGCCGGTAACCTTGCCTAAGTACTAAATCCCATTGTTCCGCCAGTACGCCTGTACTGGCGGAACAATGGTTTTACCCGCCATCCAGCCTTAGACGAGAATGGGGATCATGGCCAAGCTCGATTCGGATTCAATCCATGCCCAGCTCAAGGACGACTTGCTGCAAGGCGCATTCCAGCCCGGGGATGCCCTGCGCGAGGTCGCCCTGGCAGAACGCTTTGGAGTTTCCCGCACCCCGGTGCGCGAAGCCCTGACCCGCCTGCTGCATGAAGGGTTGCTGGAACGCCGCGCCCGCGGTCTTTTCGTCAAGGAAATCGACCCCGAGCAGATCATGCAGGTCTACGACCTGCGCATCCTGCTCGAGGGCCAGGCCGCCCAGGAAGCCGCCTCGGTGCGCACCGAAGTGGACCTGATGCGGCTGCAGGCCCTGGTTGACCGGGACCGGGCACTGTCCGAACCAGATGACGCCACCCGCTTGGCCACCAACATCGAGTTCCACCGCGCGCTCTGGCGCGCTGCGCATAACCCGGTGCTGGAAGATCTGCTGGAGCGCCTGGCCACCCACCAGATCCATGCCCCTACATCCACGCTCTCGGTCGGCTCGCGGTGGACCGAAGCGCTGGAGGAGCACCAGCGCATCGTGGAGAACATCCGCGAGCGCGACAGCGCCAAGGCCTGCGGACTCATCCAGGCCCATATGGCCACCGCCAAGGCGCTGCGCTTGAAGATGTTCGCCAGCCTGATGCACTAGCGCCAGGCCCACGGCAGCCGGGACGTCTCGAGTTAGGCCAATGCATCGCTGGTCTGTAGACTGGAAGCATGGCTCTGGTTGTCTCAACGCATGCGCAGCGGCTTCTCGCTGCCGTTTTCCCCAAGGGAAAACTGCTGACCAAGCTAGCCAGCGGCACCAATGGGTGGTTGAGTTCCTGGGGAACCAACGCCCACGGCGAGATCGCCGGCTGCCCGCCACCGCGCCACTAGTTGCGCGGTCCCGATTCCTGGTTTTTCTCCGGTGGATTCCGCGCGCCCTCGTGCCCTTTTCCCGGATCCCAGAAAGACCCGTTACTTTGCCATACCCCTCAACTGGCGTATCCCGCCAAGCACCCCACGCCCTGTGGCGTGGAATCCGCCAAACCCTCAAGCAGGACTCGATGGGCGGGCTGCTGCTGCTCTGCGCCACCCTCGCCGCCTTGGCCCTGGCCAATTCCCCTGCAGCCCCATGGTACGAGGGGTTGCGCGACTTCCGTTTCGGCCCCGAGTCCCTGCACTTGAATCTTTCGGTCGGAGCCTGGGCCGCTGACGGCCTGCTCGCCATCTTCTTCTTCGTTGTCGGCTTGGAACTCAAGGAAGAATTCGTTGTCGGCAAATTGCGCAATCCGCGCACGGCGATCGTTCCGGTGGCCGCAGCCGTAGGCGGCGTGGCGCTGCCGGCACTGTTCTACGTCCTTGTCATCTCCGCATCGGGAAGCTCCGCCATCAACGGCTGGGCAATCCCCGCAGCCACTGATATCGCCTTCGCGATCGCCGTGATCGCAGTGGTGGGCAAGTTCCTGCCACCTGCCCTGCGCACCTTCCTGCTCACGCTGGCGGTGGTCGATGACCTGCTGGCCATTTCCATCATTGCCATTTTCTACACCGATAACCTGGCCTGGCTGCCGCTGCTCCTCGCGCTGCTGCCACTGGCGGCATTCGCGCTGGCAGTGCAGCGCGGGGTCCGCGCCTGGTGGGTCCTGATCCCGCTCGGCGCCACCGTCTGGGCATTGGTGCATGCCTCGGGAATCCACGCCACGGTGGCCGGCGTGCTGCTGGGCTTCATGGTTCCGGTGATTGCCACCCAGCGGGCGCATGTGCGCACCGGGAGCACCGAGCAGGGCGAAGCGATCCACGAAGGCCTGGCCGCCCACTTCGCGGACCGGTGGTCCATTCCCTCATCCATCATCGCCATTCCGGTGTTCGCCTTCTTCGCTGCCGGTGTTCCGGTCGGCGGCCTGTCCGGACTGGGCGAAGCGCTGGCCAGCCCGGTGGCACTGGGCATCATTGCCGGCCTGGTGCTGGGCAAGTCGATGGGCATCACCGCCGCCACCTTCCTGGTCACCAGGCTTCCGGGAATCAAGCTGGATGGCAGCATCAAATGGCCTGATGTGCTGGGGCTGTCCTTCGTGGCAGGCATCGGCTTCACCGTCTCCCTGCTGGTCGGCGAGCTGGCCTTCGGCCAGGGCGGCGAGGAAGCGCAGTACGTGAAGGTCGGGGTGCTATGCGGTTCGCTGCTGGCCGCGGTCATCGGCGCGGCGCTGCTCGGGTCGCGAAATCGCGCGTACCGCGCGGCGGCCAAGACTGCTGCATAGCTAGCCCTGCTGC
>NZ_JBLVOC010000025.1:126700-140265 GCF_053543575.1 Glutamicibacter sp. AGC84
TGCGGATGGATGCAGCAGGGCTGTTCCCGAATCAGGAACGCGCGGTGATCGAATCGATGGCTTCGCGGGCATCTTCGGCCAGCTGCTGCGGCATCGGCGCGCTCTTGGCCGAGTCGGACGCTGTCTTCTGCCCCTGGTCGCTGACGACGTACTGGCCGAAGGTCTTGGCCAGTTCCATGGTCTGCGGATCCTCGTAGCCGCTGCAGAACAGCAGGTAGGAGACCAGCACCATCGGGTACGCGCCGGCGGCGGTGGTCTTGCGGTCCAGTTCCAGGGCGATATCGTGCTCACCGCGGCCGTGGACCCGCTCTGATTCGGCCACTGCCTTGGCCGCTGATTCCCCGCTGACTGCCACGAATTCCTCGCCGACCTTCAGCTTCACCTTGCCCAGCGACTTATCCACCAGGGAATCATCGGCATAGGTAACCGCGCCCACGGCGCGGGTCACGGTGGTCACCACGCCGGCATTGCCCTGGGCCTTCTCCAGCCCGGTGGCATCCGGCCAGCCGCCATCCGGCTCGTGTGGCCAGGCTTCGGGAGCTACCGCATGCAGGTACTCGGTGAAGTTCTCGGTCGTGCCAGAATCGTCGGCGCGCGCCACCCCGGTGATCGGCAGGTCGGGCAGCTGCACCTGCGGGTTCAGCTGGGCGATGGCCGGGTCCTGCCAGGAGCGGATCTCACCGGAGAAGATCCTGGCGATCGTTGGGGCATCCATGTTCAATTCCTTGATGCCCGGCAGGTTGAAGGCGATGCTGATCGGCGAAATATACGCCGGGATATTGATCGCGCCCTGCGGGCCGCAGGTCTCGATGGAGCGCTGGACTTCCTCTTCCTTCAGGTAAGCGTCGGATCCGGCGAATTCGGTGCCGCCTGCCAGGAGCCCGGCGCGTCCGGCGCCGGAGCCCACCGAGGCGTACTGCACCTGGACCTGGGGGTGCATGGTGGAGAATTCGGTGGTCCAGGCGTTCATGGCGGAATTCTGCGCGGTGGATCCGCCGCCGGTCAGTGTGCCTTGGAGGCTAGAGCTATTCGATTCAGCGGCCTTGCGCTGCTCTTCTCCCAGCGGGTAGTCCGACCCGCAGCCCGAAAGCAGCAGGACCAGGCCCATGCTGGCAATCGCGGTGAAAGCGGCGGTTCGAGGCAGAGGTGGCCGGGCAGGTCCGGTGGTTCGCAAAACTTCTCCTGGGGTCCAAGGTGAACGGCGGATGTACTTGAAATTCCAGTGAATCATCATCCCTGCACTTTCCGAAATCATTCCCTGGCCACAGCCGATGAGTATTCGGCGGGCCCGCGGGCGTTGAACTGTGTTTCCCAGGCGCCTAATGCCCGCCGGTGCCAGCCGCCGAGTCGATAGCAGCGAGGTCCTGCGTCGCCGGCCCCTCCAATACTTCCCCGGCCGGACTGAACCTGGACCCGTGCAGCGGGCAATCCCAGGATTTCTCCGCGTCATTCCACGACAGCACGCCACCTAGATGAGTGCAGATCCCGGACACCCGGCAGGTGGCCCCGCCGATCGTGGACACGGCGACCGGGCGCAGGCCCTCGCGCAGCACCAGGCCTTGGCCCTCGGCGGGCGGAGTCCGCTCCTCGCCAGACACGCCGCCTGCATCCTGCGCGGCGCCCTTGCCTGCTTCGCCAAGCAGCGAGCGTTTCCATCCCGCGACGAGTTTTCCGGCAACCCGGGAGTTGATCTTCGCCCCGGCGACCAGGTCGGCCGGGGTGGTGGCGCGCTGCGACAAGGCCTGCGCCCAGGCGATATTTCCGCCGAGGATGTTCGCGCTGAGCTGGAGGGCGGCGGCAATCGCATTGGCCATCCCCCACTTGTTGTAGCCCGTGGCCACATGGATGTTCCCTCCCCCGCGGGGCAATTGGCCCACGAACGGAACCATATTGGCCGACTTGTAGTCCTGCGCCGACCATTGGCCGGCGAGTTCGGCCCCGGGGAAATGCCTTCTGGTCCAGATATCCAGGTCCTTGAGCTGGCCGAGCTCGGAGAGCTGCTGGCCCACCGGATGGCCGTTGCCGCCCACCAGCAGCAGCTCCTGCCCGTCGAGAGGAACGGTCCGCAGCGAACGTGCTGGATGGTCGATGGACAGGTACATCCCCTGGGGCAGCGCACCGGTGGCTGCATCAATGCGATGCGCAACCACGTAGGAGCGCGATGGTTCGACTTTGGCGAAATAGAGTCCCCGATCCAGGATGGGGATTCCCGTGGCCAGGATGACCTGCTGGGCACGGTTCTCGCCTTGGCTGGTATGCACTGTGGCCAGGGCGCCGGCGCTGGCATCGCGCACTCTGACGCCCTCGACGATCCTGCCCCCGCGCGAGCGCAGGTCGCTGGCCAAGGCCTGGAGCACTTCCATGGGGTTGAATTGCGCTTGGCCAGGCAGGGCCAGCGCCGAGGCCACGGGAAACGGCAATCCGATGTCCGGGCCGCACCAGCTGGCCTCCAACCCGGCGCTGCGGGCTGCCTCTGCTTCCTTCTCCAGACTGGCACGTCCGGATTCGGCTTCGGTGTACGTGTAGGCATCCCGCCGCTGCACGGCGACATCCCGCTCCTCCAGATAGCGCAGCAACCACGACTGCCCTTCCAGATTCCCCTGGACATAGGCGTCCACGACCTCTTGGGAACAATGCTCCCGGATCCCGGAGAGCACCGTGCCCTGCAGCAAGCTGAGCTTCGCGGTGCTCGCTCCTGTTGTTCCGGCCCCGGCGAACCTGGCTTCGAGTACCGTGACGCTCAATCCGGCCCGGCTCAGCAGCACGGCGGTGGCCAGCCCGGTCAGCCCCGCGCCTACGACGATGGCGTCATAGGTTGCGCCCGGCTGGAATTGGTCGGCGCCACCGGAAGAACGCTTCGCCTGCCATAACGACTCCATCTTCGCTTTCTCCTCTTGCTCCGTGTGCTGCCGCACCCTGATTCCAGGGTATGCACAAGCGCCGAGGTTCGGTACGGCAACGGAAAATCAGGCGAATTCACCCAGCTTGGCCAGCGGCCGCGGCCGGCCACGGCCGCCTTGCCGATCCCGGAGGCTGATTTGCGCTGCCAAGAAAACTTAAGTGATAATGATTCTCATTATGAATCATGAAGAACCCGGGCTCGCCCGCCAGCCCCGCGCCCCGCTACCGCCCAGCCCGGTCTTCTGCCTGCGCAATGCGCGCCTGGGACTGCCCGGCGCCACCAGCCCGCTGCTCGACGTCGAGGAGTTCACGCTTCTTCCCGGCGAGCGCGTGGTCATTACCGGCCCGTCGGGTGCTGGCAAGTCGCTGCTGCTGTCGATGATCACCGGGAACTGGGCACCCGGACTGGAATTCACCGGAACCCGCACTCCCGGATCAACGCGCATCGGCTACATCCCGCAGCGCGGCCAGGACGCCCTGCATCCGCTGCTGCCGCTGGAACGGCAACTTCGCAAGGCCACCGGCGCCAGCGCGCAGCAAGTCCGCGACGTCCTGCAAGACGCCGGACTGGACGATCCGCAGCTGCTCGCACGACGTCCCGCGGAACTCTCCGGAGGGCAAGCACAACGCGCCGCCATAGCCCTGGCCGTGCTCAGCCAAGCCCCGTTGATCCTTGCCGATGAACCGACCAGCGCCCTGGACCACACCGCCCGCGACCTCATCCTGGAACTGCTGGGCACCCTGCTGGGCCAGCAGCAGGCCCTGGTACTGGTCACCCACGACGCGGCAGTCGCCCAGGCGCTGGCCACCCGGCACCTGGTCCTGGACTCCGGGAAGATCGCCAGCACCCGCGCGCCCCGGCTGGAACGAGTACCGGCTTGAGCATCCCCGCATTGGAAGTATCCGCGCTCAGCGCACAGCGCGGGCACGGAGCCGCCCGCCGACTGGTCCTGGAGCCCCTTGGCTTCACGCTGGACCCGGGCGAATCGGTGGCCATCACCGGGCCATCCGGCGCCGGCAAATCCACCCTGGCCGACATCGTGCTAGGTCTGGAACTGCCGGACTCCGGAGAAATCCGCGTGCTGGGCCAGCACTGGAGCGCACCGAAGCGCAGCCACGCGCCAGCACGCCGCCGGCTGGTCCAGGGCGTGCCCCAGGATCCTGCCGCCGCCTTCGTGCCGCGCTGGAGCATCCGCACCTCGCTGCAGCAGGCCATCCACCGGCTGGCTCCCCCAGCCGGCCCCGGAACGGGCATCGCCCGGGCCGCCGAGCTGGCACAATTCGACACGGCACTGCTGGATCGGCGCCCGCACCAGCTCTCCGGAGGACAGCTGCAGCGGGCCGCGCTGGCCCGCGCCGTGGCGGTGAACCCCTCGGTGCTGGTGGCGGACGAGCCGACCAGCGCCCTGGATCCGGACACCGCCCAAGCAGTCGCCGGCCAGCTGCTCTCCACCGCCGCCAACTCGGGCATTGCCTTGCTACTGATCACCCATGACCCGCAACTGGCCGCGCAATGCTCGCGCACCATTGCCATCCGCCCACCGTCCCGATAACCCGCCCGCCAGCTGATCACCCATCACCCATCACCCATCACCCATCACCCAAGGACCTCGCACCCATGAATCGACCCCGCCCCAAGACCCTGGCCTTGCTCACCATCCCGCTCGCCGGAGCACTTGCCCTCAGCGGCTGCTTCTCCGCGGCCGCCGAGCAGGCCGGAAGCACCGACCGCATCTCCGTAGCCCACATGCAGCCGCCCCGCTCCGGGCTCAGCCCGCTCAGCGACGACGCGTTCAAGCTATCGCGCTGGTCCACCGCCGAAACCCTGGTCAACCTCGACGCGTCCGGGGACGCCCAGCCGGCGTTGGCTACCAGCTGGGAACGCAGCGGCGAGCTGGCCTGGGACTTCGAGATCCGCGAAGGCGTCAGCTTCCACAACGGCCAGCCGCTGACCGCCGAAACGGTGGCGAACTCCTTGCAGCGGGCCATCGACTCGACCCCGGTGCCGCGCATCCTGAACGGAACCGCATTGAAGGTCGCGGTGCGCGGGGAGCACGGACTGCGGATCACCACCGCGGATCCCGACCCGCTGCTGCCCCAGCGGCTCTCCAGCCCGCAGCTGGCCATCTTCGCCGCCGAAGCCTACACCGCCAACGGAGTGGATCCGGCCGGCCACGGCACCGGCCCCTTCCAGATCGTGGACGTAGACGGGATCTCCGGGGCCACCCTGGACCGGTACGAGGGCTACTGGGGCGAGAAGGCCGCAGCCTCGGGCATCGACGTGAAGTTCGTGCCCGATGGCACCGCCCGCGCCGCCGCGCTGCGCACCTCGGAGGCTGATGTCATCGAGGCGATCCCCGCCGGGCAGGCCGCCACGGTGGACCAGGAGCTGCTCACCGAAGTGCCGATGCCGCGCACCAACACGCTGTACCTGAACACCGAAAAGGGCCCGTTCGCCGACCCGGCGGTGCGCGCCGCGGCCCGCGAAGCCATCGACCGGGCGGCCATCGTGGAGTCGGTGTACGAGAACCGCGCCGATATAGCCGAGGGCCTGCTCGGCCCGGCCCTGCCCTACGCCGCCGGGCTGCGCGATTCTGGAGAATACCGGCAGCTGCTGGCCCAGCGTGCCGAACCAGCCAAGGTCAAGGACGTGGAAATCACCCTGGGCACCTTCACCGACCGCGCCGAACTGCCGGAAGTCGCGGTGATCCTCGAGCAGCAGCTGGAAGCGGCCGGATTCATCGTGAAGCAGGATGTGCGCGAATACCAGTACATCGAGGCCGACGCACTGGACGGCGCCTTCGATGCCTTCATCCTCTCGCGCGCCACCGTGCTGGATTCCGGGGACCCGGTTGCGTACTTCGCCTCCGACTTCACCTGCGAAGGCGGCTTCGCCATCGCCCAGCTCTGCGACAAGGATGTGGACCAGGCCATCGCCCGGGCCTCGGAAACCGAAGCCGGGGAACAGCGCCAGCAGCAGATCATGCTGGCCGAAGCCCGGATCCTGGGCACCGATGCGGCCATCGCGCTGCTGCACGAACGCGTGATCCAGGGCGAGGGCCCCGCCGTGCGCGATGCCGCGCAGGATCCGCGCGAACGCGAGCTGATCACTGCGCAGACCCGCCTGGACAGCGAGCAGGAGCCGCAACGCTGATGAACTGGTTCGCCCTGAAGGCGCGGCGCCTCTCTTGGCCGTCCTTCGCATCCTGCCTGCTCAGCGCGCTGGCCCTGCTGCTGGTAGCCGGCGCGCTGCCCTGGCTTTCGCGCACGGACCCGGCCGCCGCGGTGCTGCGCGCACGCTATGCCGAACTGGAACCCACCGAGCAGGCGTTGGCCTCCGTGCGCGCGCAGCTGGGCCTGGACCAGGGCCCGCTGGCCACCAGCCTGCACTGGTGGTCCGGGGTGCTGCACGGGGATCTGGGCAACTCCTGGGTCAGCGGGGCAGAAATCGCTCCCGGCGCCTGGCGGGCCCTGTCGGTCTCCGCCACGCTCACCGCCTTCGCCACCATCATCGCGCTCGCCGTGGCCTTCGCCCTGGTGCTGCCCGCCGCGCTGCGCGTGCTGCGCAACCGGCAGCATTCAGGTTCCGGGCCGCTGGGCGTGGCGCTGACCGCCTTGCCCGAATTCCTGCTGGCCAGCTTGCTGCTGGTGCTGGTGGCGGTGCAGCTGCAATGGCTTCCGCCCTACGGGTGGACCGGGCTGGACACCGCGGTCCTGCCCGCACTGGCCCTGGGCATCCCGGCCGGCGGATTACTCGGCCGGCTGCTGGCCGACGCCATCGCCTCGGTGGCCGGGGAACGCTGGGCCGGGATCTGGCACCTGGCCGGAGCTCCGGCCCCGGCCATCCTCTCCGGGGTGCTGCGCCGGGCCGCCGCGGCAGTCATCGACCAGCTCGGCTTGGTGTTCATCGGCTTGCTCGGCGGCGCGGTGGCCGTGGAGCAGGTCTTCGCGGTGCCCGGACTTGGCCGCTACCTGCTCGGGGCGGCCAATGCGCAGGATATTCCCGCCTTGCAGGCCGGGCTGCTGCTGATGGCGGGATCGGCGCTGCTGATCGGAATGCTCACCGCAGCGGCCCGGCGCGCGCTGCGCGGCGGCGCCCTGCCCGCAGGATCGCTGCCAGCCCCGCCCGAGGCGCGCGGCAACGGCAGGATCCAGCGCTGGACTGCGGCGATCACCTGCACCGCGCTGCTGGCCATCCTGGCTTTCGGACTGCCGCGCGACCCCTACACCCTTGCCTTCCAGAGGCTGCAAGCCCCGGGGGCCGGTTTGCCATTCGGCGCCGATTCCAGCGGACGGGATCTGCTGGCCCGCGTGGCCCACGGAACCTTGGGCACGGTAGGCCCGGCGCTGGGAATCGTGGCCTGCGCAATCCTGATCGGCCTGCTGCTAGCGGCGGCAGGCGAGATCTCGCGCGGGCCGGCGGTAATCGCCAACGCGACTCCGCCGATTCTGGCCGGGGTGATCATCGCGGCCTTGCTGGGCCCGTCGGTGGGCGGTGCGGCACTGGCCGTGCTCTGGGTGAGCTGGCCTCCGCTGGCCACGCATGCTGCCTCGCTGCTGGACGAAGCCCGGGCCATGCCGCATATCCGCTGGCTTCCGCTCTCCGGGGTGCCGCGCGGCCGGATCTGGGTCCAGCATCTGCTGCCCGCGGTGCTTCCGGCCCTGCTGAGGCACGGGATGCTGCGGCTGCCCGGGGTGGCACTGGCCTTGGCCGCCCTCGGCTTCCTCGGGCTCGGCGCGCAGCCGCCCACCCCGGAGTGGGGCCTGCTGCTGGCCGAAGGCATCGGCTATGTCGAGCGGGCTCCGTGGACTGCCATCGCCCCGGCTACCGCGCTGGTGCTCACTTCCGTATGCGCGGTGGCGCTCGCCGGAATCCCGGCGCCGCAGCGTGCCGGTACCCGAGGCACGGCTGCGCAGCAGGATCCGGCGGCCAGGAACACGCCGGTCCCGGTGAGCTGAAACGCGGGCCTATCCCGGCCCTGGAAAGAAAATGGAGCCAAGGGGCAACGCGGCATATGCCGCGCTGCCCCTTGGCTCCATCGAGTTTCCGTGGCGATCGCCCCTTGCCCAAGCAGGCTTACTGGGCGGCCACTTCGCTGTTGCCGTGCCGTGTTCCTGTGGCCAATCCCAGGCTCACCGGCTGCGGCGAGGTGCAGCAGCCGGCCGCTTCGGCGGGCTCGGTTCCGCTGGCGGTGCCGCCGTCCGCGGGGGCATCGCAGGAACCGCCCAGATCCGTGGAGCAGACCCCGGTTTCCGGCAGATCCAGTTCAACCCGGCCTGCCCCGTCGGCATCGCCGGACAAGGCAGCGGCAATGGAGCGCACCTGCTCGTAGCCGGTAGCCATCAGGAACGTCGGAGCCCGTCCATAGCTCTTCATTCCAACGATGTAGAAGTTCTTTTCCGGGTGCGCCAATTGCTTTTCGCCGTGCGCGCTGACCGTTCCGCAGCTGTGGAATTCCGGGTCGATCAATGGCCCGAGCTGGCGCGGGGCTTCAACGCATTCATCCAGGTCCAGGCGCAGTTCGGAGAGCATCTGCAGATCCGGGCGGAAACCGGTGGCGGCGATGATGCGGTCAACGCCCAGCTCGCGCCCGTCAGCCAGCGATACGGACAGCTGATCCCCTGCGCTCATCGAAGCGACGGAGACATTTTCCAGCAGTTCCACGTTGCCGTTCTCCACCAGCCGGCGCAGCGACGTGCCCAGCTGGCCCCGGGCTGGTAGCTGGTCAGCAGCTCCCCCGCCGTACAGGCGAATCGGGTTGGCCGCCCCGCGCAGGCCCCAGAGGATCCGAGTGTCCGGGAACTTCTTCTGCAACCGGCCCAGGGCAATGACGGTATTCGCCGCCGAATGCCCGGCGCCGAGCACCAGCAATTTCTTGCCCGCGAGCTCCTGCTCATCGGCGCCCAGCGGATCCGGAAGCCCGCAGATGATGAAGCCGCGCTCGCGCGCCTGCGCTTCGCCGATGGCCTGGATTCCGGCCCGGCCTACCGGGCTTGGCTGGTTCCAGGTGCCACTGGCATCAACCACGGCACGACCGAGAATATCCACCGGGCCGCCCGGAGTTTCGGTGCGCACCAGGAACGGGGCATCATCGCGGTGCGCGGTGCGTGCCTTGTCGGCACCGCGGCCGTCGACCAGCACGCGGCTGATCTTCGCCACGCGGTGGCCGTAGCGGATGCGCGGTGACAGGTCCGGGTGGGCGGCCAGCGGCTGGAGATATTCGCTGACCAATTCCGCGCCGGTGGGAAGCTTGGTGATCCGCGGCGCTTCCCAGCCTCCGGCGTATCCCTCGCTGGGGGTTTCCAGCAGCCGGCGGGCGGCGGCATCGATATTGAAGCGCCATGGGGAGAAGAGCTTGATGTGGGCCCACTGGGCTATTGCGGCACCGGCACTTCCACCGGCTTCCAGGACAAGCACTTCCTGCCCGCGTTCGCGCAGGTGGGCGGCGGTGGCAAGGCCGATGGGGCCGGCGCCGATGACGATGACTGGAAGGTTCTCCTGCATGGGTTTCTCCTTGGCTGCTGGAATTCTGGAGACGATCTGCGCTTAGCTGGCCGGCAGCAGGTCGGCGATGAGATTCTCAATCCGGGCACGGATTTCATCACGGATTGGCCGTACGCCGTCAATGCCCTGCCCTGCGGGGTCTTCCAGCTTCCAGTCTTCATAGCGCTTGCCTGGGAAGAACGGACAGGCATCTCCGCAGCCCATGGTGATCACCACATCGGAGTCCTGCACGGCTTCGGTGGTCAGCACCTTGGGGATTTCCGCGGACATGTCGATGCCGACTTCTTTCATGGCTTCAACGGCGGCCGGGTTGACCGAATCGGCTGGGGCGGAACCGGCCGAGCGGACCTCAATGCGCCCTCCGGAGAGGTGGGCGAGGAAGGCGGCGGCCATCTGGGAACGCCCTGCGTTGTGCACGCAGACAAAGAGAACCGAAGGCTTTTCGATAGCAGTCATGAGTTTTTTCCTTAGGCAGAAGTAGCGGGAGCCTTGGCAGCTGGGAAGAATTTCCGGGACCACAGGGCCACGTAGACCAGGGCAACCAGGATCGGCACCTCGATCAGCGGGCCGACCACGCCGGCCAGGGCCTGGCCGCTGGTGGCGCCGAAGGTGGCGATGGCTACCGCGATGGCCAGCTCGAAGTTGTTGCCGGCGGCGGTGAACGCCAAGGTGGTGGTGCGCGGGTAACCCAGCTTCAGCCAGTGGCCGATGAGCATTCCGGCACCGAAGACCACCACGAAGTAGGTCAGCAGCGGGATAGCCATGCGCAGCACATCCAGGGGCTTGGAGATGATGTTATCGCCCTGCAGCGCGAAGAGCAGCACGATGGTGAACAGCAACCCGTACAGTGCCCACGGCCCGATTTTCGGCAGGAATTTTCCCTCGTACCAGTCGCGGCCCATGGCCTTTTCGCCCAGGGTGCGGGTCAGGTAGCCGGCCACCAGCGGGATGCCCAAGAAGACCAGCACCGAGGCGGTGATGGCGGCAATGGAGAATTCGGCGCTGGTGGTTTCCAGCCCCAGCCACGATGGCAGCAGCTGCAGGTAGAACCAGCCCAGGGCACCGAAGGCGATGACCTGGAAGACGGAGTTGATGGCCACCAGCACCGCGGCCGCTTCCCGGTCCCCGCAAGCCAGATCATTCCAGATGAACACCATGGCGATGCATCGGGCCAGGCCCACAATGATCAGGCCGGTGCGGTATTCGGGCAGGTCGGCCAGGAATACCCAGGCCAGGACGAACATGAACGCCGGGGCCAGGATCCAATTGATCACCAGCGAGGTGATCATCAGCTTCTTGTCGGCCAGCACGCGGCCGGTTTCGTTGTAGCGGACCTTGGCCAGCACCGGATACATCATGACCAGCAGGCCGATGGCGATGGGTACCGAGACCCCGGCCACGGTGAAGCGGTCCAGCAGCTCGCCCAGCTGAGGGAAGATGCGGCCCAGACCCAAGCCGACGCCCATGGCCAGCAGGATCCACAGGGCCAGGTAGCGGTCCAGGAAGGAAAGTTTTGCCGCCACGGGGGCAGTGTCTAGCGCAGGCGCGGGTGCCACTGATTCATCACTCCAAGAATAGGCATCGACGATTGTCGATGTTTTGAGTATGATGAAACATATCGACGTTTGTCAATCTCTGGCGCCAGCCAAGAAAAGAGCCAAGGCCCGTGAGCACAGCCACCGTGAATCCTGCCGGAGGGACTTCCCCAGCACCGGCAGCCGACGCCTGCTGCACGCCATCCCAAGGCGAGGCAATCCTCAACGCCGGGCAGGCCGAAGCGTTGGCGCTGCGCTTCAAGGCCCTGGGCGATCCCAACCGCCTGCGCATCCTGTCCATCGTCTCCGCCAGCGAATCGGCCGAGACGTGCGTCTGCGACCTGCCCGAACCACTGGGCCTCAAGCAGCCGACGGTCTCGCACCACCTGAAAATCCTGGTGGAGGCCGGAATCCTGCACCGCGAAAAGCGCGGGGTGTGGGCGTACTACTCCGTCGTCCCTGGCGCTTTGGAATCCCTGGGCGCCAGCTTGGCGGCCAAACCCTAGACAGGCTTGCCGCAACTGCATTCCAGGCGGCTGGGATCACGCCACCCGGGATCCACCAACTAGCCGCATTCCCGCTTCCGCGCAGGCAGCTCGGCAAACGGCATCAAACGCTGCAGGTCCCGGCAGTGCCGGCCCGCTGCGGACCGGATGCGCAATAGCCCATTTCAGGATCCAGTGCCCTACTTCGGGCGCTCGAACTTCATGAGCTTGTGCGTGCCATCGCAAAAAGGCTTGATGGCAGAGCCCCCGCAGCGGCATAGCGCGACGGGCCCTTTCCGGGCCTCGATGGATTGCCCCTCGGCATCCACGATTTCAAAATCTCCCCTGAGCAGCAAGGGGCCCTGCGGGCAAACGGTAATCATGGCGGCTTCCGAAGCGCTGCGCCCCTCGCTCATACCGCTGCCCCCGCTCCGGCATGCAATGCTGATCTGCCAGCTTCCCACGCGTCCAGGTACTTTGCGCCGGCCAACGCGTCAACAGCTGCCGCGGCTTGGGCTCCGAAGAGTATGTCGGGCACCAGATCCGGTTCGTCTTCAGCCAGTCCGCCCGCCAGGTCGCGGCCGGCGATTTGCTCATGGACCGCATCAGCTTCCACATGCTCATCGAAGTAATCGGTCACCGGGGATTCATATCCCAGGCGCCGGAACCCGCGGGCATAAGCCGCCTGGGGTATTGAGGAAGTCATCTCGTACAGTGCCAGGTGGCCAGTGATGGCTCCCCGCAGGCGCCGGTGCATGCCGAAGAGCGAAATCATGTTCACTGCCGCCAGCGTCACCGCCGGAATGCGGTCCACGTACGCGCCGAAATCATCACGCAACCCCAGGCCCTTCATGGTCTGCCTGAACAGCTCGCTATGCATTCGCGGCAGCTGCCCATTTCCGTATTCATCAGCCTGGATCTCCACCATGGCGGCTTTTGCACGGCCTTCGAGTTTCGGGATCGCCCAGGTATGCGGATCAGCTTCCTTGAGCTGGTAGACCGACTTCAGTATCAGGAATTCGCGTGCTTGGCCGGCAGTGGCCTTGCGCTGGATGAATTTCGAGACCGACGGTCCAGCATCATCAGCTGCGAGCTCGAACAGGGCTTGGGCCACCTTCGCGGAGCTGGGTTCCACGCTTGGAATCGGGCCTGCCGCCTCGCGCAGCGCTTGCTCGAAACCCTCCTCGATCCGGGCCCGAAGCGAAATGAGCCCGGGGTTCCATTCCCAGCGGTCATCGACTTCTTCGAATCCCCGATAGTGCAGTTCGTAGAGCACGAAAAGGCTCAGCTGCAGGTCCCCGTCATCCAGCACATCCGAAGCCGCAGCCAACCGATCTCTTGCGACCGTTGCCAGATAGGCTGCGTATTCCTCCGAGGGGTTGCACAGCAACGCATTGTTCAGCGCTTGGGACAGGTCTCCGCGGGGTACGGGCAGATGCATGATGCTCCTTCGTTCACACTGATCGCACGGTCAGCAATAGTGGCAGTAGGATGATCGTGCCAGCATCCCCGGGATATAACCACCATTGGGAGGAAAAGCCAAGGTAGCCCCTGATCGTGCTCCCCAGCTATGTTCTCGACAGCACCTTATCCCTGAGGAACATAGGGCTGTCGGCCGGCCAATCTCGACGTCTTGTCCCAGCTTTTCCATAGCCGGTGGGAGCTGCGACCGGGATTGGGTTGGGATCATGATGGCAACCGATTAGAGGCAGAACTTACCGGAGTCGTCAGGGAGCACCTGTCGCCGCCCACTCTTATTGGCACATTCAATCTGGCAAGTAAGCAGGTCATGCCGTGTAAAACTGCCGACAATACTGGCGCCCAGAAGTTGCTCGCACCTCTGACAACAAACCCGGTCCAGAATCTTTTGCTCCATGTCCACACCCAACTGCTAGGTGTCGACTCGTTCATTTCCCCAAGATGAAAAACAGGTTCCCTAGGGCTGTCGCGTTGCCACTTTAGTATCGAGTAGGCCCGTCTGCTACTCCAGCAAGGGACCAATTACTTGGCATCAATCACTCGCTCGCACTTTCTAATAACGAACTTTCAGGGCCGCACTGGTCGTCAGGTCCGTGCTCGCTAATCAAGGAGAGTCATGCCCTAAGCCACTAGACACCCGATGACACCGAAGGCGGGGGG
>NZ_JBLVOC010000025.1:140285-146662 GCF_053543575.1 Glutamicibacter sp. AGC84
CCCCGCCCTTCACTACCCGCTCCATCTCTCTAGGACTCGATCAACCGGGTTATACAAACCCTGGGGCAAAACATCTTGCATTTCAAAGCAAAAACGCGGGTAACACTGCAGACTCCTTGGGTTCAAGTAATTGGGAATCAACACGGGTAAAATGCGCTTCGCCTTCACCAACGTGAACCAGCATCAGATGCGCGGCGACAAACCACTCGGCTGCTTCAGCCGAGAGTAGCCTCGCAGCGACCTCTCCAACCGGTTCGCCGTCAACCTTGAAGTAGTATTTATCTGGACGCGCTTCAAGGCCAAAGACGATATTCCCCGCGCCGTCCAACGGCATGAGCTGTTCATGTTCCAATCCATCAAGACTGACGCGGAAACGAACTTGCCGTCGTCCCTGCACCAACTCAACCGCCGCATAGGCAAAGTGGCTTTTATCCAGATATATTCCCACCCCGGCCAGTGAGCCTTCTGGAAGCTGCGTCAATTCAGCAGTAAACCACTGATCATTGTCTTGTTGCGGACGCAAGATCAAACCGGCGTCGCGGCCCGCATCGGGGAAACTTCCACCGGTCAGCAAAACTTCACCACCTGCCACCGTGCACGGAACGGGCCACTTCAATCCGAGCCAATGTTCGGCATCCACCACGTCATCCTGACCCAGAGTTCCCGGAGTATCCTGCTCGACTAGAAGCTCCGTGGTTCCCGCCTCACTTACGACCGGCCACCCGTCATCGGTCCATGTCACGGGAAGCAGGAAGGTTTCACGGCCGATGTTGTGATGCTGCGCCAAAGGTGCATGGCGGGTTCCCAGGGCTACCACCCACCACGTTCCGTCGACGGCTTCAACAAAGTCCGCATGCCCCAAAGACTGAATGCAGTGACCCACCCGGTCACGGTGGGTCATAATCGGGTTGTGTGGGCATGGCTCAAAAGGTCCCCACGGCGACGTACTACGCCCCAAAGTCTGCATGTGCCCTTTCCAACTGCTACCCTCGGCGGCTGTGAGGTAGTACCACTGGTGACGCTTGAAGATATGCGGACCTTCTATATCATTGGTGACAAAACCACCGGCCCCGGATATCGCCGGCACAAAGTCTCCCAACTCACCCGTTTGTAAATCAATCCGGGCCGTCACGATCGGGCCTAGGGCTTCGTCCCGGGAATCCGGATCAAAACTCCTGCGGCTGTAGTACCAGCGGCCATCACTGTCCCGGAACAAAGACGGGTCAAATCCTTCTTGGTCCAACCAGATGGCATCCGACCACTGGCCGGCTGGATCGGTGGCGGTAACCAGGAAATTCCCTTGGCCCGGATGTGCGTTGGTGGTTACCAGAAAGAACGTACCGTCGTGATAACGCAGCGTCGGAGCGAAAAGTTCAATTGGTCCGTCCGTACCATCACGCCGGTATTGTGCCGGGCGAGTCACGGCGTAACCAATCACCGTCCAATTGACCAGGTCGCGCGAATGGTGGATCGGGATGCCCGGCAACTTGTTGAAGCTGCTAGTGGCCAGATAATAATCCTCCCCCACACGCACAATACTTGGATCCGGGGCATGCCCGGTGATCACCGGGTTGCTGTAGGGCATTACTATTTCACCGTCTTGATCGGCAGGATGGCCAGTGCACCAATCACGGCGCAGGCCGCGCCGGCCAGGAAGAGCGCAGTGAAGTTCTGCGGATTCGCGGCACTAGAGCCAATCAGCAAGAGCATTGGGGCGACTGCGGGAACCAGCGAGGATGGCAGCGAGCTAGCCAGGTTCATGATGCCCAGGTCCTTGGCCGGGTTGTCCTGGTCGGGAAGGACTTCCATGATCAAGGCGTAGTCGACAGCGAAGTAGACTCCCTGTCCCAGTCCGACGACAGCAATGGCAATCAGGAACATCGGATACGTCGTGGCCATGGCCACCAGACCAAGCCCGATGGCGAAGACCAAGGCGGCACCGAGTACGAATGGCTTTCGCCGCCCGGTCTTATCGGACAGCTTGCCAAAAAGCGGGGCGAAGATCATCGAGATGGGAGTGGTGATCAGCGATGCCACGAGGATCGCCGTGCCCACGGTGGCAGGATTCATGTGATGCACCATGATCAGGTAGAACGCCTGATAGGCGTTGACCGCTGCAACTCCGAAAAAGATCAGCAATCTGCTGATCCAGGCCCAGCCGAATCCCTGATGGCGCAGGGGGTTGACCCAGAAGGTCCCGGCGAATTCGGCCAGGGAGAATGACGGCCTCTCTTCGCGGGAAATCGCCTGGTCCGAAATCCTTGCGGCCAGCAGCAGCAAGGCCAGTGAGGCAACACCGGCCGGAAGGAACAACATGGCGGCCAGGTTCGGCTGGACCAGTTGTGCAAGGAAGATGCCCAGCACTGCCCCCAGCGGAGCGCCTAGGCCCAGCATCGCCGAAGCCGGGCCCCGGAATTCCGGCGCGACCTGATCCGGGACCAGCGCGGTGCAGGCCACCAGTGCGCACACCGCGCCCAGGGTCGTCAGCGCATAGCCGGCAGCCAATGCCACGACGCCCGAAGCGGCCAGGGTGGCCGCCGCGCCGGCCAGCAGCAGCACGGCCCCTGCGAGCAAGTAGGGCTTGCGCCGTCCAAACCTGCTCAGCGTCCGATCGCTGAGCCGGCCCAGCAGCGGATACCCTACTAGCGCGAAGATGCTGCCGACGCCTACGGCAATGGACAATACGGTTGTTGCCGCAGTCGAGCTGATGACGCTGGACTTCAATGACAGCGTCAAAATGGCGTTCGAAAGCTGGGCTCCATTGGCCGAGGCCACGGCGAAGAGCAGAAGGATCAAGAACCCGAGCTTGGGTTTTCCCCGGACTGCCAGTTGATCATCCTGGTTGGTTGCGAGTGTGGATGCCATCGTTGTTCTCCTTTGAACGTAATTGGGTGTTGAGCAGTAGTGCCTATTGAGCCGTGGCAAACAGGTCTAGGTGATGCACGCTGGTTCCCGGTGCCAGCGTGGCCTGTTGCCCGGGAAGGCTCAGGACCGCGTTGAGCCCAAAGGGCACCACGGTGGTGACTGACAGGTGGCCATGTTCCAGCTTCCAGTTGACGGCAAGCCGTCCGAAGGGGGTCTGGATCCAGGCCTCGGCATGGTCCAGGCCGCAGGAGAGATCCGGTTCGATGCGTGCTTCCCGCCACCCTGGAGCCATTGGCGTCAACCCGGCCACCTTGCGGTACAGCCAGTCGTCGACGCAGCCAAAGGCATAGTGATTCATGGAAACATGGCGTGGCTGCCCCGAACGATCCACTGCATCCCAGGCTTCCCAGATGGTGGTGGCGCCATGGTCCACCGCGTAGAGCCACGACGGAGCCTGCTTTTGCCACAACACTTCGCGAGCCAGATCCTGATGTCCGGTATCCCATAGGGCATCCAAGAGGAACGGGGTCGACAAGAAGCCGGTATCCAGCCGTTGCCCGCGAGCCCTGACCAGGGCCGCCAAATGCTCTCCGGCGCGAAGTCGCTTCGATTCCGGCAGGATGTCCAGGCCCAGGGCCAAGGCGTACATTCCCTGCAGCGCCACTGGCAGCGTGGCATCTTCTCCCAGATATTCGGCGAGAAACGCGGAACGAACCTCTCCGGCACGCTGGGAGTACTGGGCGGCGTGGGCACTGTGGCCGAGAACTTCGGCCATCCGCGCGGCCAGATCCAAGGTGTGGATCTGGAACATCGGGGCCACGAGCTCGGAGGTCAGTTTCGGTGCGAGGTCCATTGCCTCGTGCAATGGCTCGTCGCCTTCCAGCGTCGAGGGTGTCAGCCAATCGCCAAAGTGCGGACCGGAATTGTAGAGCAGTCGCTGGCGCGCCAGTCGTTCAGGGCCCAGCTTCAGATCCTCCAGGCCACGGGGAAGCCCGCGTTCTGCCTCCGCGGCCTGGTACTCGATCCAGCGGCCCACCGCCGAATAGTTCTCTTCCAGCACCCGGGGGTCCCCGTAGCTCTCGTAGAGCTTCCACGGGAGAATTGCCACCGCGTCGCTCCACCCGGCGGCCGCCACAATGGCTCCCAGCCCCGGGGATTCCAACGCGCTCTGCGCATCATGCTCCGAGCGCGGTGACAGAATGGGAATCCGGCCGTCCGGCAATTGATCTGCCCGCAGGTTTTCCAGCCAGCGCGATAAGAAGGTATACACTCCGGCGTTATTGGCTGCGGCGCCGGCGAATACCTGGATATCCCCGCTCCATCCGGCCCTCTCGCGTTGCGGGCAGTCGGTGGGAATGGATAAGAAGTTGGCACGCTGGCTCCACACCACATTCTGGTGCAGCCGGTTCAACCGCTCATCCGAGGTCCTGAAACCACCGGCCAGTTCCAAGTCGCTGGAGAGCACCACCGCTGTTGCATCCTGGAGATCCAGCTGGCCGATGCCGTTGACGCGGACGTAGCGGAAGCCGTGGAAGGTGAACTCCGGTTCCCATTCCTCCTCTGCCTCCCCCGCGCAGATATAGTGGTCCGTCTGCTCCTTGTTCATCCCGGCGATGTTCTGGAACCATTCCCCCTGGGCATCAAGGGTCTCGGTGTGCTCGATGGTGATGCGCTGGCCTCGCTGCTGGCCACGCAGCTTCAACCTCAACCGCCCGGCAATCACCTGCCCGAAGTCCAAGAGCACCCCGTCGGCGCGGTGGTCAATGGAGGCTACCGGCAGCTGGGCCACCCGGCGGACCGGTTCACCGCGGAAGGGCACCAGCGCCGAGGCATCCACCCCGAGCAGGCGCACCGGGGTCCACTCGGGCCGCTCGAATCCAGGCAGCATCCAGGACTCATCGGCCCGGCGTGCATCATAGCTCTCCCCGATGAACAAGTCGGAATAGTTCCATGGCCCGGTGGCGCTGAAAGCAGAGGAATCGGAGGTGATCACCTGGGTGCTTCCGTCGGCGAAGCCCAGATGCAGCTGCCAGGTCAGTGCCAGCCGGTCGCCGAACTGGGCACTGGTGCCGGTCAGTCCAATGCGTCCTGCCCACCAGCCATCGGCTACTGCGAAGCCCAGGGTATTGGTGCCGGAGCGCAGCATGCCCAGCACATCGTAGCCCTGCACGCTCAGCCGGTGCCGGTAGCTGTCGAACCCCGGTGCCAGCACCTCGTCGGACACCTGTTGGCCGTTGATCCATGCGGTGTACACCCCATGGGCGGTGGCAAAGAGCCGCGCCCTGGCCAGCGATGGGCGGATGTGCAGGTCTTGGCGCACCAGCTGCGCCGGGCGCAGCCGCTGATCAGCCGGGGACGTCTCGGCCCCGCCCCTGATCCAGTCCATGAATGAATGCTCTTCGCGGTGGGTTGGCTCCTGGGCCGGTTCAATCCATTCGGCTTCCCAAGCGGAAAGATCGGGTGCCGTGGCGAAATGCGATTCCGCCGTATGCACCGCGGTTCCCGAGAAGCTGTGCACGGTCCAGAGGTAGTCGGCATCGTGTTCCAGCGGCACTCCGCGGTACTCGACCAGCGTCGTCTGGCCGCTGTCCACGAGGCCGGAATCCCACGCCAGGGTTCCGTTGCCATCACGCACCGTGAGCCGGTATGAATCCTGCGGATGCTCCACCATCCACGAGAACCTCGGGCTGATCGGATCAAGCATCAGCGGACGCTCAAGGTGCTCGACGCGCAAGGTGTGGCAGCTTCTTTTTGCCATGGAATACTCCTTCATCCAGTCGTGTGATCCACGACGCATCCAACACTAGAGGACGAAAACCTTATGTGCAAGGTTTTAAATTGGAAGCTAAGCTGGAGCCATGGCACGAAGCAAACGCGGCAGTTACACGGTCGGTCTTGAACGGCGTGAGCGCATTTTGGAAGCAGCGTCCGAGAGGTTCAGTTCGTCAGGGTATTCGCGCACGTCACTAGCGGAAATTGCGCGCGACGTAGGCATCACGACGCCCGGCTTGACGCATCATTTTCCTACCAAGCAGCACTTGCTGCTGGCTATTGCAGAACGCCGTTTTGACATCTCCCAGAGCATTGCCGACGCGGCAACGGGAGAACTGGATGGGACCAGGACGCTGCGGCTCTTGCTGAGCCTGAGCGGGCTCTTCGCCTCGCAGCCCTGGCTGATCGAGCTCTTTGTCCTGATTTCCGCCGAGGCCGCTGATCCGAGCAACCCGGCCCACGCGCTATTCCAGGAAAGATACACCCGCATCTCGCATGAGATCGCGGAATTCTTCATGGCAGAGGTCCATAGTGGCGCGCTGCGCGAGGATCTGGACTACCGGGCCCTCGCGCGAGAATGCATTGCAGTCAGCGATGGGCTGCAACTGCAGTTCGTGCTTTCGGAGGGAACCCTGGATTTGGTGGGGCAATCGAGGGCTTATCTTGAACGGCTGGCACCGTCCATCTTGCGTGAACCCCCAGAACGAGTTTCGCTGGCCTGAATACGCCGCTGCCCCGTC
>NZ_JBLVOC010000025.1:146682-150922 GCF_053543575.1 Glutamicibacter sp. AGC84
CCCCCGGCCGCGCTACAGCCCCGGCGCGAGTGTGCGCTCCGGCGGCGGGCCGACGACCTGCAAGTCCAGATCGGGGTTCGCCTTGATCCCGGCGATCACCGTGGAAGGATCGACCAGCCCCTCGGAATACACCGGGGTGCTGGTCGGCTCGGAGGTCGCATCGAAGAACTTCTCGAAGACCCCGCCGGTGAGCAATCCGAGCATCTGGGTATTATGCGCGCCGATGGCGAAACTGTGGATGGTTCCGGCCGGCGCATGCAGGAAGTCCCCTGCGGTCAGCAGCAGCTCCTGGCCATTGACCCAGAGCCAGACACGTCCCGAGAGGCAGATGAAGTTCTCGGTATGCAGGCGATGGAAGTGGCGGATGATGTAGGGCTGCACCGCGGCCAGCGTATTGACCGCGAAGTAGCGTCCGCCGGTATTCGACGGCCGCGCCAGGTAGCTGTTCAGCGCATCGGGCCAAGCCCGGTGGTCGCCGCCGCCGGCATTCAGGAAGTATCCGCCCGGCGCTGTCGGCAAGTGCAGCGACCTGCCGGACTCGATGCCCTGCGGGAGCTGCAGCTGCGCGGCGGCCGCGGAATCCATGGTGAACAGGTGCCTTTCCGTGCGCTCCCCTGAGCCCAGCAGGTCCGCCAGCGCCCCGCCCGGAGCGCTGAACATGAACAGCCGCGTCATGTGGCTCAGCAGCCGGTACTCCAGCGCTTCGCCGGGAGCCACGTGGAAGGAATCGCCCTCGACCAGGATGCGGGTGCGCCCGGCCACAGTGGCCTGCACGCAGCCATCGACCACGAAGAAGGAGCGCTGCACAAAATCCAGTGCGCAGCCGGTGCTGCCTGCTCCGGCCGGGCCGAGGATGAAGGCCGCCTCGAACAGCCCTGAGGTGTCCTGGGTACGGGCGACCACGGTGATCAGCTGGCCGTCGACTTCGTGCCGTTCCCCTTCGCCCGAGGCGAGATAATAGGGAACGGATTCGCCGGGCAAGGCGTTGACCACCGGGGCCAGAGAATGGATGCGTTCCAGATCAATGGTGCTCATGTTGCGGTGTCTCCTGATTCGTCAAGGGGCTTGGGTGCGCCGGGGCGCAAGTGCGTGGCCAGGAATTGCTCGATGTCCCCGAAGCTGAACGAGGTGTCCCGGGGTTCTGGATCCTTGGTGTCCCTGAGTACTGCAGCGGCACTGGATTCGGACTGGAGCCGTCCGTCGTCCATGACCGCCGCGATCTGGACATCGAGGCGCCCCGGCGGATTGACGAATCCATGCCGGTAGCCTTCGAGCAGGTACAGCCGGGCATCGATTGAATGGGAAGCCAGCGCCTCGAACAGCATCTGCGAGTGGATCGGCGGGACCAGCGCATCGGCGGTGCCGTGGCAGAGCAAGAACGGCGGGGCCAGCGCTGAGACGTGGGTCAGCGGATTCGCCGCCTGGGCCGTCTTTCGGCCGGCGTCCGTGCCCGGATCTTCGCCCAGCAAGCGTCCCTCGGGAGTCTGCTGCCAGGTCTTCCCGGCAGGCTGCGTCGCGATAATCAGCTCCAAGTCGATCGGCGGGTAGCAGGCCGCCACGCAGCTGACCTGGGCATCGGCTGGCGCGCCGGCAACGGTTGAGGAGGCCGCCAATGCTGCCAGGGCGGCCAGATGGGAGCCGGCCGAAGCGCCCCACAGCCCGATGCGCTGGCCGTCGATTCCCCACTGTTCCCCATGCGTGCGCAGGTGCCGGATGGCGGCAATGACGTCTTCCAGCGGTGCAGGGAAGACCGCTTCCCCGGATAGCCGGTACTCGATGGAGGCAAAAGCGATGCCGGTGCGCGCCGCGATGCCGGCCAAATCCGGGGCCAGGGTGCGGTCGCCGGTGAACCAGCCGCCGCCATGCAGCCACAGCACCACGGGGACGGGGAGCCCGCCGGCATCCGGGAGATAGAGGTCCATCAGCTGCGCGGCACCATCACCGCCGGGATACTCCAACGCCGATTCGCTGCGCACCGGATAGCTCGAAGAAGAGGAAGTCATCTTTCCATCTTCGGTCCGCCAGGGCACCTCTGGCCATCAGGAAAAACCGAAGCAGCATTCGGGAAACCCGCATCACCAGGGCAACGCGGGGTGCTCCGCGGCGCCACGGGTTCGCCGGGCGCATGGGCTACGCTCGAAGCGTGGATCTTACCCTGCATCAATTGCGCTGTTTCATGGCGGTGGCCGATACCCTGCATTTCGCCCGGGCGGCCGGGCTGCTGCACATGAGCCCCTCCACGCTCAGCGCCCAGATTTCCGCGCTGGAGCGCCACCTGGATTGCAAGCTCTTCGAGCGCAGCCCGCGGGCGGTGCTGCTGACCGGGCGCGGCCAGGAACTGGTGGCGCTGGCCCGCCAGGTTCTGGATGCCGCGGAGAACATCTCCCGCTGGTCCCGCAAACCGCAGGATTCGGTGCTGCAGATCGGCACGCCGGCCTCCAGCGCCGGATTGCGTTCCATCTTGCAGGCAGCGGCCGCGCGAATGCCGCGGGTCGATTTGAGGTTGCGGCCCAGCGGCTTCACCGGAGGATTGCGGGCGGTGGGCACCGGCCAGGTGGACTGCGCTTTCGCCTTCGCCCTGGATGCCAACACGGATTTCGCCGGGCTGCGGACCGTGGCACTGTGGTCCGAGGAACTGGTCGTGGCCTTGCCCGAAGGGCACCGGTACGCGGGCAAGGATCGGCTGGCCGTGACGGACTTGTTCGGCGAGAGGCTGATCGGTCCGGCCGGCGCAGGCGGCGAGGAGGAAGGGCCGCGGCCCGGGTGGTACGAGGCGATCGATCCGGGGCTTGCCCGCCATTGCTCCATCAAGGCGCTGGTGGACTCAGCAGATGAGGCCATGGAGCTGGTGGCAGCCGGGATCGGGCTGAATATCGCCGGATCCTCGGTGATTTCCTCCTATGCCCGCCCCGGAGTGCGCTTTATCCCGCTGGAGACCGGGCATCGGGTCTGGGTTCTGCTGGTGACCAGAGATGAGCAGCCCTCGCCCGAGGTCCAGGCCTTTTCGAAGATCGCCGCCGAAACCATGGCCTAGGATTCCGGGGCCATGCCCAAGGTCCTGGGCCAGCAGCCTCGGCGCTGGCGGACCGATACCCTTATATAGTTGCCTTGTCCACTGCCTGGCACCGGGCTGGCCCCTCGGGGTGCCGCCGGCCAGGCGCATCACAGCACCGGGAGTTCGCCGCGATGAGTCCTGAAAGCCGGTTCCAGACCAGCTTGCCGCGTTCGCGCGCCGAAGAACTGGCGCTGTCCATCCAGGAGACCATTAGCCAGCGGCAGCTGGCCCCGGGCGACATGGTCAGCACCCTGCAGGAAATCCGCGCCCAGACCGGGCTGGCCCGGTCAACGGTGAGCGAAGCCGTGCGGCTGCTGCGCGAACGCGGAATACTGGAGATCCGCCCGGGCCGCGGCGGCGGCCTGTTCCTCGCCCAGGCTACCCCCGTGGTGAAGCTGCGCCATACCCTGCTCAACGTGGCTGGTGGGGCGGCCGAAACCCGCGACGCCATCGAGCTGCGGGAAACACTGGAGCATTTCATCGCGGTCCAGGCCGCGCGGCACCGGACCGATGACGACACTGTCCGGCTGCGCCGCGCCATGGAGGCCATGCGGGATTCCACGGCGGATTGGGAGGCCTTCATGCAGGCGAACTGGGCCCTGCACCGGGATATCGCGGCGATCTGCCCCAACGGGATGGCGCGGGCCGTGTACCTCTCGACCCTGGGATACCTGCAGCAGTCCACCGCACCGGCCCTTGCCGACAGCGGTGCCGAGACCGGCACGGCTTACCGGCGCAGGCGCATAGCCGTCCATGAGCAATTGGTCGAGGCGATCATCTCCGGGCGCGAAGACGCGCTGGCCCAGATCGTCAAAGAGCACAATTCACCAGCCTGAGCGCCGCGCCTCTCCGGCCCCTAGCGCACCACGGCATCCCGGGTATGACCGGCGGCCTGCCGCGCCTCGTTCCCCACGATCCGGTTGCTGATCTTCCCGATGCGCTCGACTTCCACTTCCACCGTATCCCCGGGCTGCAGCAGCCACTGCGGTTCGCGGGCATAGCCCACCCCCGACGGTGTTCCGGTCGCCAGCAGGTCGCCGGGACGGAGGGTGAAGGTCCGGGAAATATGCGCCAGCGTTTCGCCCACTGTGTAGACCATTTCGCTGGTGTTGCCATCCTGGACCAGCTCGCCGTTCACCTTCGTGGTGACCTGCAGCCCGTCGCGCAGGTCCCCCACTTCGGCCG